>JASJDJ010000153.1 GCA_030065635.1 Xenococcaceae cyanobacterium MO_188.B32
ACTGAAATTAGACCTGTCCAACATTCTTTAGAAACAAAATGCGATCGCGAAATAGCATTTCGCGATCGCATTTTATATAACTGTCATGGCTTTATTTCTGTCTGTATCGCTTGTTACTTTTTTAAAATGAGAATTGCTGAACTGAATCAATTGCTGCTTCAAGTGCGATCGAAATATGCGTCCAATGAGTACCACCCTGACAAAAGACAATGTAAGGTTCCCTTAAGGGGCCATCAGCAGAAAATTCTGAGGTGCTACCATCGATAAATGTACCTCCAGCCATCACTAATTTGCTCTCATACCCAGGCATTTCGGCAGGAATGGGTTCCAAGTAGGAATCGATAGGAGAATGCCTTTGAATCGCCTTACAGAAAGCGATTAGTTTATCTGCACTACCTAATTTAATTGCTTGAATAATATCTCGACGGGGTACTAAAGGTAAAGGATTAACTGGATAGCCCAATTTATCGAAAACATAGGCGATTAGATGACTCCCTTTAATTGCTTCTCCTACCATTTGAGGTGCTAAAAACAAGCCTTGAAATAGTAAGCGATTCTGGTCTAATGTTGCCCCTCCACTACTGCCAATCCCAGGTGCAGTTAAGCGGGATGCTGCTGCTTCTACTAATTCTGCTTTACCGGCTACATATCCTCCTGTAGTAACAATTGTTCCTCCAGGATTTTTAATCAAAGAACCAGCCATTAAATCTGCCCCTACAGCAGTGGGTTCTCGTTCTTCGATAAACTCACCATAACAATTATCGACAAAACAAACTGTATTCGGGTTTTGTTCTTTGACAATCCGAACAATTTCTTTAATTTCCGCGATCGATAAGCTTTTTCGCCAAGAATAACCACAGGAGCGCTGAATTAGTACTAAACGGGTGTTAGGCTTAATTGCTGTTTTCAGACTGTGCCAATCAATTTCTCCATGGTCGGTTAACTCTAACTGGCGGTATTTAATGTTAAACTCGGCAAGAGAGCCTTGAGCTTTGCCCCGAATACCGATTACTTCTTCTAGAGTGTCGTAGGGTGCGCCAGCTACTGCTAGCATTTCGTCTCCAGGACGAAGTACGCCAAACAAAGCACAAGCGATCGCATGAGTTCCAGAAACAAATTGTACTCTTACTGCTGCTGCTTCGGCTTCCATAATTTGGGCAAATACTTTATCTAAAGTTTCTCTGCCGAGATCGTCATGTCCATATCCGTTAACACTAGCAAAATGCTGGACTCCTACTCGGCGATCGCGAAAAGATTTTAAGACTTTTCTTAAATTATGCTTGACCTTGGTGTCAATACCAGAAAAAATCGGTAATAGTGCTTTTTCTGCTTCTTGTAGCAGACTGTAACTTTTCATTAAGTCTATGGAGATGCCAATTTCTATATCATTTACCTATCGAAAAACATTTCCCTTGTGGATGTCAATATGTTCTAATTCGATCGTCGATCTAGTAAAAACTCCATTGGACATAAAATTGTCCATCCAAAAGTAAGGGAAAAAACAGACAATGTCTTTTCCTTTATTTTTTTGTATTTCTCTTTTTGTGTAAATGGCATGACACAAAAATATTGCATAAAGTTGAGATTTAGGTTACTAAATGACAGTTGCTACATCAAAAAAACTTCCTTTAGCTTGGAGCATTATTATATACATGGCTACAATCCATCTCGTAGCCTTATTAGCCCTTTTCCCAAGTAACTTTAGCTGGGGAGCGATTGGAATTGCTTTCATACTCTACTGGATTACAGCAGGTTGGGGTATTACTTTGGGATTCCATCGTTTAGCTACCCATCGTAGTTTTGAAACTTCTAAGTTAGTAGAATACTTTTTTATATTTTGTGGTGCTCTTGCTTGTCAAGGAGGACCAATTGACTGGGTTGGTTTACATCGTATTCACCATAAATATTCTGATACTGAACCCGATCCCCATGATTCTAATCGCGGTTTTTGGTGGAGTCATTTATGGTGGATGTTATATGAAAACCCTGCCAACAAAGATATTCCCCGTTATACCAAAGACATCGCTGACGATCCTTTTTATCAATTTTGTCAGAAATATTTTATTCCTCTTCAAGTAGTTTTAGGCCTGATTTTATACTCTTTAGGAGGTTGGTCTTTTGTGATTTGGGGAATTTTTGTCCGTTTGGTAGTAGTATTTCACTGTACTTGGTTTGTTAATAGTGCAACTCACAAATTTGGTTACAAAAGCCATGAATCTAATGATAAATCGAAAAATTGTTGGTGGGTAGCTTTACTAACTTTTGGCGAAGGTTGGCATAACAATCATCATGCTTTTCAATACTCTGCCCGTCATGGTTTGCAATGGTGGGAATTGGATATTACTTGGATGACGATTAAACTATTGGAAATTTTAGGATTGGCAAAAAATCTTAAATTGCCACCCGAACAGTTGCTGACAAAGGCATAAATTGCCCTGATTAGGATAAAGCTAGGTAATAGATAATTGTTTGTTAAATTACTCTTATCTGTTACCTATTTTTAAAATCATGATTGGTAGAAGTGAAGGATTTTGGGGAAAAATAGAATAGATATCCCAAACTAAGTAAATTAAGGTAAAAATAAAGCGAATATCTTTCAAAAGACCTTAAATAATTAATTAAGACAAAGTCCTTCATGATCTCTGTTTATATACTTACCTATAACGAAGAAATAGATATTGCTGATTGTATTGAATCAGCCTTGCTATCTGATGATGTGATCGTAGTCGATTCTTTTAGTACAGATAGAACTGTTGAAATTGCTTCTAAATACCCAGTTCGAGTAGTTCAGCACAAGTTTGAAAGTCATGGTCAACAAAGGACTTGGATGCTCCAGGAAGTAGAAACTAAACATGAATGGGTTTATATTTTAGAAGCAGATGAGCGCATGAGTCCTGAATTATTCGCTGAATGTATTGAAGAAACAAAACTTTCTAGCGCGATCGGCTATTATGTAGCAGAAAGAGTTATGTTTATGGGGACATGGATTCGCCACAGCACTCAATATCCCCGCTATCAGATGCGGTTGTTTCAGAAGGGGAAAGTTTGGTTTACCGATTATGGTCACACAGAAAGAGAAGTGTGCAACGGAAAAACAGATTTTCTGCGAGAAACTTATCCTCACTACACTTCTGGTAAAGGTTTAACTCGCTGGATTGACAAACATAATCGTTATTCTAGCGATGAAGCAATGGAAACAATCCGTCAATTAGAAGGTGGTAAAGTTAGTTGGCGCAACTTGTTTTTTGGCAAATCTGAAGTAGAAAAAAGACGTGCTTTGAAAGATTTATCTCTGCGGTTGCCTTTTAGACCCCTCTTGCGCTGGATCTATATGTATTTTTTTCTGGGGGGTTTTCTAGATGGTAAGGCAGGTTTTGCTTGGTGTACTCTACAGGCATTTTATGAATACTTAATTTTATTAAAAGTAGAGGAAATTAAAAGACAACAACTATCTAACCATTGTCCAAAAAAATTAGAATCGGATTCTACTCATTTTTCTACCAGTACATCAGATTTAGTTGCTGTCAAGTCAGATTCTATTAACTTGCCAGAAACAGAAAATGATACCAATTCCCACAAATAATAGGTGACAATCGATTTTTTATCTCTCCAGTTACTTGTGAGAAACGATATTATTTATTTATTCACCATTGACTTTGAAGATAAAAATCTAAAGTATAAGTTACTTAATAGAGCTAAATTGCCAATGTCATTTTTTCGCCATAGTGATTTTGTTGCTAATAGTAAATTTGCTATAGCTCAAGAAGATTTAGACCGAGCGATCGAAAGTATCCATCAAGAACTACTTCCTAATCTCAAAATGGAGAGTCCTAATCCTCATAATCCTGTCATAGTTCATCAAGTTTTAGAACCTTGGCAACTTTTGGGGACAGGAAACTATGCAGGGGTATTTTCCCATTCAGATTGTTGTGATTTAGTAGTAAAAGTTTATGCTTTGGGAAGATTAGGTTGGGAAGAAGAAGTGGAGGTATATCGTCGTTTGGGTTCTCATCCTGCTTTTTCCGAATGTTTTTACGCGGAAAATAATTTTTTAGTTCTAAAAAGATTATACGGAGTAACCCTCTATGACTGTATGCATCGGGGTTTAAAAATTCCCAAACAGGTAATTGAAGATATCGATCGCGCTTTAGAATATGCTCGTAGTCGTGGTTTGTATCCCCATGACGTTCATGGACGCAACGTAATGATGTCAAACGGTAGGGGATTAGTGGTAGATGTGTCAGATTTTTTAAAGAAAGAACCTTGTTTCGCTTGGGAAGATTTAAAAAAAGCTTACTATTGGCTATATTTACCTTTATTTTCTTGGCATAGATTGCCATTACCCTATTTTATTTTGGATTTAGTTCGTACTAGCTACCGTCTCTTCCGTCAATTGGTCGATCGTCGATAAGTATTTGATAAATAAGATAAAATCTTTATTTAGTAGAAGAAAAATCTCTTAGTTATTTCTCATAAAATTTTTTTTCCTTTCTCGATAATTAGCTACCGATTCTACCAAACCGAGCGCGATAAAATTAGTTAATAAAGCAGAACGTCCGTAACTCATCCAGGGTAGGGGAATGCCTGTGATGGGGGCAAGTCCGATGGTCATACTAATATTAACAATGACCTGAAAAGCAATCATTGACAAAACCCCAATAGCCAAAAGAGAACCAAAATTATCTTTGGCAACAGAGGCGATCCAGACTAATCTCAAAAAAATCAACCAGTAAACTATTAGTAGAAGGATACAGCCAACAAAACCTAACTCTTCTCCCACTGCTGAAAAAATAAAGTCTGTATGCTGTTCGGGAATAAAATTTAGTTGGGTTTGAATTCCTTGATGTAACCCCTGTCCCCACATTTCCCCAGAACCGATAGCAATACGAGACTGAATCAAATGATATCCACCCCCTAAAGGATCTTGTTCGGGAGCGAGGAATAAAACCAATCGGTCTTTTTGATAATCTTTGAGTAATCCCCAAAAAAAGTTACCTAATTCTACCGCACCACAATTAAGAGCGATCGCACTTAAAACTGATACTGTTTTGATGGGAAAAGCAAGCCAAGCAATGACCGTTATAGTTAAAGTCCACAATAACCAGCTAGGAAAATAAACATGATAGAGAACAGCAGATACTAAAGGAGAAATAAGTAACAGCAGCCAAACAGGATTAGTATTTGCCCAGTAAAGCATACTAATGACAATCGCACCAAATACCAAAGATGTCCCCAAATCCGGTTGCAGAAAAACTAATCCCCAGGGAATAGCCGTAATAGCCAGCGTACGGCTTACTTGACTGAAGCTAGATGTTTTACTTTCGTGTAATAAAGCAGCGAGAGTTATGATAACGCCTATTTTGGCAAATTCTGAAGGTTGAACGTTAAAACCACCAATTGTCAACCATCTTTGCGCCCCTTTTGCCGTTACCCCCGCAATCATTACAGCGAGTAAAGACAAATTAGTTAAAGCATAAATTAGCCAATGCAACTGTAGCAAAATTTGATAACGCCAAGAGGCAATTATCAGGGCTATTCCCCATCCAATTCCCCCAATATACCAATGTTGAAAACCATGATTTAGTTGTTCAGAGATTTCTGTACTCCGAATGACTACACCACCAAAGAAAGTCAAACCAACTACCAGCAGTAGTAAAAACCAATCAATTTCCTGCCAGGGGGAGAAAAGAGAACATAAATATTTGACTAGATTATTGGGTGTAAATTTAGAGCCAGATTTTGGGGGCATTTTTAAAGATTGGTAGGCATAGCAATATAGAGGGGAGCAGGGGAAGATAGGGTAGATGGGGGAGATAGGGAAGTAATACTTATAATTTCTAGCTGAGATTTATTAAGCTTGATATCCTCTTGATAAGCTTTCTGTTTAAAGTTCAGTGCCCAATTCCAAACCCATCTTCCATAGCCAGCACATTGACACATCAAAGTTTTTGCTGGTTATTTAGCTTGAGTTTGGTCTTGTAAGCTAGATATGACATACTGGTATTGTATATCATATTGCTACCATTATCAATGGCTAAAATACAAATTAGCGTTAGGCTAGAGAAGAGAGAGAAAGAACTGTTAGACCAATACTGCCAGTTAACAGGTAGAACCCAAAGTGATGTCCTTAGAGAATTAATCAGAAACTTAAAAAGAAAGATGCCCAAAACCTAGACATTTTTGGGAGGATTGTCTAAATTTGTCGGGAAAAACTGGGGCTAGACTAAAGCTCCCGCTCCTTAACATTGAACACTAATAAATGATTAATGTTTAATGCTCAATGAAATGACTTCAGACAACATGAATATCTCTTACTCTGACAGGGACACAACCGTGAGTCATCTGGGCAATTTGCATGGGTTCACCTTTGCCACACATATTAGTACCGCATTGTCTCCATTCCGATTTAGGTGCGATCGCGTCTACACTATTCCAAAAGTCAGTAGTCATACTATGATAGGTGACATTTTTGAGCATACCCACAATTTTGCCTTTTTCTACTTTCCAAAAAGCATCCCCGCCAAATTGAAAGTTGCGCCGTTGTTGATCGATCGAATAACTGCCAATGCCATCGATTAAAATCCCATCTTCGGTATCGGCGATCATTTCTGCTAAACTAGCTGTATGCTCGCCTCCTTCTTTGCCTGGTTCTAAACCTAAGTTGGGAATACGTACCATGGGGACACTCGCCCAACTATCTGCATAGGCACTACCATTACTACTTTCTCTTCCCAGTCTGTAAGCAGTTTCTCGATCGCTCAGATAGTCATTGAGAATACCATCTTTAACTACATACCACTGTTGGGCTGGTACTCCTTCATCATCGTAGGCTACGGTGCTACGTCCGTTGGTTTGAGTGCGATCGGCGACAAAATTAACCCATGGTGCAGCATACTGGAGCTTATTGAGCTTATCGGTAGTGGCAAAGCTAGTACCGGCAAAATTAGCTTCGTAACCGTAAACCCTGTCTAATTCTGTTGGATGTCCTACAGATTCGTGAATCGTTAAAAAGAGATTAGTTGGTTTGAGAATTAAAGTAGTGCGGTACTCACGATCCAATTCTGGGGCATGAACTTTAGCGATCGCTTCTTCCGCTACTCGGTCTATATTACCTAATAAATCTTCTTTGTCGATATGTTCGTAACCAATATTTAGTGGTGGACGTTCGTAATTTCTACCCTGGGCATCTCCATTCGCTACTACGGTACAGCCAAAACCAGGATAGCTACGATAAATAGTTTGTTCGATTAAAGAACCATTCGTAGAAGCAAAAATTTTATCTTCTTGATTAAAACGTAAAAAAGAAAAGGCTTTTTTTAAACCGCGATCGCTATAACTGAGTAGTTTTTCGTTAATGTTGAGTAACAACTCTGCTTTTTCAGCAATCGGAATAGCAAAAGGATCGATGGTAATGGGGGTAATATATTTATCTTGATAGGCTGCCACGGGAACTAACTTAACTGGTTCTTGTTGAGTTAGACGACTACCTTTAGCAATTTCTACTGCTAGATTAACAATTCTACTTACTTCTGCCAAACTCTGGCGGTGAGAAGCTGCAAAACCCCAAGCACCATCTAAGAGTACTCTCACTCCAAAACCAGAACTAATATTGTCTGAAAGATTATTTAAGGAGCGATCGCGGGCAGTTAAACTTTGGTTACGATAGGTGCAGAGCCGAATATCTCCATATTCACAACCAGCTTGACGAATTAAATCGATCGCCACTTTTGCTAATTCTTGGGCTGTTATTTTAATTGGGGTTTGTACCATGACAGTTATCAGTTATCAGTTATCAGTTATCGGATGTTCGTCTCTATCTCAGTTAAGAATCTTCGTTAACATAATCTTGACGGTGGGTGCTTTTCCATCATGTCGAGATTTTCCCATTAATTTATCAGAAACTTCTCAGGATTGTTAGGCACACTAGAAGTAAAGTTTTACACATAAATATATTTTAAATGAATGAAACTTAGGGTTAACTGGTTCAAAAATTTGACTAAATTTGGGTGTAAACTCGATTCGTCTTCTTTAAGAGTTCGTCTGACGGTAGGAATGGCTTTTTTTTCGGCAATTGGATTGGGCAGTCTAGCGGTCTGGACTGGTATGCGAATGCAACAGATTTTAGTAGTTACTCACAAGGAAAATATTAAATATATTGCCGAGCGTTTTCCTCAAGATGTCAAAATTTATACAGAAATGGCTACTTTATCCGTAGCAACCCAAAAAGCGATCGATAATCTTGCTACTGAAGATAAATTGCTGTGGGTCAAAACTAATTCGGGTAAAGTAACGGCTCTAGCTGCTGCACTAGAAAAAGAGGCAATAGGTTCGACATTACTTCCTTTAAACAATGTTCCTCCCATTCCTCAAATAAGAGATTTAAATGGAAGTTATTGGTTGATGTGTGCCACACCATTGGAGGTAGATAACGTATATCTAGGTAATTTATTTATTGCTCAAGATATTACCAAAGATCAGGTAATGTTTCTCAATTTGATGCGGAGTTTGAGTATTGCCACTTTTATTGTTATTGGTGTGATGACTTTTGCTATTGCTTACTACATCAACCATTTAATTAAACCCTTAAAAAGAATCAGTCAACTAACAGAGAAAGTCTCTGCTGACAAATTGAGTGAGGCTCATATTCACTTAGAAAATGCCCCTAGTGAAGTGAGAGAATTAGCCGACACTTTTGATGAAATGATAGTCCGTCTTTCCGAAGCTTGGGAACACCAGAGACAATTACTGAGTAATGTATCCCATGAATTACGCACTCCTTTGACTATTATTTCTGGCTATTTACAAAGTACTTTGCGTCGGGGACAGAATTTAACCGAAATGCAACGAGAAGCACTATCTACTGCTTCTTCAGAAGCCGATCGCACTGTCCAATTATTACAAGATTTATTAGATTTAGCCAGGGCAGATAGTGGCAGAATGCATTTTCAATTAGAGCCGATTATTCTCAATGATTTGCTCAAAGAATTAGTGGAAATGACCAAACAGTATAGCGAGCGTCAAATTCAAATTGAACTTCCTAACCAGCTAATTCAGATTAAAGCAGATGCCAATCGTCTTAAACAAGTACTACTCAATTTAATCGATAATGCCGTTAAATATTCTGATGAAGGAAAACCCGTAACTATTAAAATCGAGCAGGAGCAGCATCAAACTATCATTCATGTAAGCGATCGCGGTATGGGCATTCCTTTACAGCAACAAGGTCGTATTTTTGAGCGTTTTTATCGTGTAGATGAAGCTCGTAATCGCTCTGGCGGTACGGGATTGGGACTATCGATCGTCAAAACTTTAGTAGAAGGAATGGGAGGAAGTATATCTGTTCGCTCTCAGATGGGGAAAGGAACGACATTTACTGTTATTTTCCCGTCTTTATTTTGAACAAAAAAATAGTAAGAGTATGTTTAAAAAATACTCTTACTTTACATCAATTAAAATATAAAAATCTCAAATCAAATACTCAATAATATTCAAGATTTAATTTACTAAGATAAAATAGAACCTGTTTCATAGTACGGTTATTCTAGCTATTAAGTTTGGTAAGCTAATGCCCGTGTCCTCCATCTATGCTCGGATATTCGACAGCTTTCTGTTTGACTACAGCTTCTACATATAACAGTAAACTAACAGATACAATGAAAGCGCAAACACCTAAAATTTGCGCCTGTGTCATATGAATTATACCTTCAACAATGACTTCCCGTAAGACCGAAACAAGGGTTACTTCTACTGCCACCCCAATAGAGATATGATGACCTTCTAAATAAATCATCATTAGTCGGAACAACTCAACTAAGATTAGTAAGAACAGCATATCAGAGATAGTCTGTTTAAAATTTGGTTGGGATTGTAGAGTACTAAAGAGATTTACCAGTAAAAGTATCATTACAATCAGTAAGCCGATACACAAAAGACATACCAGTGCATCTTGTACGTTATCTAAATTATTAATTATTCTTTTTCGATTAAATATAGTTCCTGTAGAACCTCTTCTAGTAGTTCGCTTATTAGCATTCGATTCCATAGATGCGTCTTCCATGTTAATACTTTTTAAGATCGAGTTGGTTAACAATAAGGGAAAAAACAAAAGTCGAGGGCGATCGACAAAAACTGGTGAGTAGCATCTATAATTCTGCTATTTCCATGCTACTCATTTGCCCACCCTCGCAATATTAAGGTACTTTATGCACCCAGTTTATAGCAAAAAGAATAAATTAGGATATTTATGACTGATAAGTGTTAGTTCCAGCCATTTACTCTATCCTAACCTATAGTTTAGCTACGTCAATTTAATTGAGGTAATTAACTTTCTTCATATTGTCCGAAGTCTTGGTTACCAGATTCGCCGGTCATTTGCATTTGCCGATCTTGCACTCTCTGGAATCTCTCGGAGGCAATTAAACCGACAACAATAACTAAAATTGCAAAAGTAAACTCAATTTCTGTAGTGTGTTTTGTTAAGAACGAGTCGCCAGACTTACTTGCGCCATGATCTCCCCCGTGGGCCTTGCTTGCGCCATGATCTTTCCCGTAGGCCTTGCTTGCGCCATGGTCTTCCCCATGAGAATCTGACTCGATTTTAGGTGCAGCTGCTATTTGCACTTCACTTTTAGTGACATGGTTTGCCCCATAAGTTTTGGCTGCTTCTGTAGTAGAGTATTTAGCTTCTAAATATTTAGCTTCACTGGTGCTCTTTTGTATCTTATTGGCAGCAATTTTAGGTTCTGCTGCTACCTTTTGTCCGTGACTTTGGGCTGTGTAAATTTCTCCTTCGAGAATAGATAAATGTCCATCTGCATCCAAAGTATCTAAATGAATATCTGCATCGTACTGTGCTGCTTCAACGCTAGAAATACTTGGTTGTTCTTGTGCTGAACCGGATTGAACTGGCTCTTTAGCCTCGACAGATACTGCACCAGATGCCATCAAGGTTGATGTTAATGCTAGTTGAGTAAGTATAAACGAATTAAACTTCATGTTGACCCCTTTTTCTTAAAGATAACTGCTAAAGACATCCGACTTTACGTAATGCTTCACGAGATAGTGTATAAAAATAAAGTAAAAAGATGAGATAATTACTACAGTAGCTTTTACTCATCTAGTTAGCTTTGAAGCTAACCGTAAACTGTACGATCGGCCTCTATTTGCTGATGAACAACTTGCTAAAGTTTTTACTTAGCTTATCTGATTCTAGTTAATCGAAAAAAAGTGGCAAAACCGAGACATTGTCCAAGAAATTATCTAGCTAATTTTATTTTTGTTTTGATGAAGCCGTCGATATATTCAAACTTAAATAGCTCTAGAAATTTAATCCCCTGAAATCGAAATATTTTGTTAAATTTACCCCAGTTATCCTAGCAAAATCATTTATAATAATAAGTTTAAAAGCTAATTATTTTGCAGCATTTTCGACTTCTGACATCTTACCCCTTACATTTGCAAGATTTAAGTTTTTATCTAACTTCTAAGAAATTGTTTTTCTCCAGACATAACGAATATCAATTCGTTGGACGCTCGTGTTAAGTTGCGTTGCTAAAAATTATTTCTTCTACTTTCTTAATAGTTTTTGACAAATCGTCATTAATAATACAATGGGCAAACTCTTGACTTGCCGATATTTCTGCTTCTGCCCTAGCTAAACGTCGAATAATAGCTTCTTCTGAGTCTTTACCCCGACTGCGTAATCTCCGTTCCAATTCTGCTAGAGAAGGAGGTAGGATAAATATACGTAGAGCCGAAGGATAAATTTGTTTAATTGCTCTTGCACCAACTATTTCTATTTCTAATAAAGGCCATTTACCCAGAGTAATAGTTTTTTCTACCTTATCTTTAGGGGTTCCATAATAATTACCCGCGTATTCAGCCCATTCAAGTAGTTTGTCATTCTCGATCATTAATTCAAATTTGTGTCGATCGACAAAGTAATAATCTCTGCCCTCTATTTCCCCAGGACGAGGCTTTCTAGTGGTGGCAGAGATAGAAAGAGATAATCGTGGATTACTAGCGAGGAGGGAGCGTACGATAGTGCCTTTACCTACCCCGCTAGGTCCAGTTATGACAATCAGTTTTCCTGTTGACATCAAATTGAATTAAGCTACTTGTATTTGCTTAGTTGTTTACCGATGATTCTTTACTGCCCACAAAACGATGAGCTATAGTTTCTGGTTGAATTGCCGATAAAACTACATGACTTGAGTCGGTGATAATTACGGCACGAGTACGACGACCATAAGTTGCATCTACTAGTTGTCCTCGCTCGCGGGCATCAGTAATAATCCGCTTAATAGGAGCAGACTCCGGACTCACAATAGAGATAATGCGGTTAGCCGAAACAATATTACCAAAACCTATATTAATTAATTGTATATCCATGATTTTGAGAATGCTTAATATGCCCTAGAGTATGTCAGAAAAATACAATTTCAATGGTATAAATAAAAATTGAGCTTTACAAGCATTTAGACTAGATAAGTAATGATATTTTAGGATTTTTTACCTTTTTTTCAGCTTTTCCTCATAATTCATATTATTCTTTAACATAGATAAAATTAACAATACCAATCTATATACACAATACACATAAGGTTATTCCCTTAATTTCATGCAATCAGTTGACTATACAACCTTAATTGCTGCTGCTCTCGAAATAGAGCGTACTTGGATACCAGCTCGTATAGAGCAGGTATATCAACGCGATCGCTACACCCTTTCTCTTGCTTTGCGAACTCTCAAACGAAGAGGTTGGTTGACTGTTTGTTGGCATCCAGAAGCAGCTAGAATTTGTCTGAGCGATCCTCCTCCCCGCACTCCCGATACCTTTACTTTTAGCGATCAACTCCGACACCAACTCAAAGGATTAGCTTTAATTGCCAGTAAATCGATCGCTCCTTGGGAAAGAGTAATAGATTTACAATTTGCTCGACGTCCAGGAGAAGAACCTTTATGGCATCTCTATGTAGAGATTATGGGTAAATATAGTAATGTGATTCTGACAGATGGCGATCGACAAATTGTGACGGTTGCCCATCAAGTTAGTTCGACTCAATCGAGTGTTCGTCCAGTCCAAACAGGACAGCCCTATCATTTTCCACCGCCAATAGTCGGCACTCTACCAAAATTAGAAGAATCTTTTGCTCGTTGGCAAGAGAGAGTTAGTCTTATTCCTGGGGGGCTTAAACGCCAATTACTCAATAGTTATCGAGGATTGAGTCCTAGTGTAGCTGTAGAAATAATTCAGGCTGCCGGGCTGACTCCCGAACAATCTACTGAGGACTTATCGGTATCTGATTGGCAAGCATTATTTAAGTATTGGCAAGAGTGGCTCAAAATACTGGAAACAGGTAATTTTAAACCAGGCTGGCCAAAAAAAGGCTACACTGTTTTGGGCTGGAATATCACTACAACTGCTAACAGTGTCCAGAAGTTACTCAACTGCTATTACACGCAGGAATTCAATCGACAAATATTTAAGCAATTGCACCATCAATTGATGCAAAAAGTAAATAATCTGCTTAAAAAAATGCAGCAAAAAGCAGATATTTTTCGACAGAGACTAGAACAATCAAAAGAAGCAGAAGCCTATCGTCAAAAAGCCGATTTACTTATGGCGTATTTACAGCAATGGCAACCGGGATTGCAATCTATTACCCTCTCAGATTTTGAGACGGGAAAACCAATTAAAATTAAACTCAATCCCGAAAAAAACGCTATCCAAAACGCCCAATCCCTGTATAAAAATCATCAAAAGCTGAAACGAGCTAAAGATGTTGTCAAGCCATTATTACAAGAAGTCCAGTCAGAAATTGATTATATAGAACAAGTTAAAGCGAGTCTGAGTCAATTAGAAACTGATTACTCTTCTGAAGACTTGGATGCTCTAGAAGAAATCCGTGATGAATTAATTCAACAAAATTATCTTTCGAGTAATCTTCCCGATCGAACAAAGGTAGATAGCGACTCTAAACCTCATCGCTATAAAACACCATCAGGGTTTGAATTGTGGATTGGTAGGAATAATCGTCAAAACGATCGCTTAACTTTTCGGACTGCGGGAGATTACGATTTGTGGTTTCATACGCAAGAAATTCCTGGTAGTCATTTACTCCTACGCTTAGAACCAGGTGCTATTCCCGAAGAAAAAGATTTACAGTTTTCTGCCGATCTCGCAGCTTACTACAGCCAAGCAAGACAAAGCGAACAAGTCCCCGTAGTTTATACAGAACCCAAAAATGTTTACAAGCCTAAAGGCGCAAAACCAGGCATGGCAATTTACAAACAAGAACGAGTTATTTGGGGTCGTCCTCAATTAGCCAAACAATATCTTCACAGTATCTAAATAAATTAAGATAATATCTTTAAAAATTTTTAACAATATATTCGTATCTTCTGTTACAATTCTTATTAAGGAATCTAAATAGTTGCCAATTTTGGGAACGCGCAGCTAAGATTTCTCCAGGATTATATAACAACAACAACAATTAAACAGCCAGCGATCGCGT
>JASJDJ010000030.1 GCA_030065635.1 Xenococcaceae cyanobacterium MO_188.B32
GCTGTCTGTAGCCATTCGTATCTGTCTAGACAAACAATAGTCCGATCGCTGGTGGTAATAAAGGGATAAATTGTTTGATTGTATGAGCGATCGCTTCTTACTTTTTCTGCTACCTTAGCCAGTTCGCCATCGTACCTAACTACCGTAGATAAATTAGCGTGACAAGTAATATCTGGGTGATTAGCTACGATAGGTTCTTTTTCCCCTACTGGCGGTAATTGTGCGCTATCGCCTACAAAGATTACTTTAGTCTTATTAGAATCCTCTACTTCAATTTTGATATCTACAAAATTATCTATATTTACCATCGAGAATTCATCAATGATAATCACTTCATAAGTATCTATAGTTTCAGTGCCTTGACTGATAAATTCCTCTTTACCAGTCTGTTCATTTAATACTGCTTGTTGACCGAGTAATTTAGCTACTGTCGTAACTTCTAGGTCAATACCAGCATCTTTTGCCATACTTTCTAGGTTTTTAGCTGCTTTATTGGTAGGACTAGCTGCTATTACCTTGTAGTTATTATCTTGTAACCAGCTAATTAACTGACAGATGAGATAGCTTTTGCCTGTACCAGCATAACCAGTAAGCCTAAAGAATTTATGTTCTGGGTAAGCACAAAATTCCTTCATAAGAGCGATCGCTTTTTCTTGGTCATTAGTAAGTTTGAAAGTAGTTGTAGTCATTGTTGTAAGTTAGCTCTTGTGTATACTCTCCCTTAAAAAAGAGAGAACACATTCCCCCCTCAGCCCGCTTACAAAAAAAAAGAAATTGCCCATAGTCGTATGCTGTCAAGTGCTTGCCCGTAGGGTCGGAACGTAGTGGAGATACTTGACGGTAGTAGACGGGGCAATATACTAGCGGAAAAAGCGGGTGAGTTACTTTTCTATTCAAGCTCGAGCGCTATATAGTCTCTAGAGTTAAAGCTTTTATTTGAATAGATTAGCTGGGAATCAACCATCCTTTAGTAGGAGTTTCGTCCTGACATGAAAATTTCAGTGTTAATACCCTTGACGTTTAAAAAAAAGGGAAGCATTATATAAATAATCCGGCTGTGCCGGTCTGCCTGAGGGGATGATTATAATCAGGGGTGGAGGTCGGGGTAGGGATGGTAATTAATTAATATATATTATTTAATTTAATTATTTAGATATAGGTGTACATAATTAGGTGGGCATAGGTCTACGCTTTCCTTATATAGTAAGGGTTAGAGGTCTACATAAGGTCTACACTGCTCGTATTTTAAAAATGTCTAATAGTATAAGTAACACTATTACTGTAAGTAACAGACATTTTTATTTTATGGATACTTAGGTCTACACTATGAGGTGTACACAGGTCTACACTTTCTTTGTACAGTAAGGGTTTTAGGTCTACATAAGGTCTACATTTTAATTAGATGAGAGTATATTTAATAAGTGTGACACGAATTTGTGTCACGATTTTTTTTATAGGTACAGAATATATGGAAGAATAGGTCTACACTATTAGGTGTACATAGGTCTACATTTTCCTTATATATCAAGGGTTTGAGGTGTACACAGGTCTACACTTTCTTTGTACAGTAATGCTTTGAGGTCTACACAAGGTCTACACTCTAATTAGGTGAGAGTATATTTAATAAGTGTGACACGAATTTGTGTCACGATTTTTTTTATAGGTACAGAATATATGGAAGAATAGGTCTACACTATTAGGTGTACATAGGTCTACACTATCCTTATATATCAAGGGTTTGAGGTATAGATAAGGTCTACACTCTAGTAATGAAGTGAGCGTATTTTAAAAACGTAATATAAAAGAGTAATACACTTTTTAAAAATGCTCACTTACTCAATTTTAGACTTTGAACTAGTACGGTCTGAGTTGGCTTTTAACATTGACGGAGATTTTACTGCTAGCTTTACGTTTAGCGATCGCTATTAACTCACCGTTCGCCCATTTTAAAATGAGGAGTGAAAAATTGCTTACGAGATAAAAGGATTGTAGGGTTTTTTGATGAGCGCGAGCGCAACGACAAAAGAATTTCACTCCGGCGATCGCCAGAAAGAACCAATTAGAAAGCGAGGATTTTAGGAAAACCTACAGAAATAATCATTCCCCCTGTTAGGTAAAAGGTTGGTGACGAAAGAAAAATACTTGGGCGGAGAGATTATTTTTTTGTAAATCCCTTAGCTGATTTCAAAAAACAAGTAGATAAAGATCAGTATTTTCAGAGCGGATAGTGCTCTCTAATTCCCCTCTTTTTTATTGTTTTTCTGTTTTTGGGCTCAGGTGTGGTTCGGAGGATTCTTGGTCATAAATTCGCCAACCAAGTCGATTGATTTCGTCACGCTAATTGGGGGAACAGAACCCTCCACCGTCTCCACATCTTTCTCCACCCACTCTAAATGCAAATATTGTGACAATAGTGCTAAGAATTTCTCCTCGTTAAGGGGTTTGCTGAGAAATTCGTCGCAGGGGAGATACTGCTCTAGCTCTTTAGTGATAGTAGTAGAGGAAAGCACAATTAGGGGAATATTTTGATATTCTGACCTTTGTCGTAATTTCTTAGCTGAGGTCAAGCCAGTTTGTTTCGGCATAAATAAATCCAGGCAAATCAAGTCAGGTCGTTGTCGCTCTAGCACCTCGAACATCTGTTCTCCATTTTCCGCTGTCAGCACTTTAAAACCCAGGGGGGAGAGGAGCTGGATCAACAGCCCACGATGTTCTTCCAGGTCATCTACTACCAGAATCTGGCGTTGTTTGCCTTTATATCTTCGTTGTTTTTCTCGTGGTCGCTGTGGTGGCACAGCAGCCCTATTTTCTGAGACTAAAGTCAACATTGTCTCGAACCAGAACTTAGAGCCTTGACCTAATTGACTAGTAACTTGTAGCTGACCCCCCATTAACTCTACCAATTGCTGGCTAATGGCTAAACCCAAACCAGTCCCTCTACTCCTCAAACTTACCTCCCCAGTTTTGACAAAAGGTTCAAAGATTTGGGCTTGTTCTTGTCGACTGATGCCTCTCCCTGTATCAATGACTTCAAAACGGATTTTTTGTTGAGCTAAACCTTGATGGAGGACCACAGCACTCATCCCTCTCACTCTTAAAGTTACTCCACCCCGCTCTGTAAATTTAAGGGCATTGTCTAACAGATTAATCAAGATCTGTTGCAGTCTGGTTTCATCTGCTAACACTCTGGTGGGCAGGTTTTCCAAGCCGAGCTTGATTTCTAGCCCTTTTTCTTGAGCCTGATAGTTCATCATCTCTATCACCCCAGTCAAAAATTCAGGCAAGTTTAAATCCAGAGGATGAAGCTCCAGTTGCTTGACTTGATTTTGCGCCAAATCCAAGAGCTGGTTAATCAAGGTTAGTAAATGCCCTCCACTCTTTTCCATCAGCTTAAATTTTTCCCTTTGCCGAGAAGTTAACGGCAGTTCTCTTCGCAGTAATTTGGCATAACCGAGAATTCCCTGAAGAGGAGCACGCAATTCATGACTGAGATTAGCTATCAATCTATCTTTAGCCCCCTTAGCTGTTTCGGCAGCTTCTTGAGCCTCTTTTAACTGGGCAGTCCGCTCTTGGATTTGAGCTTTTAATTGAAGGCAAGATTGTTCTAATTGTTCGCTCACTTGATTAAAAGAATTAGTTAGAAGACCCAGAATCAGAGCAGTGAGGGAAGTGACTACCAAGGCGAAAATTTGCACCTTTTTTTGGCTGGCGAATAATTCCTGTTCTGGCTGAATAACGAGAATTACCCAGTCCTTCTCTAATCGCTGACCATAAGCAACCCAATTAACCCCAAGAGCGTCCTCAAACACAAAGCTGCCCTCCCCCTCCGACCAGATGTGTTGGACGGGAGGAGCAGTACTCAAAGAGCTCAGCTGGTCTTTGGTCTTATCGGCTGAAGGGGGATGAACGAGGAAACGACCTGTTCGTTCTATCATCAAGACATAAACTGTCTGACCCCAGCTAATTTGACTTAGTTGTTGGTTTAAGTTAGACCAGTCTAAAGTGTTAGTTAAATCTCCTTGAGCTATTAATTCCGCTAAGAGATTAGCTTGAACAGCCAGATTGGCGCGAACTTCTCGACCAATTTGTTGAGCAACTCGACTACTATAGTAAGTAACGCCTACTATGGTTAAAGGAATAACACCGAAAACAACCAACTCAGGTCTCGGCCACTTGAGGCTCTTTAATAATCTAAGTTTCATAAGCTTATTTTGACTCTCTGCTCAAAAATTTTGACCCTAATTTATCTCCAACAAATTATTTAATTAAGTTCTTCTCAAGCTCTAAACTTTAAAAGTCAACTGGCATTTTTGCGTAACTGTTCTGAGGGGAAATCCCTTTCGGCTCGAAGTGTAAATCTAAATGAACCTTAATACCAGTATTTTTCTCCATTTTTATCAAAGATTTAAATACGTAAAAATCCTTCGGTAGAATTACCTTAATTACTGATACTTCGACCTAAATATTGTTAAATAAAATTCAGTAATTCCACTCGAATAGCTAATTTTAGCCCTAACTAATTCTCTTTTTTTTGTTTAAATTTTCCCAAAAAAACTTCTTTTGTGACAAGAGGGAGTCTTTTACTTGGCTTAAGTGATTCTACGCAAAAGTATTAATATATATGAAGTTACCCGCATTTCTCACCCAAAAGGCGATCGCTGAAGACTGAAATAGATTTTGCTGTCAATTTTTAATGAGCGCGATCGCCAATAGCAAAAGATTAAAACTTGCACATTTATTCAGAAAGATAAAACTATTACTGGGTGGTAAGGGTTTCAAAATGTGCAAGTTAAGAGAATAACTAATCCTGGTAGTCTTTGTTTGCTGGCATAAACCCACCTACCAAATTCGTTACTAGCAGCTTTAGCAGTAGCTTTAAAGTCTATTTGATTAATTAGTCTTAATAGGGACTTATGAGCCTACACAGGTCTACACTATTAGGTCTACACAGGTCTACACTTTCCTTATAGAGTAAGAATTTGAGGTCTACATAAGGTCTACACTATTAGGTGTACACTGTTCGTATTTTAAAAATGTATATTATTAATAGTAATAGTAATAGTAATAGTAATAGTGTTAGTAACAGACATTTTTATTTTACAGACACTTAGGTCTACACTTCAACGGTGTACATAGGTCTACACTTTCCTTATAGCTCAAGGGTTTAAGGTATGGATTAGGTGTACATTATCCCAGTTAGAAGAGATACATCCCCCTCGCCTACCGCCAAGAAAAAAGAAATTCCCCGCTTGCCCTAGACTGTCAAGTGCTTGGTTCGTCAGAACTTCCGCTAGGAACACTTGACGGTAGTAGGCAGGGGAATAAACTAGATAAGCGGTAGGTAGGGTTAGTTATTGCTGTTAGTTACTACTAATAAAAAATAATAAAAAAAACTACTTGGAATTCCAGGTAGTTAAGTTAGAATTTAGCTGTGTTATTATTCGTAGCTATCAGGGTAGGTTTGAGTATTTCCTACCCTGTATTTATTTAGTTTGTTTTCAGGCTTTCTAGTAATTGTTGAATAATTGCTTTAAGCTGTTCATTTTCTTGTCTCAATAGGTCAACTTGCGCTTCTAGAGATAGACTGCTATTTTCTTTATTTTTTTGCCTTTTTTCCCACTCATCTAAGGCATCTAAACAGCTTTTAACTCCTTGAGATTCTAGGTAGGTACTAGTATTTTGTAAGATTGTATGCCCTAAGTTTTTGGCAATAAGACTTACTGGGATGCCTAGTCCGTGAGTTTTTACGTTATAAGCATGACGTAAATTGTAAGCTGTAAAAGTAAAATTATGCTTATAAAGAAAAGCTCTATAGTTCCCTCCTTTAATTAACTTAGCTTTTTCCTTGTCATATTGATTCAAGTCTTTAATTTTATCCATAAAATTAAAGTACTCTTGAGGAACTTCCCTGAGTTTAAATTTTTCTAACCATCGCAACGGCTGAGGTAAAAATGCTGCGCGTTTAACTCCTTTTCCTCTAGTGTAAATAATTCCTCTAGGGTTTTTGGCTGAATCTACAAAAGGAAGGTATAACTTCCCGTCATCTCCTTCATACTCGCAATCAAGATTGTAGATATTTAATACTTCATGATTTCTAAAACCATAAGTAGCTTGCATGGCATACCACCACTGCCATAATTCCCAATGACTAGGATTTCCTTTAAGTCCTTTCCATTGAGGGAATTTATAATACCAACTTTCAATTTCTTTTTCACTTAAATCCCGTTTAGGCTTTGCTTTTACTTCAATTTGATTTTTTCTGAGCCTAAATTCTTTTGGATCGTAATCTGGTAATCCACAATAAGGAGCAAGTTTTGTTAATGCGCTACAGCATTGATTTCGTTTAACTGATTTTGGATAATCCCTGGCAACCTTGTCTAAAATCTCTTTATTTGGTACAACATCCCAGTCAGGGATTTTTTTATAATAGGCGACGTAGGTGTCTCTTAAGTTCTCATGGTCTTGAAACCTTTTTTTGTCTTTAGTTAGCCAATAATCATCAATAAAAGCATTTATTGCGTCTCTAAGTATTATTGGTTTATCTGATTGTACATGCTTGGGTTTAAGGTTTTTGGGCAACCATTGAGGATAATCTTGCCAAGAAAAAGAATCTGCTTTGATTTTTAAATCAATCTCTTGAGCGATCCGTATAGCTCTGTTAACTGCTTCCGAGCTTAGGGGAAATTTGCCTCTATTTAAGGCATTTAATGACCGTTTTATACGTCTGGGGACAATTAAGGTAGAATCATCCCAATCAACCATAGTGTGCCATTGTAAGCCTATAGATTGCTTGTCTTTATATAATTTTACTAGAGAGTCTTTAAGTAATTTCTTTTGGGATATCCATGCTCGATCGAATTTTTCTTTAACTCGCTTTTCTCTTAAAGCTTTTCCCTTTTTGCTTCCTAAGTAACTACCATCATCAGGTACTATACCATTAGGTGTTTTTTTTTCGCTCATTATCCGCTCAATTTTATTGGGGATAGTTGAGCGTATTTTGAAGAAATAACGGATTACTAGGGGTTTTGCCTATTTATTGTGGGTTCAAGTCCCGAGTTCCGCATTTAGCAACTAAGTATTATAACCCTTGCTAAACTGAATACTCGAACCTAAAAGTCGCACAAAATTGGAACCCTAAAAAAATATCTGCTCGAGATACGCTCGCTGTCAAGTTCCAAGTTCCCCATTTAGCAACTAAGTATTACTTTGTTCTTCCTTATTAGTCAATAGGTAGTGACAACTAAGATATTAACTAGCAACAAAAATCCTCTAATTAAACAGATACGTAAACTGCATCGAGGCAGAGAAAGACAAAAGCAAGATTTATTGCTACTAGAAGGAACTAATTTAATTCAAGTAGCTTGTGAAGTAGATTATGGTTTAGAAACAGTTTGCTGTACTCCTCAATGGCAAGAAAATCATCCACGATTATGGCAAGAAATTCAGACTAAGGCAAAACGAGTAGAGTTAGTTAGTGGGGAAGTTTTACAAGCGATCGCCACAACGGTCAATCCTGATGGAATTATTGCTACAGCAGTAAGGAAAACGGGACAAACACCAAAAGTAAATACAACTAAATTAGGATTAGCGATCGAAAGATTACAAGACCCTGGTAATTTGGGGACAATCATCCGTACTGCGGTAGCTGCGGGAGTAGATGGTTTATGGTTGAGTGAAGATAGTGTAGGCTTCGATAATCCTAAAGTATTAAGAGCTTCTGTAGGGGAATGGTTTCGGCTACCTATGGCAAGCGATTGTAATTTAAGTGCAGTAGTGACAGCCCATCAACAACAAGGAGTACAAATAGTTGCTACTCTACCCCAAGCAACCAAAACTTATTGGTCGATAGATTATAAACGTCCTACTCTAATTTTATTGGGTAACGAAGGAGCAGGATTATCAGCAGAACTAATTGCTTTAGCTCAAGAACAGATTAAAATTCCACTAATGTTCGGGGTAGAGTCTTTGAATGTAGCCATATCTGCTGCTTTAATCTTGTATGAAGCAAGAAGACAACAGATATGAACTTATCCTGCTAACTGATGTTATGCAAAAGCTCTCATAAACTATTAGGGATAGTTACACAATTTTCAGGGAAAATAAGGATCTAGACTTAATTTAAGTAAATTTCTTCAGTTAGTTTAATGCTCCCACTTCTAAAAATCCCTAATTGGCTGAATTTTTGGTTGATATTTCCCCTCATTGCGTTAGATAGCTGGCTAATTTTCTTGCTATGTAAGTATTTACAGCCAATGCCAAGTATAATAGTGACTGCTAGCCTGATTGCTTTTTTGCTTGAATTGCCGATTATATTCCTAGAAAAGCAAGGTTTACCGCGAGGGTGGGCGATTTCTCTAGTACTATTGCTGGCTTTAGTAATTGTAACTATTATGAGTCTGATCTTAGTGCCCCTTGTATTTGAGCAATCAATTGAGTTTGCTAGCCGTCTTCCTGACTGGCTTGAAAAAGCCGAGGCACAACTAGAAAAGCTTGACACTCAAGGCATCTTACAAAATTTGCCTTTCGAGGTGAAAAATTTAACCACCCAGTTAATCAACCAAATTTCGACGGCATTTAAGTCTTTTACTCGTCAACTCATTGGTTTTACTCTGGAAACCATTAACAGTACCCTTAATCTTTTAGTGACACTAGTATTGTCAATTCTCCTTGTTATCAGTGGTTCTGAGCTCTGGAGTGGTCTTTTGAGCTGGCTACCTACTCAATGGCGCGATCGCGTTGAGGCTTCCCTTAGACCAAGTTTTCAAGGGTACTTTGCCGGACAGGCTATTATTGCTCTTATTTCAGGAATTGCGCTTTCGTTTGCATTTACTGTATTACAGATTCCCTTTGGCTTACTCTTTGGCATCGGAATCGGTATCGCCAGTGTTATTCCCTTTGGAGGAACTATTACCATTTCTTTAGTGAGTGGTTTACTAGCATTTCAGAATGTGTGGTTAGGGGTAAAAGTTTTAGTTGTGGCATTAATTGTGGGGCAACTTAATGAAAATGTAATTGCCCCACGTTTGATTGGTGGTCTTACTGGGTTAAATCCGGCTGTAGTATTTATTTCCTTGTTAGTCGGTGCTAAGATTGGCGGATTTTTAGGCTTGATTTTAGCTGTTCCGACAGCTAGTTTTATCAAGCGACTTGCAGATATGTCGAGGAATCCTGAGTTAATCGATTAATTGTTAGAAATAGACTTTTCTTTTTCCAAAAGGGGCACTGGATCGTAACCTCCAGGATGAAAAGGATGACAACGCATTATCCGCTTAGCTGCTAACCAACTACCTTTCAACATTCCAAACCTTTCTAAAGCTTGAATTGCATATTGGGAACAAGTAGGTTGAAAACGACAACTAGGTGGAAACAGAGGCGAAATCAACAAGCGATAACCGCGAATTAGCCAGATCGATAAAATTTTCATGGGACAATCAACAATTAACAATCAACAATAGACAATGAAAAATGAATTACATTAGCGAATCTGCTTCCGGTCTGCTTTATCCTCTTATTTTAGTCTTTATCTATCTCGCCTTTTTAGTGTTTCTAGCTGAAACATTAAAGCGTTTTATTACCGAAGACCCAGAATTGACCAGAAAAATAGTTCACATTGGTAGCGGTAATGTTATTTTACTTGCTTGGTGGCTCAAGATCTCAACTATTGTCATAGTAGCTGCTGCTGCGATCGCGTCTATAATTGCTCTAATTTCTTATTTTATTCCTATTCTCCCTAGTATTAATAGTGTAGGGCGCAAAAGTTTGGGTACATTATTTTATGCTCTTAGTATCGGTATTTTAGCAAGTTGGTTTTGGCAAGATCGACCACAATATACAGCAGTCGGGATTTTGGTAATGGCTTGGGGCGATGGTATGGCAGCAATTATCGGTCAACGTTTCGGCAAGCATACTTATCATATTTTTGCTATTACTAAAAGCTGGGAAGGTTCTTTGGCTATGGCTATAGCTACTTTTATCGTTACTAGTACAATTTTATGGGCAGTAGAAGGTATTAACTGGCAAATTGGATTAATATCCATCATAACTGCGCTAATTGCTACTAGTTTAGAAGCTTTTTCCAAGCTAGGTATCGATAACTTGACCGTTCCTCTCGCCAGTGCGATATGCTGCTTCTTATGTAGTCAAATTATTATTTAACCTCTATAAATTGTTCGACTATAATTACAGATAAAACTTTAATCTTGTTACTTAACTTAAAATTTATGACTGAAACAACAGAAAAAATAAACGAGCAAAAAACATCCTCAGATAATATACCTAAAGATAGTTACGTCAAATTAGCTATGCGGAATATGGTACGTAAAGGTGGTACTTCCCTCAAACACTTTTTTTTGACTACAGTAGGGCTAGTCGGGTTATTAATCGGTCTTGCCTATTTAACTCGACCATAAACCAATGGAATCATCGATAAAAAAACCGATAAGTGTAGAAGCTTACATCGAAAATCCCGATTGTGAGGCATCATTAACTAACGAGCTGACTGCGGATTACTTATCTATCCCCTGGTCGAATTGGTTGCAGACTTGGTTAGAAGTTCTTTATGACGCTCTTCCTCAAGCTGATAGCTATGAGCTTAGTCTAAAATTGGTTAGCGATCGTCAAATGCAAGCTATTAACGATCGGTATCGCCAGCAAAACAAACCTACTGATGTTTTGGCTTTTGCTGTTCTAGAAACAGATATGCCCAAGCCTACCGAGCCTAATTATTTGCTAGAACCTTTATACCTAGGAGATTTAGTTATTTCTTTAGATACTGCGAATAAACAGGCTCAAACACAAGGTCATTCTCTGACTACCGAAATAGCTTGGTTAGCTGCTCATGGGTTATTACATCTTTTAGGTTGGGATCATAGTGATGAAGCTAGCCTAGAGGAAATGCTTAATTGGCAAACAAAGTTATTGAATTCCATTAGTAATATTACGTAAAAAATTAGGTATATTTACTAAAGATAAAGTGGCGCATTGGCTGTTTAAATTGAACGTAACACTAAAATAGGTTGAGCTATGATCGAAAGCAAGATGAGCGGAATTACCGATTAATTAAAGAAATTTTGTTTAATATGACTGAATCAACTAATACTAATACTGGAACGATATCCTTTTTAGAAGCTACTAATTCTCTTATGAACAACACTATTAATGCTGCTTATTCGTCACAAGAAAAAAAATTACGCCAACTAGCCTGGAAAGTTGCTCCTAGCCTTTTTATCAGTTTTAAGTATGCTTGGGCAGGAGTACGCTATGCTTTTTTAACCCAAAGAAACTTTCGCATTCATACAGTAGTAGCAACCCTAGCAATTAGCTTAGGGTTTTATTTGCAAATTACAGCAATGGAAATGGCGGTAATTACGATTACCTGTGCCATGGTCATGATTTTAGAATTAATCAACACGGCGATCGAATCTGTAGTGGATCTGACAGTTAAGCAAACTTATCATGAGTTAGCTAAAATAGCTAAAGATTGTGCTGCTGGTGCTGTCTTATTATCAGCGATCGCAGCAGTTTTGGTAGCTAGTTTTATCTTGTTACCCCCTCTTTTGAGATTAATTCTCTCGGTTTCCTAAAGGAGAAGCTTTGATTATAGTTATCGATAACTACGACAGTTTTACCTACAATTTAGTTCAATATTTAGGAGAATTAAGCACGGAATTTCCTGTCGCCCAAGAAATTAAAGTCTACCGCAATGACCAAATAACATTAGAAAACATCGGTCAACTTAATCCTGACGGTATTGTAATTTCCCCTGGACCGGGTCGTCCAGAAGATGCAGGAATTTCTCTAGCATTAATCGAAAAGTTTGCTCTACAATTGCCAATTTTAGGAGTTTGCTTGGGTCATCAAAGTATCGGACAAGTATTTGGTGGTAAAATCGTATCTGCACCAGTACTCATGCACGGCAAAACTTCAGCCATCTATCACCGCAACGTTGGCGTATTTGCAGGTCTAAAAAATCCTTTTACAGCTACTCGATATCATAGTTTAGTTATAGATAGAGAAACTCTACCAGATAGCTTAGAAATCACTGCTTGGGTGGAAGATGGCACGATTATGGGTATTCGCCATCGGAACTATTCTCATCTTCAAGGAGTCCAATTTCATCCAGAGAGCATTTTAACTGATTCTGGTAAGCAGTTATTGGGTAATTTTTTAAAATCTCTCCAACCAAAATCCATAACTACAAATACTTTAATTTCTAAACTATGAAACGGCGACAGCTAATTCGCTATTTTAGCTACAGTTTTCTAACAGCCACAGCTATAACTACAACCTCTTCTTGGCAAAGTTGGTCAGCCCAAACAGATAGTGAGTCTCTAAAAATACAGTGGTTGGGACATACTTGTTTTCTATTTACTAGCAATGGGACTAAAGTTTTAGTTAATCCTTTTCGTCCTCTTGGTTGTACGGCGGGATATTCTACTCCCGATATAAAAGCTGACTTGGTATTAATTAGTAGCTTTTTGTTAGATGAAGGAGCGATCGAAGATTTATCTGGTAATCCGAAGATATTAACTCAACCAGGAGACTATCAAGTTAATAATATTAAATTTCAAGGCATTAGTATACCTCATGACCGCGAAGGGGGAAGACGCTTTGGGAATAATATAGCCTGGCGTTGGCAGCAAGGAGGCATTAATATTCTTCATTTAGGTGGTGCTGCTGCCCCTATTGGTATCGAACAAAAAATCTTAATGGGTAGCCCCGATATCGTTTGTGTACCTGTTGGTGGTGGACCAAAAGCCTACAACCCAGAAGAAGCAGTAAAAGCGATCGAGGTACTTAAACCAAAAGTAATTATTCCTACTCAGTATCTTACCTCAGCAGCAGACCCAAGTACTTGCGACCTTGCCCCAGTTGATGAGTTTTTAGCATTAACTCAAGATATGGATATACGCAAACTAGATAGTAATGCAACTACCATTAGACCAAGAGATTTACCCGAAGAAGGAACCCTAATTCGCGTTTTTGATAAAGCTCTTAGCTCTTAGTTTTTTGGGTTTAAGGCAAAGCGAATTGTAACAAAAGCAGCAAAGTAGTTTGGCAGAGTTAAAACTATAGCAGTACGTATTTATATTACTGAGATCTTGCACCTAATCTGTAACTGATTTGTCTTATCAGGGAAAAGGGGAAAGGTGGGGAAAGGGTAATAAATTGATTCCCAATAGCTAATTGTTTAGTTTTTTTGTACTGGTGCAAGATCTGAGTATTAGGACGTGAATTAATTGATTTGCGAGCTTGCTACTTGCTACTTGCTACTTGCTACTTGCTACTTGCTACCTGCTACTTGCTACTCCCAAAGCCAAATCTATCTACCAAACAATTTTTCTAAACGCTCATCCCATTTTTTTTGATTGGCATGAGCATCTCGAACAAAGGGAGATAAAGCAATAATCTTAAGTAAAAGGTGATTGAGCCAAGATAAAGGAAAACCCATTGGTCTGACTATATCCATAAACAGCACTACTCTAACGCCGTCGGTTTCATTCCAGGCTTCGTGGGGAAAAGAATCATCAAATAGCATTCCTTTTCCTTCTTGCCAGTGTCTGACTTCATTAGCTACACGAATACCACATTGCTGTCGCGGTTCGGGAACTTTTAAGGCTAAATGATAGCGTACTACTCCTTTGTAGGGGCCTCTATGTTCGGGGATATGCTTATTTGGTAGCAGAATTGAAAAAAATGCTGTTTTCATCCCTGGGATTTTTTCGATCGAGCGAGTAGTTTCAGGACATCTTTGACAGTTTGTGTTTACTTTGATGCCATAACCATAAAGAAAATATGTTTTCCACAAATTATCTTGAGTAGTGCTATAGCCTTGGTCTGGAGAAATGTCTTGAAAATTGGGTAATTCTTCTTTATGCTCTAAAATTTTGTCCAATTCTTGGCGAATAACTAGCCAATTAGCTTCTAATTCTTCTGTCCAGCTAAACTGCTTAGTGTCTAAAAAAGGAGTAGTACCAATTAGAGAATACTCTGGAATTAGTTGCTCATATTTTTTAAGTAGTTTAAAACCAATATCGTAAACGATTAAATCTCTAATTTTTTTTTTGAGATCGAAGCGCGCCCAGCTTGACTGGCAGGCTTTGCCCGATCGCACTTTAGGGGATGTTTCCATTTGTTTGACTTTACTCCTCATACCTTTTGATTAATCACAGTACGTAATTATCTTATTTTATTTATTTAGATAATCATCTGCTCCTGCTTCTAGCGATCGCGACTTAATTTTACTTGACTTGAGCAATGAACTTATTCCTAAAGAGCTAACAAATAACAAACCCAGCAAAGAACCAGGTTCAGCTACAGAAGTTGCTCCAGAAATAAAAAAAATACCGAAAGGATTAACACCGACATTTATATCTGTAGTAGGAGTCGAACCAACAGGCAATCCAGTAATAGGGTCAAGATCGTAGACTGTTACTTTACCTGGATTTAAACTGCCAATGGAATGAGAGATATAAAGTTTTTCATTGTCATTTGTTACAGCGATATTGTGAGGAACTGCAAATCCTGTATTAAAGCCACTATTGTCAATGATTTCATTCGTTACCGTGTCAATTACAAACAATCCATTAGAACCATCGGTAGAAGGTAAGTTAGTAGTGTAGAAAAATCGACCATTCGGAGCAGAACTACCCGCTATTCCTACCCCATGGGCTCCAGGAACCGTTAAATTTTTCACAATAGAAAAATCTTCCCTAGCCAAGACAGTAACCACATCACTATTTTGAGCAGCTACGTATAATAAATCATTTTGACTAGTCAATCCTAAATGGGGATCGACCCCGACATCAAGGCGATCGATTTCCTCAAAGGTTTGTGTACTATATTTTAGTAATACATAAGTAATATCACACCCCTCGCATTCTGAACCTGGAACTGGAGTATGATCTTCGCTCAGACCTAGCACAGAAACGTAGGCAAAATCTCCTGAAGGGTCTAGAATCACGTCGTGAGGTCTACCTTCTTCTGCAACTAAATCTGCTGGAATAGCAATTGTTGTGAGAACATTTTTATTAACTGGGTCAATTACAGTAATTGTATTGTCAATATCGTTATTAATCCAAAGCTGAGTATCATTGGGAGAACCCCACATATGGAAAACTCCATTGCCTGTCTCCACTGTTCCCGTGACTTCGTAGCTATTTTGGTCGAAGAACACAATACGATTATTAGCCCGATCTCCTACTGCCACTTCGTTTGTACTGCGTACATGAAAGATATACATGGGTTCTGGACGTGATTCACCAAAAGGTATGTCTATTGTTGTTGCCGTATCGGTTACAGTATCGATTACAGAAAGAGTTCCACTTTCTCGGTTAGCAACAACTACTCGATCGCCTTGGAAAGATGCTGCTTGAACTATAGAACTTACACCCAGTGAGAGAAAACTGAGGACAATAGTATGAGCCGAAAGATTTGCGATCTTTTGATAAGTATTTTTCATCACCGACAATTTGCAGAGTTCAATTGTGATTTGTTTGGCAAAAATTATACGACGGCTATAACTCTACTGTATGTAAAGAAATTTGCTCTCTATCTCAACAACATGAAGTCTATTAAGTTTATTTCTCTTCTTCTGTTTCTTTATTCTCTAATGGCGTAGGCTCAATTTCTGTAGGACTGGATTTTGGAGTAGATTGGGGTTCCGGTCTTTCTGGAGTTGGAATGATAAAGAAGGTGGCAGTAGCGAAAGCTAAACTAGCTATTCCTATAGCAACAGGAGTTATTCTTTGTACTAATGGCTCATCTGGTTGACGATGTCTCTTACTCAGAGATTGTAACTCTAGAGTAAGAGCGGGAAGAGTATATCGATCGGCAAAGAATTGGTCTACGGCTTCTACCAAATCGAAAAGCTCTACTGTAGTCAAATCGATTTCTGATTTTTGCTGTTCTGGAGCCGATTCTGGTTCAAAAGTTAAACGGTGTAAATTTTGGTTGCTAACTTTTTCAATATGTATTTGAGGATATTCAGTTTGAGAATTTCGTCGATGAGGTAAGCCACTTAAAAACTCTTGAGCATAAGCACTAACTGCTTTAACTAAGTTTTCAAAAAAAATACTTCCGCCACTCAATTCTAGATTATATTTGACAAAATGACATTCAGCATTCACTAAAATTGATAGACATTGTTGGGTAAAAACATCATTTTCTGACTCAGAAGCATCAGACAATCCTTCTAAAATCAAGGTACAGTTAGGCAAAATATACTGTCTTTTAATTGTCATCTTATTTCCCCATCAAACAAACTAAACCAAATACGCTCTATTCCTTTTGTCCCCGTGCAGAATAATAGTTTTTTCAGCAAAGATAAAGCTAGCTCATTCAATTCTGATTCTGAAGCAATGTAGGCAGCCACTTTAGTACGGCGAGGATTCATGCGACTACGAAAATGAGCGCGAAATCTTTCTAAGTATTCGGAAAGGCGAAAATGATTTTCTAGAGGTAATTGTTTCTCTTTCATTTGTTGCTCGGCCAAAAGCAATTGTCGAATTAAAACCATGGACTTTTTGGCGCGATCGCCTGCAATAATAATTAAAGCTTTTGCTCGATCTAGAGAGAGACAATCTCTGGTAAAAGAACGTCGCCAGGGATTACTAGAGCGTAAACGCCAAAGATGAACTCGACCTTTAATGACTTCTTCCAATTCCAACTTTTTGATTGTTGCCAACATATGCTCTGATGCTCCTAATTCTAGAGCTTCAACGGCTAGAAGCAACAAGTCGATTTGTTGCTGAGTATGAGGAGAACAATTCCCAGAAGGCACGGGAATATCTGGTAAAGTATTTAAAATTGCTGGTTTAGCCTGAGTAGAAAGATCGGGATCGGATACCATACTTATAGATTGACTCATCCTAGAATTAAGTCCATATTTTAACTATCTATATTTTCTTCTTAGTCGAGGGTAACAGATTACTCTCTGCTGCCATAATGCCATAGCTATAAAATTAAACAGCAAGATCGAATAAATTTATTGAGTTTTTTTATGAATCTCAAAGCTTTAATCCGAGATATACCAGACTTTCCTAGATCGGGTATTTTGTTCCGAGATATTACAACTTTACTCAGTAATGGGCAAGGATTACGCCACACTATCGACACTCTTACCCAAAAATGTCAGGAAGCAGCTTTGCTACCCGATTATGTTGTTGGTATGGAGTCTCGCGGTTTTATTTTTGCCCCGCCTTTAGCTTATCAACTCAATGCGGGTTTTGTCCCTGTCCGCAAACCAGGAAAACTTCCTGCTGCCGTACATTCGATCGAATATGAACTAGAATACGGTACCGATAGTTTAGAAATTCATCAAGATGCCATCCAAGCTGGAACTAAAGTACTAATTGTAGACGACCTCATTGCTACCGGAGGTACAGCCAAAGCCACGGCGGAATTACTCCAACAAATTGGTGCGGAAGTACTAGGTTTCGCTTTTATAATTGAATTGACAGACTTAGGGGGTAGAAAAAAATTACCCGACGTACCGATTATTACTTTGATTGAATATTAGGGGCGATTCGCGAATCGCCCCTACGGAAGTGTGGCACTTTTTTCATTGCTCTACGTCTCACCATAGGATAACTTTGCTAAAGTCAAGAGATAGTAAATTATTAGCAACTTAGTAATAAATATTTAGAATAGTAAAACATTATGTCTTTTAAACGTATATTCACAACTGTAGCCGTGTCTGGTTTTTTAATTGGCGGTATCCAAGGGATTACCTCCGCTCAAAGTAATCCTGGATTGACTATTTTTAGTGGAGTAGAGCGAGAAAATATTCTCAATTACCATCTAGATTTTGGCGGACATGCAGGCTCTTTCGATCGCTACCGTTTGCGTATTGGCAGCAAAAAAATGACTCAGGGAGCATCGAAATTTTTTATTGCCTATCCCGATTACTATAAAGGTAAATTCGATCCTGACAAAATTGAAGTCAGAATCAAAGGAGAACCTATCCCCTTGCGAGAAGTAGTTTGGGATAAAGAAAGCCGAATTATCGAAATCGATCTAGAACAACCGATAAGAGAAAGTAAAAAAGTAGAGATTGTTTTCTCTAACGTTAAAAACCCTCGTTTTGGTGGTACGTATTACTTCCATTGTCAAGTTTTGCCCGCAGGAGATTTACCTATTCGTCAGCATCTAGGTACTTGGATTTTAAGTATTGGCAACTAGAACTGAGGATTGAAAGTGTAATATAATTAGAGATTGTGGCTTTTGTATAAAAACTTAACTGGTAAGGAGGTAATAATTCGTGACTCAGCGTACTCTGGGTGGTACTAACCGTAAACAAAAGAGAAAATCAGGCTTTCGCGCTCGTATGCGAACTAAAAATGGCAGAAAAGTAATTCAAGCTCGTCGCAAAAAAGGAAGACATAGTTTAGCAGTATAAGCGTAGCTGAATAGTAATGGAAATAATGATGCAGGGTGGGATTACCAAAAGAAAATCGACTTAGAGATGGGCGAGATTTTCGTGCTGTCTATAGCCAAGGATTACGCCAAAATAGTCGGCATCTAGTTTTAAGGGCATTATTGACTTCAAAATTAGAGAAACAATTCTGGCAAGAGCCTACCCGTTTAGGTATTTCTATTAGCCAAAAAGTAAGCAAAAAAGCTGTGGTACGCAATCGCATTAAAAGGCAAATTCGAGCTGCTTTCAGAGAACTACTACCAATAATACCCCCTGGTTGGAAAATTGTTATTGTAGTGCGAGCGCGAGCAGTTGAATGCAAATATGAACATTTTTTGCGAGAATTAAAGCAGTTATTAATAGAAGCAAAAATAATAAATGGGTATTAAAGAAGACGTTTATTTTGAAGGTGGCCCCCATATCGGCGATTTGATTGTTAATATTTTGTTAGCGTTCACCGTAATTTGTATTCCCTTAACGGTAGGTGCAATTGTCAGGGCTTTGTGGCTGCGTTATCGAATTACCGACCGCCGTATCTCGGTGAAAGGAGGATGGATGGGACGCGATCGCACAGACCTGATTTACAACGAAATCGTTAAAATAGTTAAAGTTCCTCGCGGAATCGGTTTGTGGGGGGATTTAGTAGTAACTCTTAAAGATGGCAGTCGTTTAGAATTAAGAGCTATTCCCCAATTTAGGGAAATTTATGACTACATTGCCGAACAAGCAGCAGCAAAAACAAATAGACCGATCGAATCGATCGCTAACTAACAATTTAGGTTTGCTTCGATCGGGTAAACTAGACTGAGAAAAAACTAGGTGCAGAGGCTGGACTGATTAAAGAATGGATTTTGGTATAGGCTTTATTTCCAATAATATTTTGTTGCCAATCCTAGATTTCTTCTACGGGATTGTGCCAAGCTACGGTTTTGCAATTATCGCTTTAACCCTGGTAGTCCGCTTCGCTGTATTTCCTCTTAGTGCAGGACAAATTCGCAATATGCGTAAAATGCGAATTACTCAGCCATTGATGAAGGAACGACAGGAAGATATCAAACGAAGATACAAGGATGATCCCAAAAAACAACAAGAAGAAATGGCAAAAGTGATGCAGGAATTTGGCAATCCCTTGGCGGGGTGTTTGCCTTTGCTTCTGCAAATGCCAATTCTATTTGCTTTGTTTGCTACATTGAGAGGTTCGCCTTTTACCGATACCAATTACACTATTGATGTACAAATCTTTCCTCAAGAACAAATTGAGAGGATTCAACCCCAAGCCTTTGCTACCAACGCTCAGAATATATACTTCGATGATGGCGTTCACGATAAAGTTGCTGCTTTACTGCCAGGTGGTAACAAGCTGATAGTAGGAGAAAAAACTAAAGTAGAATTTCAAACTTTAGAAGGTAAACCTTTATCAAGTCTAATTGCTAAGTATCCAGAAAAAGATATTCAACCTCGATGGGAAGTAACCAAAGGTTCAGAAAGGCTAAAAATCAATGATGATGGTACTATAGAGGCTTTAGAGCCAGGAGATGCCACTGTTCAAGCAACGATCCCTGGTATTGCTGCCCATACAGGATTCTTATTTATTAAAGCTTTAGGGCAAGTAGGGGTGACTGATGCAGATGGCAATATCAATTTTGATATCCTGGGAATGGTACTGTTTTTCGGTATCAGTCTCTACGTCAACCAGCAACTAACTGGGCAACAAGGAGGTTCTGGAGCTAACGCCGATCAACAACAAGCAGTTAACAAAATTACACCAGTCTTGTTTAGTGGAATGTTTTTGTTTTTCCCCTTACCAGCAGGAGTACTGATGTATATTGTGGTAGCCAATCTATTCCAGATGGGTCAAACTTGGTTTTTAATGCAAGAACCTTTACCAGAAAATATCCAAGAACTGGTGAAGCAACAGGAAAAAGCCGAAAAATCGAGAGAAGCTCTTCCTTTTGAACGCAAACGTTCTAAGAAAAAAGAGAAAACTTCTGGCTAGTACTTAATTACCATGGAAAATCAAGTTCAGCGGGGCACAGAATGGTTGTCCAAACTTCTAGAATTAATGGCCATTCCTGCTGCTGTTGTCACCGAAGAAGCCGATAAAATGCCAGTAGAGTCTGATGCCTGCTGGCTGATTATTGAGTCTCCTCATCTCGACCAATCACAGATAGAACTTATCATTGGGGATCGAGGTAAAAGCATTGATGCAATCCAGTATCTCGCTAATACTTTACTCAATCTCAATATAGATAAAGAATTGCAAGGGTCTTATACTGTCGAGATTAATGGTTATCGATTAAAAAGGTACCAGGAATTACAAGCACTAGCCCAACAAGCAGCACAACAAGTTAGAGAAACTGCTCGAGAAGTAACTATGCCAGCTCTATCTTCTGCTGAGAGGAGACAAATTCATAATTTTCTCAAAGATGCAGAAGATTTGGAGACAGAAAGTCGCGGACAAGAGCCAGATCGACGTTTGATCGTGCGATTACGCTAAACCAGTTAAATCAGTCAACAGTCAACAGTTATCAGTTAACAAAAAACACAAAGTTTCTAAAGCTGGATTTAGACTACGAGAGGAACGTTCTATTTATCAAGATGGGAAACTCCGACTCCCAGAGAAAAAATGTAACTGATAACTGATAATTAATAACTGTCAAAGATGGAAGCTATTTATATCCCGCAATTACTAAAGTTGCCAGAGCGGAAAGAAGAACTTAAATTTCAAGAACCTATCTCTGGCTTGACTACTCTCACTCCTGTCAAAGGAGTAATGAGCATTAGGCATGGAGGTACATTTTTAGAGATATTAGTCCAAGCAGAGACAATTGTTACTTTAATCTGCGATCGCTGTTTACAAAATTATAATCATCGTTTATCTATAGATACTTCAGAAATTATTTGGTTAGAAGAGCAAAAAGTAACAGCAGAAAGCTTTTTGTCGGAAAAAGAAGTATCTTTAGAAGATTTATCGGAAACTTTACCGCCTAATGGCTATTTTAAGCCTGATGTTTGGCTTTACGAACAATTATCTCTAGCCATGCCCATGCAAAAAATTTGTGGTAAAGATTGTCAAGGCGCAGATTCCCCCGAAGAAGTTAATGAACCCAAGATAGATAGTCGTTGGTCTTCTTTAGCAGCCCTCAAAGAGCAATTATCCAAAAATTACGAATTATAAGTTTGAGTTCGTAGTTCGTAGTTCGTAGTTCGTAGTTGGGAAAACAATATAAAATCAAATAACAAATAACCAACAGCAGATAGCTAATAATGAACTTTAGTGAGGAATTTGCTTTACTTCTAAGGGCTTGTTACCCGTTGATTTATATTTCTACGACAGAAGAGGAAAGGCTAGAAAGAGCGATCGCTTCTGTGGCTGAGAGATTAGGGAATCGTCAAGTATATGTTTGGGATTTTGTCGATGGGTATCAGGAAAATCCTAATAATACAGGTTTGGGTAAGCGAAATCCACTGCAAGCTTTAGAGTTTTTGGAAAAAATGCCCTCAAAAGTAGGGGGAATTTTTATATTAAGAGATTTTGAGCGTTTTTTAGAAGATATTTCTATTTCTCGCAAATTACGGAATCTAGCCCGCGAGCTTAAATCTCAACCTAAAAATATTGTGATTGTCTCTTCTCAAGTCGAAATTCCCCCAGAGTTAAGTGAAGTTTTGACGGTTATTGATTTTCCTTTACCTACAGCAAAAGAAATTAAAACAGAAATACAAAGATTAGTACTGGCTACAGGACAAACCTTAACTGATAAACTACTTGACGAAATAGTCCGTTCTGCTCAGGGATTATCCTTGGAGCGCATTCGGCGAGTATTAACTAGAGCGATCGCCACTCATGGGCAAATAGAACCAGAAGACGTAGAATTAATTTTAGAAGAAAAACGGCAATCGATCCGTCAAACTCAAATCCTCGATTTTTATCCCGCAACCGAACAAATTTCTGATATTGGCGGTTTAGATAACTTAAAAGACTGGCTGTTAAGAAGAGGGGGAGCATTCAGCGATCGCGCCCGTGCTTATGGTTTACCCCATCCCAGAGGACTGTTGCTAGCAGGAATTCAAGGAACGGGAAAATCTCTTACTGCTAAAGCGATCGCCCATCACTGGCATTTACCCCTACTGCGTCTAGATGTAGGACGTTTATTTGGGGGGTTAGTAGGGGAATCGGAATCTCGTACCCGACAGATGATTAATTTAGCCGAAGCTCTTTCTCCTTGTATACTCTGGATCGATGAAATTGATAAAGCTTTTTCTGGAGTAGAAGGAAGGGGGGATTCTGGTACTACTAGTAGGGTTTTTGGTACTTTTATTACCTGGATGGCAGAAAAAAAATCTCCCGTGTTTGTAGTAGCGACAGCCAATAATATTAAAGCTTTGCCTCCAGAAATGTTGAGAAAAGGAAGATTCGACGAAATCTTTTTTGTCGGCTTGCCCAATCAAGAAGAAAGAGAAGCAATCTTTAAAGTCCATTTAGCCAGATTACGCCCTCATAACCTCGGCAACTATGACGTAAAAAGGTTAGCCTATGAAACACCAGACTTTTCGGGAGCAGAAATCGAGCAAACCTTAATAGAAGCCATGCATATTGGCTTTAGTCAAAATCGAGATTTCACCACCGACGATATTCTCGAATCTGCCAGTCAAATTATTCCTTTAGCCAGAACTGCTCAAGAACAAATTCAGTTTTTACAAGACTGGGCAGCAGCAGGAAAAGCTCGTCTTGCTTCCAGAAAAACTAGTTTAAGCGATCGCATTCAAAATCAATTTAATTAGTTTTTGGTTATTATTTGACTGATAACTGATAACTAATAATTGATAACCGATCGTGAGTCGTTTAATAAGTATTGCTCAGTTTATTCTCGGTTTTATTCTAGGAGTTGCTATCATAGGCGTAGTTTCTGCTGGTGCTGGATATTACTACATTAGTAAAATGGCGGTTGCTCCTGCTAAACCTACTTTTGCGGAAGAAAACGAGCCACCAGTAGCAGAAATAGAAGTCCAAGAAAACACTCCTGCCGAAGAAATACCAGAACCAGAACCAGAACCAGAACCAGAACCAGAACCAGAACCAGAACCAGAACCAGAACCAGAACCCATATTACCACCCAACGCTTACAAAGCCCGTGTCACTTGGCCTCAAGGACTGAGCTTGCGAGCAGAACCAAGTATAAGTGCAACTCGTATCGGTGGTGTTGGTTATAATGCGGAAATTATAATTTTAGGAATAAGCAACGATCGCAAATGGCAAAGAGTTCGTCTTCCTTGGAGTCAACAAGAAGGTTGGGTAAAAGGAGGAAATACAAAAAGAGTTTATTGATCGGCGACTATGAACTATTATTTAGATGTGAGCGAAAAATTATCGGCAAGGTAGGCGAAGTTTTCTCTTCAGTGAGAGTTCGTGTAGGTCGAAAGCCGATCGCAAGTCATAATAATTAAATTCAAATTTCTTATTGCTGATTGTTCGATGAATCTTAACGATCTGATTGCTCAAATTCAATCTCAGCTAGAAGAGTTAGCTAATCAGGAAAACATAAATCAACAAGAACAGAAAGCCACAAATCAGCGCATCAAAACATTAGAAAGAAAAATAAAAGAGCAATATCATCGTCAAAGTGAGCTAGATGACGAAGCTATTCGGCTTTATCGTCAAGGAGAAGAACTAAAGACAAAGTTAGATAAATTAAACAGAATTACTGCCTTAACTCAAGAATTTCGTGACTTACAGACTGAATGCCAAGATAATCAAGAATTATTACATACTTTATACTCTTCTATCTCACTGTTAGCAAAAGAAGAATCGATCGATATCGATCGCCAGACAATATTCAATGACGATCGACAATTGATAGATGATTACCCTTTTGAGGAGCAACCGACAAATAGCGCTCGCCAAGAGGCTAACTACCAAATTCATTTTGAGGACTTGAACGCCGAGTCTCCCCAAGATAGTACAAGTGACTGCACTCAAAATAAGCAAGATGATGAAGATGAATCGACAACACTAACCTTGCAATATATCAAAACTGTCTTACCAAATGCTGAATTAATTTACAAACAGTTAATTGCTCGTAATTTAGAAAAATATCAAACCTACCAAAATTTAATTATTGATGAGCTTGATGTAATCTGGTGTTCTGTTGCTTTTATTGCTTTTGGACGTGGTGCCTATCGTCAACTAAGTTTTAAGCATCACCCAGATTTAAATGGTTCGGAAGAAGCTATGCAGCTAATTAATACTGCTTGGGAAATCTCCGAAGAATATCTAGCCGAGACAGTAAATAGCGATCGGTAATTAGGTAAGGGCAATTCGTCACAAGTTAAGGTGATGTGCTGTTTGTCAACACCAAGGGTTTGGTATAGCAAGGAAACCTCGCCATTCCTCTCAGTTAATTGGTTTTAAGCTATCAGCCCTTCGGGTTCGTGCTGTTTAATATTTAAATTATTTAAACTCAAAGGAACATTTCCTGAGTTAGTGATTTTGACAAAATCGAAAATGGTAGTGCATAAGTCCACCTTAACTAACCTATATAAATCTAACCTATATAAATAAAAAATCTAGCCCGAACCAAATATGTTAAACATTATGTTTTGTTTATTCTGTCAAACTTGAGTTTGTGTTGCACGACCACTTTTATCTATTGATCTTGAATGATTTCCTAAGTACGAGATGTATCTATCAGATTTGAAGTGACGTTGATGAAACAAAAACCAACTAGACGAAGCCGAGGTGTAATTCTCACCCTCAAAGGCTGGGATAAACTTCAAGCAGCGAAAACTGAAGCCGAGTTTAAGGATAATACTAGAGAACGCTTTTCTTTGGAAGAACTTAGCGATCGCATGAGTTTATCAATGCACACTGTCTCCAGGATACTGGGGCGATCGAAACCAGTAGATAAAAGTTCGTTACAATCTGCCTTCGCTGCCTTTGGGTTGGAATTGTCTAAAAGCGATTATACTCGATCTATCCCACCATGTGACAGTTTGGAAGCCCGACAGGCTTCCCCAATGTATGACTGGGGAGAAGCACCTGATACGTCTATATTTTACAATCGCTACGAAGAAATGTCGCAATTACAATATTGGGTGTTAGAGGAACGATGTCGTTTGGTAACATTGCTGGGAATTGGTGGTATTGGCAAAAGTACTCTAGCAGTAAAATTGGGGCTACAAATTCAAGATGAATTTGAGGTAGTAGTATGGCGAAGCCTACAAAATGCAACACCAGTAGAAGATAAGCTCACAAGCATACTGCAATTTTTGCTATGGGCGTTGCGAAAAGAGATAGTAATACCCCAAAACTTTGAGGGAAAACTATCAAAGCTGATGGAATGTTTGATAAATCACCGTTGTCTGCTGATTTTAGATAATTTCGAGACAATTTTATCTAGTAATAGTCAAGTAGGGCAATATCGTCCTGGCTACGAAGGATATGGTCAATTACTCAAACTGATTGGAGAAGTACCTCATAACAGTTGTGTTCTGCTGACTTCTAGAGAAAAACCAAGAGAAATTTTACCTTTAGAAGGAGAAAGAACAAAAGTTAAATATTTGCAGCTAGGAGGGTTAAATCCTAACGACGGGCGCGAATTATTCCAGCAAAAAGGACATTTCACAGGTACAGAACAAGAATGGGAGGTACTCATCAAGCATAGGGCAAACGCATCTAAATTCCACAACCGCGATCACGTCTAGATTTGCTAAATTCATCAAAAATCAAAGGCGAGCGCTCAAACCTGTATCCCGCTTATAGTCTAAAAATAAGATGCGTTTGCCCTATCATCAAGCACTATGGAGGTAATCCCCTAGCGTTGAAGATAGTAGCAGCAGGGACAAGGGAGCTTTTCAATGGTAGAATCGCCCAACTTTTGGATTATTTGAAACAAGGGAGATTTATTTTTGAGGAAATACGCGACTTGTTGGAATACCAGTTCCAACGTTTATCGGTGGTGGAAAAGGAGGTAATATATTGGCTGGCAATTAATCGAGAACCAGTATCTCTAGACGAATTAACTGCCGATCTAGTTACATTTTCTTCCAAGCGTCCGTTACCCCAAGCCCTTAGAGGATTGTTGCGAAGGTCATTGATAGAAAAAAGCGGTGAGCATTTCTTTCTTCAACCAGTAGTACTAAAATATACTACGCAGCGATTAGTCGATCGGATTTGTCAAGAATTAGTAGAAGAAAAGCCTCTATCTTTACGCTTATTTAAAACCCATGCCTTAATTAAGGCAACATCTAAAGACCACATTCGGGATACACAAAAGCAAGTTATTATACAGCCATTACTCGAAAAACTGTTAATAGAGTTGGGCAGTCAAAAAAAACTGGTAATTTTGTTGCAGGATATACTGAGACAGCAAAAGCATCAACCGTCAATACTCACGGGATATGCGGGGGGTAATGTTCTTAATTTATTAGCATTTTTACAGGTAGATTTACAAGGCTATGATTTCTCTAATCTGACAATTAGGCAAGCACAGTTGCAGAATGTCATATAAATTAGCTTTAGTCCTGATAGTAACTTATTAGCAAGTGGCAGTGATGATTAAGACTAAGCTTAGACGCACTAAAGTTATCTATTCTGTTCCTTCCCCATAAGGCGTTTGAGAATTTTAAAGTGCAATGTAAATGCGTCTAAGCTTATTAAGCTATGGGATATTAATAACTTTACCTGTCTGTACAAATGTGCATATAATAGTTAGATGAGGTATCAATGGGACAGAAACAAGGCAGTGACATCCTCCGTCAGTTTACTGACGGCTTCCTTACCTCGCGATAAGGCATTCCTGCACTACGCCCTTCGGGTTCACCAGTTGCTCATGGGGGAAACCCCCAAGACCGCACTGGTTCACCACTTATCTAGATACACAGCAGCTACTATGCACCCCCGACAGACCGACAATTTTACAGGCAATTTCTTTCCCCCAGAGTCCCTGGGTACTAACGCATCAAAGATACTTTATCCTTTGTACGTTCGAGATTTTACCGACACAACGAATATTCCTGTGTCGAACCCCATATCTCAAGTTGTCAAGGTTCTGCTTTGCGCCAACTTACAGCAATTTTTAGCTAGATTTCTGGCACTTGAAAGTATTATATAGCGTCCAAAACCCTTAGTATATGAAGATTCCGTGTCAAAACTGTAAACCGACAGACCCTGCGTACAAATTCATCCCGTCGCTAAAGCGAAGGACTTCTTTGGACAACAAGTTAAAAAACCTAAGTAAACACGGTATAGATTTTGCTGATGCTGTATCAGTCTTTTCTGACGAATTAGCTATCACCATTTTTGACGCTCGCTTTGAAGAAGAAAGATTTATCACCATTGGCATGGATATCTTGAGCCGAATTTTAGTTGTAGTTTATACCTTACGAGATGATGAAATTCGCCTAATCTCTGCCCGTAAAGCTACCCAAAACGAGCGTAGACAATATGAGGAAGAATAGATGATAGATTCTGAATATGATTTCAGTCAAGGAAAACGAGGTGCTGTTGAATCGGTTCCACCTGGGAAAACTCGTATTACTATTCGCTTAGATGATGATATTTTGGCATGGTTTCGCACCAAAGTTCACTCCATGGGTGGTGGCAACTACCAGACATTAATCAACGATGCCCTGCGACAACACATTCAGCAAAAACGCGAACCATTAGAGGAAACATTACGTCGAGTTTTGCGAGAGGAACTCAAGCAAATAGAAAAAGAAAAATAATTTTCAGCATCCTACGTCAATTTTTTAGTCTTGTTTCCCATCTTGTTTTATGTTAAGAATTGTGTGCGTTTGCCCTGTGTACAAAATGAGATGAGCTTACCCTGATATTTATAGATATCTTTTTTGGCTATGGTGAGGTAAGTAATGATTGAGAAAGTCTCAGCGTGTCCTGGCAATGACAAGGATTTAAATAGCAACAACGAAAAAGCAATCATCAGTTTAATTGGTAGTTCTACGGCTGATGCTGTTGGATTACCTGGTAAAGCTTATACCAGCGAAGAATTTCTAGAACAGGAACGACATACTATATTTGCTAATTATTGGGTTTGTGTTGGTAGAAGTTCAGTTTTGACCCATTCTGGGGATTTAATTCCTATAGAGGTAGCAGGGATACCGATTATACTAGTGCGCGATCATCATAATGAAATCCATGCATTTAATAATATTTGTTCTCACAGAGGGTTAAAGTTAGTCACTCAACCCTGTCAACAGCAGAAACAAATTCGCTGCCCCTATCATTCTTGGTCGTACGATTTAAATGGTCAGCTTCAATCTACACCTCACTTTGGCGGTTACTGGCAAGATACCTATGAAGGATTCGATCGCTCTAGTAAAAATTTACAATCGATTAGGTGTGAACAGTGGCTTGATTTAATTTTTATTAATTTGGCTGGTAATGCACCACCGTTGAGAGATTATTTACAACCAATTATCGAAAGATGGTCAGTTTATGATTTGAATTTACTGCGCTACGGAGAAGAAATTAGTTTTGAGTTTAATGCTAACTGGAAACTGGCAGTAGAAAATTTCTCCGAACACTATCATTTACCTTGGGTTCATCCCCAACTAAATAACTCTTCTCGAATGGAAGATCATTTCAGTTTTGAAGTTGGAGAAAATCATATTGGTCAAGGTAGCAAACTTTATCGTATTGGCGCAATCGGCGATCGCACTTTGCCTGTTTTTCCGAATCTACAAACAACCAGACGAGAAACTGTAGCAGAGTATATTTCTGTCTTTCCTAATTTAATGCTAGGAATTCACCCCGATTACTTTTTAGCTTTAGTTGTCAATCCTCTCAGTCCCAGTCTTTCCGTAGAAAAGATGACATTTTATTTTGTCGGTGACGAAGCAACTAATAGCGAATATGAAGAATTACGCCAGATCACCATAGATCTTTGGAAAATTACCACCGATGAAGATATAGAAATCATCGAACGACTCCAGAAAGGAAGAAACTCACCTGCTTTTGGCGGTGGTTGCTTTTCTCCTGCCTTAGAAAGCACCTTACATCAATTTCAACGTTTAGTAGCTAAAGCGATCGCAATCTACTCTTAACATCTATTCAACTTTATTTCTTCTTCCATTGAGGATATTTCATTCTTATTCAAAACTCCAGTTTTCAAACTGGACAAGGTTTATAGCCGTACAAAGTTACATTAGGACATATCAGTTATTGGCTCGAAAGTAGCAAGTAGCAAGTAGCAAGTAGCAAGTGTCCTAACCTAAATACGTAATGCTATACATGGATTCTCTAAGCATATTACAGCTTCATTTTTCTTGCGCTTAGCCTGCGGTTTTATTGAAGATTTTGCCCTTGATTATTAAGTCAATTACGCTGGTATTTTTATCTGGTTACTAAATTCTCCAAATCCTTTGTCATATCTTATATAATTTCATTTCTGGAATTTTTTACTGGCGATAATTTTAATACCTCAATTAGTTTTGGATAATAATTGGCAAGTGGTAGCTATTGAGATTTTTTGGGCAGGAATTGCATTATGGGGAATAGTAAACAGAAATTCCCATAAAGAAGAGAACTTCTAAATGAATTTAATTTATTGCTTTTATCTTTTTCAAAATAGCTTGAATTTTGACTTAAAACTTTTGTACAGGTAAATCAAAAGTTTTTGAGATGTAGCTATTAGATTCTATGTAAATTAAAAAAATTAATATATTGCTTATTCTTATTTATCTCTATTTTCTGTGAATTTCAGCTATTGTCTAGTTTTTAGCTTATTTTTGAATTATCAAAAAAAAACAATTACAGGATATTACGACGATGCAAATAGAAGTATGAAATCATAAAAATCATAAAAATCAAAAAGCTAAAAAGAAAGATTTGATCACTTGTAAAATTAGCAAATAATTTGAAAACAAGCGGATTTTCACCATGGCTTAAATTCGGGTTTATGCTCAAATTTCGTCCATTTATAAAAATTGCCAAGAAAATTTTGCTACCATCGAAGAATTCTTGTAACCTGTTACAATCAAGGTATTTTTCTATTTTTTTTATTTCTTTAATTTCTTCAAGATAATTGTTTTCCTTTTTCTTTTCCTCTTCCTCTTCGATGAAGCATTCTGGTAGTTTTTTCACTGTAAATTCAATAATTTCGATCTTTTCATTAAAAGCTAAATCATTAGAACTAATTTCAGCGTAACGAGAAACAGGAGGATCTGGTTTATTTTTTGAATCTAAATGTAAAAATTCCACTTCAATTGATTTTTCTATATCTTGATAAATTCTACATTTTTTGACATCCTCAAATTTATATTTTCTTATATCCTTAAGTTTACATTTTGTTCCATTCTCAAATTCACATTTTTGCTTCTTAAATTCCAATTTACGATTCTTAAATTCCAATTTACGATTCTTAGATTCAAATTCACATTGTTGCTCCCCCTCGTTAGGTTGACCGTTTTGACTGTTTATATGGGTCTGGTTTTGCTCCCAATTTTCTTTCGCTTTCTTCCAAAACTCATAGTAATCATTGTTCTCGCTGTAATAACTCTTAAGAAAACTTCTGAAACCTATGTTGATGTAAAAATATGTTCTAAATGGAGCGATAAGTTTAAATTTCATTGTATTCTTTAAAAAACATTAAATTATTCAAAAGAAATATAGACATTGGGAACGTAAATTATTTTATCTTTTCGAGGTCCTTGTAGAATTCTAACTTTACTAGCATCAATTTGTTTATTATTTTTTGAATTTCCTGGAGGTTCAAAACCTGTGTCCCATTCAAGGACAAAAGCTTTAGTATTGTTCGGAATCAAAAAACTACAACTTTCATCATAAATATCTTGTTTTTCTTCCAAAAATCCAGGTCTAAGATTAAAATTACTCTGACATTTTTTTGAAATTTCAGTGTTAGTAGGCTCGAAATCATAACCAATAACCAAAGGATAGTTGGGAAGAACAGATTTCAAAATTACAAAATTACTTGTATGTGAATTTTGTAATTCGTAACGTCTTTTAATGGACTCAAGGATTCCATTTTCTTTTAATTCTTTTAAATAACTATTAAAATCTTCGATTAATTTTTCGTCATTTGAGTTTTCTTTTGGGGTTATAAAATGAACAGGTATTTTATTCATATTCTTTATTTTAAATTTACTAATTTTATCTACTTTGCCACTAAAATAATTGTTTAAAATTGTATCGCCCACTTCTTCTTCTGATGGAAAGAAAACTGTTTTATCATTGTTACAACTGTCGTTCTCTGTTTTTACATCCTGTAATTTTTTTTCCTCAACTAATGACTGAAACCCACTAAATTCAGTCGGAAATACACGCGTTTTGTCGAGTTTATCTAAATCCTCTCTCTTACCGCCATAATTATAAAATTTAACTAATCCAACGCAATAATCATTTAGTTCATTGATCTCTAGATTTTCAGTTTCTCCTTTTCTGATTTTATCTATTAGTTCATTTTTTTTAGAGGATTTGTTATCCAGAATTGAATTGTTATAGAAAAAAGAAGAATTATACTCAAATATTTTTTGAGAAAAGTGCATTTTTTTACGGCGATCCTTATTCTCTTCAAAAGGGAATGCCCCATCATATTTATTACGCTCTGTTTGTTTATATGCAAAATCAAATGTTGGAACAAATTCAATTTCAATTTTACGTCCCATGTTTTTAAAAATAGCACTAATCATCTCAGTTATTATTCCTTTTTGAGGGGAATTCTCTTCAGTATAAGGAGGCCATTCTACTGTGACAATTTTTAGTGTTTTTTTGTCCCAATTACCAGGAGATTCCTGAGGGATGACGCTATTTACAGGAATCTTCCGAGTAATGCAGCTATTTATTAGAAATATAACTGTAACAATTAACAAAAATAAAAGTAGTTTTTTCATTGGCTATAAGAGATTTAAAATTCAAAAATAGTCCTCAAAGTTCCGACATAAATAGTTTCGTTATCTGAAGCACCATTAGGATTAAATAGAGCATAGCCACCTGCCGTAAGTTCAATATTGTCGGTCAGTTTGTATTGGTATTCGATATTCAAGAGATAGGGTGTATTTTCATCTTCTGCGATCGCATTTCCTTCAGAATCAATCAGACTGGGAGGCTGCCCAAAACTAACAATCAAAGCCGATCCTTCTTTTAAAAGATCGCTAAGAGTTGCGTATACGTTCCAAGTTAAGATATCTGCATTAGTATCCTCATCGATTACCGAAGCGGTGGCGTAGCCAAAGTAACCGCCGATCGCAAGTCGTTTGAGAACTTTAAAACTACTCGCCAAACCATAATTATTAGCTGAATTAGAGCGATCGCCAAAAGGATCCGTAGCTGCATCAGTTCCGACAAAGCCAGCCAGATCGTAACCACTACCCGCACTTTGATAAGCTCTCAGGTAAGCCAAAGCTAGATTCAAACGTTCTTCTAACAGGGAGATATTCAAGTTAGCCCCCGCAGCATAGTTACCGTTGAACAAACCATTTCCAGATTCTGGATTTGCGGGGCTCGTTGCCCAGTAACCTACTTCTAAATTCGCCCAGTCGACAATTTCAAAATCTAGACCGACAGCAGCAGCACCTCCATTGGCGTTGTCGTAAATTAAGTTATTGTAAGCACTATAAAGACTGAGACTTGTATAAGCTAATCCCATTGTCGGGTTTACATCAAAAAAATCATCGACATCAACCCCGTTAACACCGACAAAAGCAGAGATTCTCTCTGTAATCGGAAAACGGTAATACAAGGCTTCTAGTTCAACTCTGTTTTCACTATCACCTTCAAGGTTTAAAGCCAGGGCATTGTTACCACCTGCTTCAGCAGGGCTAGTAATGTTTATCGCCTGCAAACGGATTCTCAAATGGTCTTCTCCCATAAAGCTAGTGCCAAAGTTGAGACGAAAGCGACTGCTAAAAGTAATTTGCTCATCAATGTCGCTACCGTCTGGCTTTCGATCGCCAAAAGTCCCCAGCACGTAGTTAACGATTTCTCCATTTAGCTTGGTAGTAGTAGAAAAAGAATTGTCTTCTAAAAAAGCAGTCCGACTTTCGAGATCGTCGATCCTACCGCCTAAAGTAGCCAGTTCTGCTGCGAATTCCGTAGTTAATCGCTGTATTGTCTCTAAGTCTTCTCTTGCCACAGATTCACTCTCAACAATTAAACGTTCGATCTGAGTTAGACAGCTATTTAAACCAGCAGCAAATTCATAGCGACTTAGAGGTTGACTACCTCGATATGTCCGAGCGGGAAATCCGGCAATACACCCATAACGTTTAACTAAACTTCTCAAAGCTTCGTAAGCCCAGTCAGTCGGAGCAACATCTCTTAGCTGGTTGACGTTGGTAACTTGAGCGTAAGGGATGGTGAGGTGTTGACGAAGATCTCCTTGGAAGTCGTTCAGAGGTATTGCCAAAAGGCGATCGCAGTTTAAGTAAAAAAAACTCAGGGCGATCGCACCTAAAGGGAGCGAATTAATAATTAGATTATTCAACATATTTCTCACACCCAAAATCGTTGTTTGAGAGAAAGCTTCCGAATGCAGAAGTAGGTTCGGGTAATTTCATAACCTATAAAGAGCAGGAAAATCATTTCACAATTTTCATCCCAGGTTATTTTGGTGCATAATCCCATTCTGTAATGTATCCCTGAATTGCACCAGACAACTTTGATAGGACAGCAATTCTCATTTTGACGCTAGAAGGGCATTTCAGCCCCCTCACCGAAAATTTCATTGCAGGGCGCAATGACTGAAAAGCTGAAATTACACCTGTCCAACATTGTCAAACATACTTTAGAAACAGATAGGCGATCGCATTTTGTCTACCTGTTATAGCTTTGTTTATGTCTGTATCACTTGTTACTTTTTAAAATGAGAATTGCTGTGTCGGGACAGCTTCACTGGCACAACTAGCATTTGTATTATATAATCTTTTGCTCCCTTATCTTAATTTCACGCTTAAATGTAAAAGTCTACCCTTGTGAGATTATGTCCCTCTCCATAAGAACTTTACCACTAGAGACGATCGCGCTAATTGCTGCGGGTGAGGTTATTGATTCTTTAGCTGCGGTAGTAAGAGAATTGGTAGAAAATGCTTTAGATGCAGGAGCAAACAGAATTACCATTTCTCTGATACCAGAATTATGGTGGGTACAAGTAGCCGACAATGGTAAGGGTATGTCTTTAGAAGACCTACAAGTTTGTGCTTCGCCTCATAGTACTAGCAAAATTTGCGATCGACAAGACCTTTGGCGAATTAATAGTTTAGGGTTTCGGGGAGAGGCACTTCATAGTATTGCCCAGGTAGCCGAACTAGAAATTTTAAGTCGTCCTCGTATGCCGATAGATGAAATTGGTTGGCGTGTTACTTATCAAGCGGGAAAAGCAGTAACAAAAGAGGCAGTAGCTATTGCCCCTGGAACTATTGTGACGGCAGCTAATCTGTTTGGCAAAATACCCGTGCGCCGTCGAGGTTTACCTCCTTTAGCTCAGCAGTTAAAAGGAGTACAAAGTGTAATTCAACATCTAGCTTTATGTCATCCTCAAGTTACTTGGCAAGTAAAGCAAAATCAAAAGCTTTGGTTTAATCTCAGTCCAGGTAGTAGTTCCCAGCAAATCTTACCCCAAATTTTAAAAAGAGTGAGTTTGAGTGATTTGCAGTCTCTTAAATTGAATTTAGATACACCCGATCTTGAAATAGATTCAGATTTAGAAAAAGAACCAAGTTTACTACCAACTAAGATCGCCGATGTAAATTTAGTAAAATCTCAACTAGAACTTATAATTGGTTTACCCGATCGCTGTCATCGTCATCGAGCTGATTGGATCAAAGTAGCTGTAAACGGGCGCATTGTCAATTTGCCAGAATTAGAACAGACTATCATAGCAGGAATGGCAAGAACTCTACCCCGCGATCGCTATCCTCTTAGTTTTCTCCATCTACATACCGACTCAACTCAAATAGATTGGAATCGTCACCCAGCCAAAACCGAAATTTATCTCCACTCTCTTACTTATTGGCAAGAACAAGTAAATCGAGCGATCGAACAAATTTTGCGCTTAAATACAGTAAGTCTTCCTTCTACAGTAGGCGATCGACGCATTGGTAAATTACTTAAAGTAGCCGAGAAACAAAGTAAATATCAGCTTGCAGGAGATTCTTCTTCTCAGAAAAAAGTTAGTAATGAAATTGGTTTAATTAAATTAAAAGCAGTCGCTCAAGTCAATAAAACTTATATAGTAGCCGAACATACTTCTGGCTTGTGGTTAGTAGAACAACATATCGCTCACGAACGAGTATTATACGAACAACTACAAGATGATTGGCAATTAATGTCCCTAGAAACTCCGCTTATCCTCAATAATTTAACTTCTGCCCAATTAGAACAATTAGAGCGATTAAGTATAAAAATAGAACCTTTTGGCGAAGAATTATGGCGTGCCAGAAATGCACCAGCTATGCTAGCTGGAAGAGAAGATTGCGCTAATGCTTTAATTGAATTAAGTTACGGCGGTGATTTACAATCTGCTCAAGTAGCAACCGCTTGTCGTAGTGCGATCCGTAATGGGACTCCTCTAGAGTTACCTCAGATGCAAAACTTGCTCGATCGATGGAAAGTTACTCGTAACCCCCGTACTTGCCCCCACGGTAGACCAATTTATCTATCTCTAGAAGAATCAGCCTTAGCCCGTTTTTTCCGCCGTCACTGGGTTATTGGCAAAAGTCATGGTATTTAACAGTTACCAGTCACCAGTGAGCAGTTATCAGTTGATTAACCCCCGTTAACTGGTCATTAATAGGGTTTAAGTCCCCTCTTATATAGCGTTACGTATGATTAAACTCTTTCTACTTCATCAATTAGTTATAAAACACAACAGATAACTCTCTCTGCGCCCTCTGCGCCCTCTGCGGTTTAATAAAAAGATAGTCAATTTCACGTCAATACCTTTAATTCGATTGCTATAATTCTTAACTGGTAACTGGTAACTGATGACTGATAACTGATTTAATTGCTTATTACTTCTTTTTGCGAAGAAGATAAGGATTTGGCTTCAACAAAAATTTGCTTAATTTCTGGATGCTCTTGGCGAATTTGCCTTTCTAATCTTTCTACTGCTACTGCTAGCTTTTCAGTGGAAAGATTTGGCTGAAATTGAATTTCTAAATTTAGTAATACTTCTTGGGGACTAAAGTATAAAGTAAGAACACGGATTACTTTTTTAACTGCTGGATCGGCTTGAGTAATGTTTTTGAGAGAAGCTACTGTTTGCGGATCCGCACCCTCGCCAATTAATAGTCCTTTGCTCTCGTAAACTAAAAATATTGCTACGGTAGCCAAAATAACGCCAATAAGAATTGAGGCAACACCATCTAAATACGGATTATTGAGTAAATGTCCTAAAAAGATCCCAGCAAAAGCGATCGCTAAACCTAAAAGAGCAGCAGAATCTTCTAGTAAGATAGTAAAAATGGTGGGGTCTTTACTAGAGCGTATTGCTTGCCAGATATTCTCTTCACGTTTAGTAGCTAGAAGTTCTTTGAGAGCAACACTCCAAGAATAACCTTCAAAAAATACCGCTAACCCTAATACAATATAATTCCATAAAGGGTCTTCTAAAGGTACGGGGTGAGTAATGTGATTAATGCCTTCATAAATAGACATTCCCCCACCAATAGCAAAAATGAAAAGAGCTACAATTAGCGTCCAGAAATATAGCTCTTGTCCATAACCAAAGGGGTGACTTTCATCTGCTGGTTTTTGACTGAGGCGAACTCCTAGAAGCAAAAGTAGCTCATTCCCCGTATCTACTGCCGAATGAATGCCTTCTGAGAGCATAGCCGAGCTTCCTGTAATTGCTGCTGCTACAAATTTAATAACAGCGATCGCTAAATTAGCTATAATCGCTGCTAAAATTGTTTTTTTGATCGAGCCAGAAGCCATTCTTTTTTCCTAAAAAAACTAAAGTGCTTCTTTATTGTCTCGTTTATTTAATTTTTAGCTGTTAATAAAGCAAAAAGTTATTCTGGGTTTGTTTCCAAACGCAAGCGATCGCACTTAAGACGATCTGAGAGGATAGAGCTAGCCATATAGCCAGTATGAATCTCTAACTCAGCTTCTGGAGTTGCTTCAAACAAGAGACGTTGTCTGGGAAATATTACTCTTTCAAAATACCAATCAGAAATATTGCTAATTCGACCAATTTGTATTTGACTTGTCTTATTTATATAGCAACAAAGAATTTTGGCAGAACTATCTATCACAGCAACCATAAGAATTAAACTTAAAGAAATATTAAAAAACTATCCCTCAGATGTTTGTTACCTAAAGAGGAACTAAAACCTTTTATAGTATAACTTCTATAGATTTATTTATTTGTTTCATTCCTCTTAAGGAAAAATTAATTAACTGTGACAATTAATTTAAATAAAGGGTGTTACTCAAGAAAATATAAGTTTTGTCACTACAATAAGAGAAATCTAGACTTCTAGAGGCTTTATTTCGGTTTCTTGCATCAGAATAATTGTTTCGCTGCCGATTCTTCCTATTTCTGGCTCTTTTCCTAGAGGCATCTCTACGGCATACATCCATTTTCCCGCCTCAGTAAAACGGGAGACAATTTTACCCATTCCCCCTAAAAAATATACTTGCTGAAAAGGGCAAAACTTTGGTTGCTCTTGAGTATTTTTTGTGAGTGTAGTCATCATCTTTTTACCTCAACAAACTTAGCGAATAGATATAGAAAGACCATCTCTAATCTAGTCAAAGTCTCGAACTTGAGAGTAAAGTAGTGATGAAGAAAACAAATTATTTGGTAAAGAATCAGTAAATTTATTAGATGGTATTAAGTAAACTCCGATATTAAGAATCTTTCATTGCTGAAGTTTTCTGGGAAGCAAGAAATTGACGTAATCTCATTAAACTAAAAGTCTGACCTAAATTTAAAGGCAGCAAAGAAATACCTTCGAGACGAGACTGAATCCAACCATCTCCCCAATACCACTCATGATAACCATCGATACTCTTACTTAAGAGTAAACGCAGACAATGGTTATTGGCTGTCTGCACCTCATGAGCAATTTCTATTAATCCCAAAGAAGTAGTAAAAGTTACTCCTTTTTCGAGTTTTTCTGGCAAACTGGAAGAAAAATTGGCAATTCCCATCCATTTACTTAGTTTATCAGTTTGAAGTAAACTATCGCGAATCGTTTGTTCGTTGGCTTCTACTTCAATGCGTAAATGGCTCTGTTGAAAAGTTCCTAACATATTTAGTAAAAATTATCGGTCTCTCTATGCCCAATGTAAAACATTTGCCCGATCGTTGTTGCTTCTATTGGGGAAATTATGAGACTTCTTGCATGAGTTAATTTTACTTATTTAGATAATATTTTGTTCGCTACTCTAAAGCGATCGAAGCAGGAGCGCGATCGCTAATCCTGACTGTCAGACTAAGGAGCTTCTGAAAAGAACTTTTTATAATCGTTGAGTTGGTATAAAAATGGTTTCAAGAGGAGCGATTCAGTGTCTGAATTTTGGATATTATTGTCTTGACTCCCTAGCAATAAACCAATTAGGAAGGCACACAATACCGCTACAAAAGATACAGCTATAGCTGAGACGATAGGTATTTTTTTATTCCATATTTTTGGCTGATTACCACTATAAAAAACGTCATTTATTGACACGGAATCAAACACTAACTCGTGGAATGGAAGAAAAAAATCTGTTTCTTCTTCATTAAGAAAACTTAATCGATCGGAGTATTGTTCTAAGGCTTCATCTGACATATAGGATTCGAGTTTACCAGAAAGATCGATACCTAAAAGATCGGCAATCTTTTCTTCGAGAACGAAAACATCTTTTTTAACAGAAAGTATTCTGTCAATATCTTTGTCATAACTAGAATAATAAGAATCTTTAGCATTAACAAAAGTCAACTTAAGATACATATGAGCTAAAAGTTTTTGTATTTGTTGTAACTTGACCGACTGCCCAAGAGCATCACTTTTTTGAACATTCTTATCTTGTAACGGTGAAAAACTAATTTTTACTTCTTCTTCATTTAAAATAGTGAAATATTGTTCGATATTTATTTTATCAAAAACTCTTTGAACTAATTCAAAATTATTTTTTTCATTGACTCCTAGAAAAAATATATTGTAAAGATAAATACCCAACATATGAAAATAATAAATGCAAGGGTTTATATTTTTATAATAAATACATCTATTCAGTAAATTACTGCTATTGTAATCAAAATCCGACCGCTCTATATTACTTGAAGTTGGAGGAATATATTTCAGTTCTACAATCTTATTTTTAGGATTTACACTAGTTACCCGAAAGAGAAAATTTCGACTTTGATTTATTTGTTTAATAATAATCCAATCATTTTTTTTAACAACACTCTCATGTTTATCAAAGAAAGAATATTTATATCTATATCGATTAATATCTTGTTCTGTAAAATCACCTCGGTCTTCAATTTTATCCAAAATTATTTCTCTACGCATACTAGAAAATAAACTAGGTATGTAAGGATTTCCTTGATAATTATGCATCATAATTTTGGTAAAAACCAAATCATTTCTCAGATCGTTATGATAATTTATTTGCTCGTTATATATAACAAAATCTGTATCTAATTCCTTTGGCTCTTGAGAAGCTCCTATCTTTCTAAAAATAATTTTTTTGGGATGTATTTCTGTAAAATAGAAATCAGAAGGTTTTTTTAAATGTTCTTCAACTAGCTTAGTTAGATTAAAAAAGTACCAAAATCCTCTAGCAAGACGTATATGATATTGATTTGTAGAACAAGTAAATAATTCTTCTAGATAATCGATGAATTTTTTTGGTTCTTTTGGTGGATAATCTCCTGGAATATCACCTTTCATTAATGGATTATTATCGATTTTATAACCAAATTCTTTAGCCATTTTCTTTTTGTTTTTTCAATAATTATGTAAACTTTTAAGTTGCTCTAATAAAATAGCTGTTGGTTCTTTATTAGTAGACTTGCTAGAATTGTAAAAAGTATCTTCTGCTTTGTACAGCATACATTTTAAGATTAATTCAACAATTTGTCTTGGTACGTATTCTGATGAGTTTTTATCTTGAAAAGGTTCAAATATCTTAGTTAATCCCGGTTCGCTAGACTCAAAACTATAAACACTTTCATATTTAGCAATTAATTCCGCAACAGTTGAATTTTGAGTATCATATTTTCTAATACTTTCGTAAAAACGCTCTGGAGATTCACCACAGGTGATTAAATTAAAGGCAATAGCACCTATCCCAAATAAATCGGTTCTTTTCCCTTGAATTTTATAAAATTTAGCTTGATTTCGTTTACATGGTTTTAAATAAAATTCGTCATTTTCATCGGATTTAAGATATATATATACTGGAGCGTTTTTTTCTAACTCTATATCTATTCGCTCGATTTTATAAGACTTGTCATTATGTTTTCCGAAGATTACATAATCACCTTTCTCAATGATTGTATCTCGAAAAATAGGGTCTCTTATAACCAATCTTTTCTGAGTATCATTGTCAATTTCCACATTAGCAACATCAAAAAAGTATTTTTGTTCTGGCGATCGATAATGTAGAGTACCTAAAGGTAATCGATTATATTTACCCAATAAAGATTGTGGTTTTAAATGATTTTTTTGTAGAAATCCGAGGTCGCCAATCGCGCTTTGGAGTGTGCTATCGAGTTCTCTATTAAAAATATTTGCTGGCTTTAGATCGAGATGAAGATAACCAGCTTTATGTAAATACCTAAGTCCTTGGGTAATATTTTCTAAATAAGGCAAGATAGTAGCTATACGTTCCGCAAAATTAAGATTACTAAGAAGGTCGTATCCATTTAGTTCGTAAATTTTACTTTCAAGATTTTTTTGCTCTTTTTTCTCTTTAACTTTTTGTCTGATATATTCCTTGGCTTGTGCTTTGGATTTAAATATTATTGGTTCTATATTTTTGTGATGAATAAGCTTAGAAGATTGAATTGCATATTTACCAATTCCATCCTCTAAAAGTTCTTCAAGAGTTTTATCATATAACTCCATAACCAGAGCGTAGTTGGATAATCTTTCAATGGAGTTTAATTGTGTAAATGTCTTATAAGCATTTGAATCTAGAAATTCTGTTGTCCCATCTATTGTCATCACAATACCGGGAATTTGCCTGACATTAAAGTTCTCCAATTCGTCTATAATCTCATTGGAAGACCTTATTTCTGCCTCAAAACGTTCCTTAATGACTTCATTAAGTTCGGAATCATCGTATTTATATAGTATTTTAAAGGCATATTTATTAGGATATCTACTATTACCTCCCTTATGGATTAGATAAACTACACCATAATTGCCATTGCCAAGTTCAATCGGTTGATTATTTTCATCTAGAACAAAATAATAAGTATTTTGTTGACCATTAGCATTGGTTGTAAATGAATATTTTTCTTCTATAGTATAGTTGTATTTTTTTTGAGATAAAGGCGAGGGAATCTCTTCTAACAATTCCAACCATTCCAAGACTGAGGACGGACGATCTTTTGATTCTATTTCCATGCCTTTAAGAATGGCATCATTTACTCGATCGCTAATTTGAGGATTATAGTGCTGGGGAGGAGGTAATTCTTTTCCTTGATACCTTGCTTGTGAAGATATCGGGTGTTCTTTTGTGAGTAAATAATAAAGTGTTGCTGCTAGAGCATAAACATCCGTAGCAGGAATATCCCATGGTTCTAATGGAGTATAACCGGGGGTGTAAAATTGTTGATTCACACCCAATACTTCTTCCCGATAAAATCTGGCTGCCCCAAAATCAATCAAAACTACCTGATTAGAATCTGCACGCAGCATTATGTTTGAAGGCTTGATATCATGATGAATTATCCTCTGATAAATTTTGCCTTCTTCATTATGAAGATAATTTAGAGCAGAACCGATTTGCTGTATATATTTTAAAGCGTCTTTTTCTGATAAAGGCCCTTTTTCTCGAACATATTTTTTGAGATTTTGTCCTTCAATATGTTCTAAAAATAGACACCAAAAATCTCCAATTCTTTCATAGCCTTCTACTTTTACTATATGAGGATGTTCGAGACCAGCTAGGTTAGCAAATTCGTTAGTTAATACCTCATTTTTTAATGTCCTCGAACCATTAACATTATCATTAATCGTTTTAATGACAAATAATTTTTGCGACCATTCACCTTTAGCTAGATAAGCAATACCGCAGCCTCCGCTCCCAATATTTTTAATAATCTTGTAGTTATCCTTTCGACCCATAAATACTTCTCCTTCTTGCCAATAATTTATGGGAATCGTATTAATTTTGCTGTTAGTTTCAGAATTTTCTAAGTTATATTCTGAATTCAAGTTACTTTGCATTTTTTTAACTTATGTAGACTTTAGGTTAATTTGTAATAATGAAAATACTAGAGCAGAAAACAGACAATAATGAAATAATGAGGGATAAATATAACAATTCTAAGTTATTCGTAAAGTAAATAAAATAAGATTACTAAAGAAATTAAGAACTATTTCTACCAAGGAAAGATAATTGATTTATTATATTCTCAATCAGATGTTTTCTGGGTAAGGTGAGCAGTATATTTTTTTACAGGCTAATTTTTTCTAAAACATTCGATCGCTTTAATTCAACTAAATTACTATTACCAGTACAAAATAAAACTGTCCTAATCTCTGCCATTAATATCTGTACTAATTCATCTAAAGCAGAAGGAGAATCTGAGGCTGCTTGTAAGAAAGGGAAAGCTAAACCAGCCAAATCTGCCCCTAAAGCGACGGTTTTAGCCACTTCCAGACCATTCCGTAAACCACCAGAAGCGATCAGAGGAATATGAGGATATTGAGAGCGAATCTGGACTATACATTCGGCGGTAGGAATACCCCAATCAGCAAAAGTGTTACCCAATCTCCGTTGTAAATTAGTTTCTGCCCTTTCTCCTTCTACTTTTGCCCAAGAAGTGCCACCAGCCCCAGCAACATCGATCGCCTTTACTCCTGCTGCCAGCAATTTTTCTGCCATAGCTACAGAAATCCCGTTACCTACTTCCTTGGCAATTATCGGGACGGCAATCTTCTCACACAAACTCTGAATCTTATCTAGTAAACCGTTAAAATTAGTATCTCCTTTAGGTTGGATGCACTCTTGTAGAGGATTGAGATGAAGAATTAAGGCATCCGCTTCTAAAATATCCACTACTCGTAAACACTGTTCTAAGCCGTAAGTATAGTTAAGCTGTACTGCACCAAGATTAGCAAATAGGAGGGCATCGGGGGCAACATTACGAATAGCAAAGGTATGGGCAACATCAGGATTTTCTACCGCTACTCGTTGTGAACCTACCCCCATAGCTAAACCATAGGTTTGGGCTGCTTCTGCCAAACGGTAGTTAATTAATTTAGCTTCTTCTGTGCCTCCCGTCATGGAAGAGATAAGCAGAGGTGCAGCTAATTTTTTACCTAAAAAAGTAGTAGAGAGATCGACTTGTTCTAAGTTTAATTCTGGAAGACAAGCATGGGTAAAGCGATATTTTTCTAACCCATTAGTCAAACGGCTAAATTGTACGTCTTCTTCTAGACAGATACGCAAATGATCTGCTTTGCGTGTCTGAGTATTAGTCATTATGCTCTCCTCGAATTAACTCTACCGCGTCTCGCCCATCTACATCTTGAAAGTAGACTTGCACTTGTTCTTCTTTCGCTGTTGGTAGTTTTTTTCCTGTAAAATCAGGGTGAATAGGTAACTCTCGATGTCCTCGATCGACCAAAACCAACAGTTTGATATTTTCGGGTCTACCATACTCTGTAACCGCATTAAGGGCAGCACGAATAGTCCGACCTTTATAGATTACATCATCTACTAAAATGACTGTTTTACCCGTTATGTCTATAGGAATTTTCGTTTTAGCAGGAGTGCGAGTACGAACTCGATCGAGATCGTCGCGATAGAAAGTAATATCGATCGCTCCTACTGATACACTAATGTTCTCTAGTATCTCAATCTGCTGCGCTAGTAAAGAGGCTAGAGGGACTCCCTTAGTATGAATACCCAACAAAACAATCTGTGACAAATCTTCAGATTTTTCAATTATCTGCGACGCAAGACGAGTTATGGTACGGCGTATTTCTTCTTCAGAAAGGATTTCGACAACCTTAGCTGGCATTTATTTGGTTATTAGTTATCAGTGAGCGGTTATTCGGTTATTAATTATCGGTTATTTAGCGATCGAAAGAACCATCATCCCCTTGGAAAAATTGTAATCTTCCTGCACCTAAGTATAAACCATCGGGATTCTCTCCCCAAGGAAAGGCCGTGACACCAAATAAATAAACTCCACCAACATCTGGATTGCGTTTCGGTCTTAATCTGACGGTAAAGGTAGTCCCTGGAGGAATAGGATTGGCAAAAATTACGGTGATTGCTTCAGTTTCTTCATCTTGACTGACATTTTGGAGAGCCAGTTTTTCCTGTTTGCGACGATGAGTACCATTATAAGCGACGGTTTTATCTAAATAGAACGAAATGTCATCTACTCCTTGACGTTGAGCAATTACTACTTTTTGTAAAGGCTCTCCTGCATCGGCTGGTAATTCTACTGTAAAGTAATACTTCGCTCCCCATACTCTCACACCGCTAAAAGTAGTTACTGCATTCCGTAACAAAGGGGATTTATTAAAAGCAACTCTGCCACTATCGGGGAATTGAACTGCATTAGTCACGGGAATATTAAGGGTAGTGATAATTAATCCCGTACAGAGAAAAGCGAGCGATCGAAGGCTGGTAAATAAGCCCGTCGCTAAATTGGAAATATTCATCTTTAATTATGTCCACCTACTTAGCTATATTATAAAATTTACTGGCGATCGCTCTTTAACTGCAAACTCCTAACTCCGAATTCCCAACTAAAGTAGTTTCCCTGAAGTAACCGATAAGCTGAAGGAACTAAATAAAGGGCGAGTAAAGTGGCACCGATAACTCCACCCGCGATCGCTATAGCTAGAGGAGGCCAAAATTCACCACCGCCTAATAATAGAGGTACAAATCCGATCGCGGTAGTTAGAGTAGTAGCGATGACATGACGAGTAGAATGTAATACTACCGCTCGAATTGCTCGGCGATCGCCTATTTTAGCGACAGGATGCTGTTGGATGGCAGCGAGAACTACAATAGAATCGTTAATTGCTACACCAATAAGACCAACTGAACCAATGATAGGATTGAAGCCAAAGGGATAGTTAAATAACCAGATAGCAAATAACCCCAAACCAAAGGAAGCGGTCGCGACGATACCGATAACGGCTGCTAAACGAAAAGAACCTAAAGACAAAACTAAAGTAGCGATCGTTAATACTGCCAGTACGCCGACTGTGGAAACTAAACCACCAATGGCATCATCTTTCTGTTCTGCTTCTCCACCAAATTCATAAGTGTAGCCGTTAGGAAGTTGGAAGTTGCTTCGATCCAGAAGTTGTTTAAACTCGGATAGGACTCCATCGGGTAAAACTCCTGCGGTTAAGAAACCCTGAACGGTATTTACTCTTTGTCCGTTATAGTGAGTAATTTTAGAGATTTCTGTTTCTAAGGATACTTGCCCTAGAGATGAGATGGGAACAGTGGGAACTGAGTTAGGATTATCACTCGATCTTCCAGAAGCAGTAGGTAATAGATCTAGTGAAGTAATGTCATTGACATTGGTGCGATTCTCTTTTGCCAACCTCACTTTAACTGGTAATTCTTCTGTTGCTTCTAAGATCGAGCCTCCTGTAATACCTTCAAGGGTAGAGTCTAATTGTTGGGCGATAGTAGTGCGGGTCAAACCTGCTAACAATATTTCTTCTTCATCTACTTGAATTTGCAGTTGGGGTCTAATTTCGTCTAAACTAGCGCGAGTATGGGTTATTTGACCTAATTGCACCAATAAACTTCGAGTTTGCTCTCCTATTTGCTGCAAAACGTCCAAGTCATGACCGTAGATTCGCATTTCGATCGGTGCATCAAAGGGAGGTCCTTGTTCTAACTGACGGACTAAAATACGGGCAATAGGGAAGGTTCGATCTAATTCTGTTTGTAGCTGCTTGGTAAAAGATGCCGATGCCATAGAATTTAGTTGCACTATAGCTTGGGCATAATTTGCTTCTCGCTCTCGACTTCCTGCCACATTGTAATAGAATCTGGGCGCACTTCTGCCAATAAACCAGTGAACATCAGTTATCTCAGGACTTTTAATAATGCGAGCGCGTATTTGTCGGGCAATAGTTTGAGTTTGAGTAATAGAAGTTGCTGCGGGTAATTCTAGCTGGATTTGTAATTGATCTCTATCAGCAGCAGGGAAAAATTGTTGTTCTAAACTACCTGCTTGCATAAAACCCCATACAGGTAATAATAAAGCCAGGAATATTCCTAGAACTGGTCTAGCGATCGTCCATTTTAGGGTTTTGCCATACAACTCGGTCAAGATGGGAATGGAAACGCCAGTTTTCCACCACAAAGATCTATGTAAGGGGGATTCGCCCTTCGGGTTCGACAGTTTGCTTATGTCGGTGAAACCTTTCAGCATTTGCTCATGGGGGAGACCACGCCAGTTCCTACAACGGAGGACACCTCCGCAACGGACTGGCTCCCCAAGACCGCAATGCTTCACCACCGCAACTGTCTCACGAATCGCCCCTAGGGTGTTTTGCCGATAAAATTTTGCTGTTAATGCGGGTATTACCGTCAACGCCAAAAACAAAGACGAAGAGACGGCTAAAATAACACTCAGACCGATCGCGCCGACAAACTCCCCTGTCGCACCTGGTAATAAAGCGATGGGCAGAAAAGCCAAAATTGTTGTAATCGTAGAACTTAAAAGAGGAACAGCCAAACGATCGATACTGTTAGTAATGGCATCTTTAGCTTTAAAACCACGCTCGAGATGATTAGTTACTTCATCCACCATCACGATCGCGTTATCAATTAAAATTCCCAGTGCTACTATTAACCCTGTAATCGACATCTGGTGTAGGGGAATACCCATTACATTCATCCAGCCAAACACCATCAAAACCGATAGCGGTAAAGCGGTTCCCACAATAATTGCCGACCGCCAACCCATCATTAACAGAGTGACAACAAATACTAAACCAGCACCCAATACTAGATTAAAAATCAGACCATTTAATCTCGCTTCCACATAGTTGCTTTGAGCAAAAACCGTTTGTAAACCAATTCCTTTAGGTAATCCCGCTTTAAATTCCGCTAAAACCTTATCCGCCCTGGTTGCCCACAGATCGAGTCTACTTGCCGATTCGATATGAACTGCTAAGGTTACCGCAGGTCGATCGCTAATTAAAGTAAGTTCGTTAGCGGGAAAACTCACACCTTTACTGACAGTAGCAAGATCTTGTAAACGAATAAATTGCCCATTACTACCAAAACTAATCGGAATATTCCGTATCCGTTCTAAGGTATCTAATTCTCCTGCTATTTCGATAGATAGATCGTTATCACTGTTGCGTAGTAATCCTGCCGATACTTTCGCATCACTTTGTTGAATCTGTCGGGCAATATCGGCAGCAGTCAAATTATAACTAGTAATTAGACTGGGATTTATAGCTACTAATATTTCTTCATCGCGCTCGCCAAAAAGCTCGATTTCTTCGGTTCCAGAAATAGTTTTTAAACGATCTTTTAATGCTTCTGCTTGACGACGCAAGATAGCATAGTTGGGCGAATCATTCTGTTGCCAAGTTAAAGCAGTAATTAAGGCATAAGCTTTTACTTTTCCCTTCTCCAATTCTGGTTCGGTTATATTTGCAGGTAATTCTGGCTTAACTCGATCGATTTTATTTTGAACTCGCGACCAAATTGCGTCTACCTGTTCTTTTTTGACGCTATCTTTTAGCTCGATACTAATAATTGAACTACCAGTACTAGAAGTAGATTCATAATTATCTATTTCTTCTATTTCTATTAGCTCATCTTCAATTTTTTTGGTAACCAAAGCCTCTACTATTTCTGCTTTGGCACCAGGGAAAAAGGTTTTAACTGTAGCAAAACGAGATACTAATTCGGGGTCTTCTAGTCTCGGCAAAGCTAAGTAAGAAGAAATTCCCCAAACAAAGATGAGGATAATAGTAAGAATTAGCAATCTGACGTGGCGATAAAATAAAGTAAACATATTAGTAGTCTGTCAATTTTCCAATGATGAGGGGAAATGAGGGAAGGGTTTAAAAATAAGTAATTTACTGCTGACTGGGGAACACCAGTCACCGCAGGCACCGGAGGGGCTGTCTCTTGAATCGAATTCAAGAGCTTGTATGCCCCGTTCGTTTTACAAGGGGCTGTGGGCGGGTAGGGATTCTCCTGCGTCCGCTCTTCGGGCAACGCCCCGTGGCGGAGTAACGGTGACCCGAATTCCTGTAGGGGTGGTTCGCGAACCGCCCCTACATCCGAACTAGAGTGAAGCGACTTGACGTACTAATTGACCGGGAACTAAACGATGAGTACCGTTAGTAATAATTTCATCTCCTGGCTGTAACGTTCCCCTTACTAAAACTCTGTCTTCTTGGGTTTTGAGAATTTCGACATATCTGCGATCGACTTTAGTTTCTTTACCATCTGCTGTTTTGACCACCGCATAACAATTCCACAAACCGCGATCGCCTTTCACTAAAGCAGTAATGGGCAACCAATAACCATCGGTATCTACTGTTTGGGTAACTGCTAAACGAGCAATTTCTTTGGGTGCTACTTTTGTGACTGCTGCTGGTGCTAATTTTAAAACGACAGTACGAGTACGAGTTGCAGGATCTACTTCGGGTAAGATAGAACTAACTACCGCGCTATAGTTTTCGTTACCAATGGTTACTTGCTGTTTACTACCAAGCTGCATTTGCTTGGCAACGGTAATGGGAACGCCGATTTTTACTTCTGGTTGGCTATCTTCTACTAAACGCAGAATTGATTGACCGGCTTCTACAACTGTTCCTTCATCGAGGTTACGGGCAGAAACTATAGTATTGAAGGGCGATCTGAGTATACTTTTGTCGAGCGTAATATCTAGCTCGGCAATTGCAGCCGTGAGACGATCGACTTCTGCTTGTTGTGCAGCTATCTGTTCTACTCTAGTGCCATTTTTTAACTCATCTAAGTTACTTTTGGTATTGGCTAAACGTTCGCTTAAAGCTTTACGGTTAAAGGCGATTTCGTCTAGTTGTTCTCTGGCGATCGCCCCTTCTCTATATAAGTATTCTCGACGATCGCTTTTGAGTTTTTCTAGTTCTAATTGCTGTTCTAAATCTCTTACTGTTGCTTGGGCTGCTGCAATTTGTTCGCTTCTGGCACCATTTTTAAGTTCTGCTAAAATTGCCTTTGCTCGAGCTTTTTGCGCTAATAATCCCTGACGTTGTGCTTTTAAGTTGGCTGTATCTAATGCTGCTAGAGGAGTTCCCTTCTTCAGGCGATCGCCTTCTTCTACCAAAACGGAGATTAATTTACCCCCACGTTCAAAACCAACTTCGCTAGTGCGTAGGGCTGTTACTTCTCCTGTATAAATTTGAGAGGTTTGATAAGAGGTGACTGGCTTAATCTCTATGGTTTCTACTGGCAGAATGTTTACTTCTGTCTTAACCGCTGGTTTTGTAGAGACTGGCTGTTCTGGTTGATATTTTTGCCCCAAGATAAAACCCGATGTTAGTAATATTAAGGTTGTTACCAATAGTTGCCATTTTTTGACTTGAATGCCCTGTTGCTTCTCCTTCAATCTAGATAAAGATATAGACCCATTGGAGGCAATAGGTTCTGATTCTAGTAAGGGTTGGTTAAGACGCGATCGCTCTTTCATCTCTATTCACCATTTTGTTTTTAGATTGAATGGTTATGTGATATTGGGACTTTGGACGAACAGTAAATTTATTTTGAGTAGGGACAAAATTGCTTTTTTCCCAGTCCTAGTTTTTAGATGTATACTTGTAACTTACTAATATCACCAAGTCGATACCAGGCAAGATGAGAAGTTAAGCAAATAACTTAATACCCAACTTAAGCTCGGACTTTGATATACAATTTATTTGTATACAACTTTTTGAGTATTAAACTCAATATATACTCAACAAATTGAGTATGTCAACCCAAATTTAAACAAAAAAAGGAAGGAAAGTTAACAGCATAACTGATACAGACCTATGGCATTAGCACACACAATTTTGGCAACCTTGGGGAACAAAGCTTATAGCGGTTACGATCTCTGGAAACAATTTACCGAATGTACCAATCACTATTGGCAAGCCAGTCAACAACAGGTGTATCGCGAACTTACTAAACTGGAAAATCAAGGCGCGATCGCCTGTGAGATAATTCCCCAAGAAGGTCGTCCCGACAAAAAACTATATCGAGTGACCGATCGAGGAAAAGAGATATTAACAGCCTGGATCGAAGAACCCTCAGAACCAAGGGCAATCCGCGAGGAGTTGTTAGTTAAGGTTTTAGCAGCGAGTTTAATTCGACCAGAAGTAATTATCAAAGAATTAGAGCGTCGCCGTCAGATGCACTGGGAAAAGCTATCTGCGTGCAAAGAAAAAGAACGAGAAAGTTTTAGCGAGCCCTCAGCATTATCCTTAGAAGATAGATGCGTTTATTTAACTCTCCGTCGGGGGATTCGTTACGAAACAGAATGGGTAGCGTGGTGTGAAGAAGCGATCGCGATGTTGAGCAACATGAGTTTGGAAAAACCTTTAGTAGTTGCCGAAGACGCAAACGAATTTTAGAGTATTAAAACAGGAAAACCAGACTAAATAATAAGTATAATATTGTCTTCATTAGACTTGTTGTCTAAATATTTAATTTTCTGACTTTTTTTGTCATTGACAAAAAAATAACTTTTGAGATTAAAAAAGCCTTTTATCGGGACATATTATTTGCTTGCTTTAATAAGTCTACTTTTGAAAATACTTTTTTGAGCTATGAATTAATCGAGAATACCTGGGGATATTTAGTTGAATCGATCTATAAATATTAAATATTAGAGATTTTACGAAGATAATCTCTAAAAATAACTAAAAAATCTCAGTAAAATCACTGATTTATGGAAATCAACTCTGAGATTATACTGACTATAAATCTTTATTTAGATATTTTTTAAATTAATTGTTCGCAATGATTTACCCGGAACCCCGTTATCGTTTAGCCGGCGAACAACACCTTCTCATGGAACTCGGAGATGATGTCAGCTTAGTAAATAACCTAAAAGCGATCGCTCTAGCCAAGAAAATTAGTAACTCATCAGAGCTTGGATTGAAAGGAATAAAAGCAATTACTGATGTTATACCTTCTTTTACAACTGTATTAATTCAGTACGATCCACGCTTTCTTGTTCTTGATGGTTTAATTGAGTACTGCAATTATTGCTGGCAAAAGTTAGACAAAATAGAAGAACTAACTCTTCCTTCTCGCTTAATTGAGATTGCTGTAGCTTATAACGATCGCTGGTCTAAAGCCTGCTATCAGGAATACTGTCAAACTATTAAACCCATCGAGCCAAACTTAGAGCTAGTTGCTCGACTAAATAATTTCAAGAGTTTGGAAGAAACGATCGCCTATCACTCAACTCCTGAATGGTGGGTAGGGGCAGTAGGATTCGTGGTAGGACTACCAACTTTAATGCCCCTGGCAGATGATTTTTACCTGCAAGCTCCTAAATACGATCCTCCTCGAATGTGGACACCACCAGGAACTATCGGTGTTGCTGGCAGTTTAACCACAATTTACCCCATCGTCATTCCTGACGGCTATCAAATGCTAGGTAGAACTCCCGTACCAATATTCGAGCCAAAACAAACATTACAGCCCTTTCGAGACAGTCCTTTTCTTTTCCGCATCGGCGATCGAGTAAAATTTCGTCCTATCTGCGAAGAAGAATTTGAAGCCATAGAGCAGGAAGTCAAGACAGAAAAATATCAATATTCAATTACTACAGAAGAAACATTTAGCCTTAAACCTTACCTAGAAAAAAAACAACTAGTTAAATAGATTCAATCGAATGTTCAATCCCACGACACTAACAGTTTTAGAAAGCGAAAAAAATGCTAGCAAACCAACTTTTGAAGTAATTACAGGAGGCATAGAAACAACAATTCAAGATGGTTGGTCCAGAAAAGGCTACCTTGGTTTTGGTATTCCTCCTTCGGGGCCTTTAGATAAACTATCTTTCCAGTTAGGAAATCAATTACTAGGTAATCAAGAAAATACAGCAGGATTAGAAATTCAATTTATTGGACCGAAATTAAAATTCTTAGCCCAGACAGCGGTCGTTATTACTGGTGCCAATAACTATCCAGCCATAAATCATAAGCCAGTACCCCTATGGCAAACTCTTGCAGTTCGACCAGGAGATATTCTTTCTTTTGGTCACCCTCAAACGGGAGCGCGTAGCTATATTACTTTTGCTGGAGGCATCAACGTTCCTGCTTTAATGGGAAGTCGTTCTACTTTTATTAAAGCTGAGTTAGGAGGCTTTCAAGGTCGCAGTCTAGAACCAGGAGATATAATTAGCACCTTCTTACCCTATCTTCCTCTAGGGCAAATTGTTGGCCAAACTTTACCCAAGAAGATGATTCCCGAATTTACTCATCGTTGGGTAGTTGACATTTTGCTTGGTCCTCACGATGATTTTCTTACTCCTAGTGACATCAAGCAATTGCTTAATTTCGATTGGATTGTTTCTCCTAAATCAAATCGGATCGGCTATCGTTTGGAAGGGCCCGAATTTAAGTTTACAGAAAGTGTTCGCGAACGGTCTGCACGAGGTGGCTATCATCCCTCAAATCAAATAGACTACGGTTGTTCGATTGGTTCAGTCTTGTTGTGTGGACAAACTCCCACTATTCTGCTGGCTGATTGTCCTAGTTTAACTGGATACATAACTCCCTGTACTGTCATTAACCATAGCCTCCGCAAAGTTGGACAAGCTCGTCCTGGAGATATTATCAATTTCCGACAAGTAAGTCTGGAAGAGGCAATCCAAAAATATAAGATTGCCACCAATTCTACTTCTACTAATTATTGTCTAGCTGGATATCCGCAAAGATGGGCAAATCAAAATTAATATCTTGGCAACAAGCGGAAACAAAAAAACCCGAGCAACAGAATTTAGAGCGATCGCGGATAGATAAGGTTGGCGTTGGACTGATAATTCTTTCAGCAGTAGGTTTTAGTACTTTAGGACTGTTCACTAAACTTGCTTATATCCAAGGCTTTAACCCTCTAAGTACTTTATGTTGGCGGTTAGTCGGCTCGGCTGCTATCTTGTGGATGTGGTTGTTCTTCAACCGACAATGGCAAGTCAAGAAGGGTAGTGCGGTAGCTGCTTTTTTTTTAGGTGCATCAGTTTATGCCTTACAAGCACACTTATTCTTTCGCGCTCTTACTCATGCTAGTGCAGGGATAACTACTCTACTGTTCTACACTTATCCAGCCTTTGTTGCTGTGTGGAGTTACTTATTAACTAGAGCGAAACCAGCTTCCCTCAAATCTTGGCAAGGTAAAGCCATAATTTTAGCTTTTTTGGGCTGCTTACTAACTGTAGACTTTAGCAGTCAGACGGCTCAACCTTTAGGCATAGCTTTAGGCATTACTTCTGGAGCAGGATATGGTTTGTATTTATTTTGTAGTTTTCACCTAGTTAAAACGATCGAACCAATTAAAGCTGCTGCTTATATGTTACTTGGGTCAGCTTTTACCATTGCTATAGTGGTAACTTCAGGACAAGCTTTAATTATCCCCACCACTAAATCATCTATCTCGATCGTTGCTGGTTTAGCCTTGATATCTACTGCTTTACCAACTATAACTTTATTCTTAGGTCTAAAACGTCTAGATGTACTACCTGCTGCGATTTTCTCCACTTTAGAACCCATACTCGCTGTAGTAATGGGTATTATTTTTCTCCAAGAACAATTTTGGTTGGGACAAGCATTGGGGGGATTGTTAATTATTTGTTCGGCAGTAATACTTCAAAGTAAATTAAAGTAGCAATTGACACTCCCCAATCCGCTAAGCTGAAACTGGGGATTCTTGATTCATCCCAAGATAGCTAGGTCAATCAAAGACCGACCCCCGCCAGAGCTTAGTCCACAAGCAGCAACTGTCTGCCCGACAGCCAAAATATTTCTAGCTGCGTTTACATCTCTCAAATTTAAGGAGGAGCAGCGAGGACAAGTCCATTCTCGAACTTCTAGGGGCAATTTATCTAAGATGTAGCCACAAGGGTGGCATCGCTTAGAAGATGGAAACCACCTATCTATTGCCCCTAGAGTTCGCTCGTGCCATTGGCACTTATATTCTAATTGTCTTAGGGCTTCACCCCATCCACAATCAGCTATTACCTTGGCTAACTTATGATTCGCCATCATGTTTTTTACAGCTAACGTCTCAGTATAGATTGTTTGGTTTTCACGCACTAACTGAGTTGTTAATTTGTGTAAAAAATCTCTTCGGCAATCGGCTATTTTGGCGTGTAGTTTCGCTACTTTTAACCTAGCCTTATCTCTATTGTGAGAACCTTTTTTTTTCCTGGCTAATCTGCGCTGTAGCAGTTTCAGTCTAGCCTGGTATTTTTGATAGTGTTTGGGATTGCCAGAGGCAAATCCTTTTGATGTAACCATTACATCTTTAACCCCTAGATCGATCCCGATTTTTTCTGTAGCAGGAGGGAATAGTTCTAATTCTTCTTCGACCAAAAAGGAGACAAAATATCGATTACTGGGGTCTTTAGAGATAGTTACGCTTTTTGGTTCACCAGTAAAATATCTACTCCATCTAATTTTTAATGGTCGATTCATCTTGGCTAGAGTCAACTTCCCATCTTGCCAAGTAAAAGCATTTTTAGCGTAGGTAGCTGATTGCCGATTATTCTTTTTCTTAAACCTGGGATATTTACTTCTACCTTCAAAAAAGTTCTTAAATGCCTTATTTAAATGCCTCAGTCCTTGTTGTAGAGGGACGGAAGATACTTGTTTGAGCCAAGCTTTTTCTGGGTCTTTTTTGAGCTTAGTTAGAGCGTTAGATGTGTCGGTGTAGCTGAGTGTTTTATTTTCTTGGTAATAGCTATCAGTTCTAAGTGCTAATGCCCAATTGTAGACAAATCGAGTACAGCCGAATGTCTTGGCCAACTCTAATCGCTGCGACTCGGTGGGGTAAAACCGGTACTTAAATCCGCACAACTGTTTCATGATAATATTTTACCATAGAGAGTATTTCGATGTAAAATTTCTTAGTTACGAGTTCGCTTTCATCCTCAATCCGCTATGCTGAGATTGAGGTCTTCTCGCTCACGCCTGATAACTAATAACTAGGAGGTTTTGATAAGCAGTGGCTGGTCATAGTAAGTGGGCTAATATTAAACGGCAAAAAGCTAGAGTTGATGCCAAAAAAGGCAAAACTTTCACCCAGTTATCTCGCGCAATTATCGTAGCAGCTAGAAATGGCATTGCCGATCCTGATGGTAACTTTCAATTACGTACGGCGATCGATAAAGCGAAAGCAGCAGGTATTCCTAACGACAATATCGAAAGAGCGATCGCTAAAGGTGCGGGAACTTATCAAGATGATGATAGTATCCTCGAAGAAATTCGCTACGAAGGTTATGGTGCAGGGGGTGTAGCTGTTTTAATTGAAGCCTTAACTGATAATCGTAATCGTACGGCTGCTGACTTACGGTCTGCTTTTAGCAAAAATGGCGGAAATTTAGGAGAAACTGGCTGTGTTAGTTGGATGTTTGAGCAAAAAGGGGTAGTAATCCTTGAAGGAGAAGTAAACGAAGAATTACTCCTAGAAGCTTCTATGGAAGGAGGTGCAGAAACTTACGAAATTATCACCGAGGAAGAACATCAGGGTGCGGAAGTTATCACAGAAGTAGGGAATTTAGAAAATCTCAATCAAACCTTGCAACAACAAGATTTACCAGTCAAAGAAGTAGAATTACGCTGGATCCCTAATAATACTATAGAGATCGACGATCCAGAGCAAGCGCGATCGCTCCTTAAACTCATCGACACCCTAGAATCTCTTGATGATGTCCAAAATGTTACTGCTAATTTTGCAATGACTGAAGAGTTAATTCAGGAGATATCAAATCCTCTGAAACAACCATAATATCGGTGGAGAAAGGCAGAAGGCAGGAGGCAGGAGGCAGGAGGAAAGAATTTATATTTAACTAAGTTTTTTCCTAACTACGAACTCCAAACTACGAACTCCGAACTCATATTCAATTCTCACCGTTCGCTCATTTTTAAATTGACTTATTTAATAAATGAGATAAACGCCAATCTTGACAAGGCTTTTAGCAATTTGAGAGGAGATTGACAGAAAAGTTCAGGCGATCGCACTGACAACGAAGTTATCAGAAGTTGAGGAATATTAGTTGGCGATCGCCTGAACTCAATTTTCTGAGGTTTTCTCCCTCTCTACTTTCTTAAACCCTTATTCAGTAAGCTGT
>JASJDJ010000154.1 GCA_030065635.1 Xenococcaceae cyanobacterium MO_188.B32
TTTAACTCAATCGGACGGGAAGTCCCCCGTCTAAAAAGCGAGTGGGATGTATCGAGCCGAAGGCGAGTACCCACGAAGCTTTTAGCGGTGGGACGGGGCGTATAAACATCTGAGGTTTCCTCAGATGACAGCCCCTCATGAGAGTCCGCACAGATTCAAGGACTCGATGTCCGTAGAATCTGTCAACTCGCTCCACTTTGAAGACAAAATCTTTATATACCAAGGGGTTTAGCCATTGTATAATAATCTTGGTTGACCACCTGATGGGTGAGAGTGAATCATAAGAACCTCCACAGACCATGAACGGTTTTGCACCTTGACAACTCAGAATATAGGGTTGCAACCAGAAAATAGAGCTAAGTGTTTGCTCTCGTTGGTTGCGTAAAATTCTGAAGGACACGGGTTCTGAGGAAACCTCAGAACCGTGAGATGTCCGTAACGTACAAAGGACAGAATTCTCTCTAATCACGCGCAACATTTGTACCCAGGGACTCTGGGGGACTAAGAAATTGCCTGTCAAGTCAAGGGGCTGCGGGCGGAATTTAGTTCCGCCCTTTAAAAGCCCCGTCGAGCTGTCGGGGAACCAACGGTGGGAGATATATCATCGCTTGTACCAACGTGTTCTAGATAAAAGGCGTAGGGCAGGAATGCCTTATCGCGAGGTAAGGAAGCCTACGTTATAGCGCGAAGGTTCGATCGCGAACCTGAGAGTTTAACGTAGGAGGATGTCACGAAGAACTATCTTGGAAAACCCCTATTTGACGGAATTTTTGATATCGGAGGTCTTTTCGTTTTTGAGGACTAATTTCGGATAAATGCTCGATATTTTCCCATAGTGCTTGTTTAAGAGTAGCTGCTGCTTCCAAGGGAGCAGCATGAGCACCGCTAGTAGGTTCGGGTAGAATCTGGTCGATAATACCTAGTTTTTTCAAATCCCAGGAGGTTATTTTTAATGCCTCCGCAGCACGGTCCGCTTTTTTGGCATCTTTCCAGAGAATAGCAGCACAAGCTTCAGGAGAAGCAACAGTGTAGACAGAATGTTCAAACATCAAGAGACGATCTGCCACGCCAATACCAATCGCGCCTCCAGAACCCCCTTCCCCGATTACTGTAGAAATAATCGGCACTTCAAAATCAAACATTTGGCGCAAATTATAGGCGATCGCTTCTGATTGTCCTAATTTTTCGGCTTCTACTCCAGACCATGCTCCAGGAGTATCGATAAAGGTCAAAATTGGCATGGAAAATTTATTGGCGTGTTCCATCAGCCGAATTGCTTTACGATAACCTGCGGGGAAAGCCATGCCAAAATTACGCGCAATATTATCTTTGGTATCTCGTCCTTTTTGATGTCCGAGCATCACTACTGGTCTACCATTGAGACGGGCTACCCCTCCGACTAAAGCAGGGTCATCGAAGCCACCGCGATCGCCGTGTAACTCTAGCCATTCGTCGGTTATTGCCTGAATATAATCTAAAGTACTGGGACGACGGGGATGGCGAGCTAGCTGTAGTCTTTGAGCAGGGGTGAGAGTACTAAAAATTTCTTTACGCAGTTGTTCGGCTCTTGCTTCTAGTTGAGCAATTTGCTCGGAGACATCTACATCATTCTCTTGAGCAAGTTCGCGAATCTGCTCGATTCTTTTTTCTAGTTCACAAAGGGGTTTTTCAAAGTCCAGCAAAAAAGTTCTGCGCTCGGTTTTTGGCATAGTTTATTTAACTAGTCTCGGTAAAGCATCTGTAGATTACTATTATCCTCTATTGTGTTCTTTTTCGTGTATCTCAGTCACCAATCACCAGTTCACAATTCCGTGTCATCAAGTTACGTCAATCCTAAACTATCTTTAGTATTTCTACGGGTATAAGAATTCCAGGTACTTAATTCTTGGGCGGGAAAACTGGCTAAGTGAGCGCGATCGCTTTGGCTTAATCCTTTGACTAAACTAAAATCTGCTCCAGCAATATTTTGTAAATGGCTCAAATCTGCTCCAGTTAAATCCGCAGCCCGTAAATCGGCTCCTTTTAATTCTGCACCACCCAAACGAGCATCCCGTAAACAAGCACCAGTTAAAAAAGCTTTTTGTAAATTTGCTCCACTCAAAGAAGCATTAGTTAAATTTGCTCCTGTTAAATCTGCCCCACTAAGATAAGCTCCAATCAATCTAGCATTACTAAGATCGACTCCTCTCAAATAAGCAGTATTGAGATATGCTCCTGTTAGATTAGCATCGGGGCCAACCGCACCAGAACTTTTATAACGAAATCCTTCAGGAAAGACAGTTTCTCTATCGTAAATAGCTACTTTGAGTTTGGCATCTGTCAAATTAGCGTTAGTTAAATTAGCCCCTCTTAAGTCTGCTCGATAGAGATGCGCTCCTGTTAAATTAACGTTGGTTAAATTTGCTCCTGTTAAATCTACTCCCCTTAAATCTGCACCTTCTAGATTCGCTTCGGTTAAATTTGCTGCCCGAAGATTGGCATTGGTTAGAGTTGTATAGGCAAAGTTTGCCGATGTTAAGTCCGCTTTACTTAGATCGATCGCGTATAAATCTTGTTGTTGAGAATTTATTTTGGCCAGACTTTCTCCAGACTGAAGTTTAGCCTGAATATCATGACTACTTAAAGAGCGATGGCTATTTAAAACTGTTTCCATATTTTTTTAACTGTCCATTTTTATTTACTATATAAGTTATCGAGCCATGCCTCACTAATAACTGACAACCGATAACTGACGACTGATATGCGCCTCAACGTACCAATGACCATGATGAATTTCTTTCGTAAAAGCGAAGGAATTTGGCTAACTCAAAGAAATGTACATCATTTTGATGTAGTTGGTGATGAATCAGGGGAATCTAACCTGATTGTTAAAGTTATAGAACCAGATGACCTCAGAGTACAAAAAGTTTGTAGTCTCGGAAATATTAAGCCAGATAGAGCCAAGGGAGGAGCAAGTTTTAATTGGCAAGCCAACACCAAAGATAGCGAACCAAACCCCGATTATGAAGCCGTCCTGATTGACATTCCCGATGATGAAACAGGTCTTACAGGTAAAATAATTCGCGATAAGGGCTATGTAGAAGGGATTCCTGTAGTGAGTCGTTATTGGTTTGGGCGAGATGGAATTCTCACTATTAATACTGACTATGAAAATAACCAAGGACAAGAACGCTGCTGGTTTATTACCGACGATTTTCGTGTCCGAGTTAGTACCGTCAAAATGATGAATGGAGTTAACCTAATGACCTACTGCTCCGAACGTCGCTGCGTCTCCCCTGAAAGATTAGACAAGATGGTACAGAATCACCATTGACATAAACTTCTGGGTTGAGTCTTAAATAAACGGTTGAGGGAGATGATGAAGATGGGGAAGGTAGGGGAGATGGGGTAGATGAGGAAAAAACTAACCACTAACCACTAACCACTAACTACTAACAATATTACAGAATGTTGCTTTGTTACCAAGAAATGAGACTGAGCTAACTGGCTTCTTTTATGCTCTCAAAAGAGCTTTAATATCTACAGCTATAATTTATGTTTCAGCCTTTTCGAGCCTATTTAGAAGAAGAGCTTTTTAATCGTTTTGATTTACGGAGTCGCTCTATCCCAGCAGGTTTAGAATCCAATATCAGCGATCGCGGTAAAAACCAAGCTACTATTCAAAGTTGGTGTTATCAATGTCCCCAACTAAGAAAAATTCGTTATACGTATATAGACGCGGGAGAAACAGCCCAAGTTTTCAATAGCGTTATTTATCCCAGTCATCACTATGATATTCCCTTACTTGGTATCGATTTTCTTTCTTTCGGTAAAAAGAAAATTTTAGTGGTTCTCGATTTCCAGCCTTTATTTCGCGATCGCGCTTACCAAGAAAAGTATATCGAACCTATGCGTTCGATTAGAGATAAGTATAATGAATTGGCTCAAAATCTAGAAATGAAATTCTACGATGCCAATCAGTATTTTTCTAAATACTTGCTCTTTGCTAAAACCGATGCGGAGACAGTAGTAAAAAGGCTATTTCCTGCCTATCAAGAATATATCCAATTGTATTGGCAAATGTTGGATAAGGCAGAATCTTTGAGCGATCCAGAAGATATTCAACGGATAGTCAAGGCGCAAAAAGACTACGACCAGTATAGTGCCGATCGCGACCCCGCTCATGGTCTGTTTAGCAGCTATTTTGGCGCAGAATGGGCAGAAAAATTCTTGTATGACTTCTTATTTGAAGACGCATCACCTTTAGCTGTAGCTTCTACTAGAAGATAGTTAGTCGCTACGCTTCAAAATAAGCCAATTTTGAGTTTGGAGCTAACCAAAGATTACTGTTAACTGATAACTGATAACTGTTAACTGAAATGACTTTATATCAGCCTTTTTTAGATTACGCGATCGCTACTCTCCAAGAGCGAATCGACTTAGAACCTTATCCTATTCCCCCAGGGTTTGAACGGAAAGAAGGCATGATGGGTAAAGGAAAAAGACAAGAAAAGGTACTGACTACAAGCCATGCTTGGCGATCGCCTAAATTAAGGCAAATTAGGGCTGCTCATGTTCAAGGAGGAAGTTCCCTTCAAGTACTTAATTTTGTAATTTTCCCCCAGCCAAATTACGATTTGCCGTTTTTTGGGGCAGATTTAGTTACTCTTCCAGGGGGGCATTTAATCGCCCTAGATATGCAGCCTTTATTTCGGGATGACCCAGAGTATCAAAAAAAATATACTGAGCCAATTTTGCCTATTTTTCAGGCTCATCAACAGCATCTAGAATGGGGCGGAGATTTTCCCGAAGAAGCACAACCTTTCTTTTCTCCTGCTTTCTTGTGGACTCGTCCTCAAGAGACAGAAATAGTTCAGACTAGGGTATTTGCTGCTTTTAAAGACTATCTCCAGGCTTATTTAAACTTTGTTAACCAAGCTGAAATGGTAAATGAGCCAGAAAAACTAGCAACAATTTTGCAAGCGCAAAAACGTTATATCAATTATCGTGCTGAGAAAGACCCTGCTAGGGGGATGTTTACTCGTTTATATGGCTCAGAATGGACAGAAGAATATATTCATGGTTTTCTCTTCGATTTAGAAAGAAAACTAGCTGTTACTAGTTGATTGTATTTAGACAGTTACAACATTAAGATGTTGATAAAGATTACAGATTGTTGCTAATTTTTACAAAAAAAGACAAAAAGAGGATGTTCGTAAACATAATCCTTTAGTCTCTATAAAAGAGTTTAGTTAAAACAACTTCAAAGCTATGGAGGAGAAGGAGGTTATGACGATCGAGCACCAAAGTCAGTTTTTTCAATTGAGAAAATTATGGCTATGGCTGGAGCAAATGTTTTAACTCTTGGTAAAATAACCTTAGCTCTAGCAGCTTAGGGTCTAATTAATATATAGTTTTATTAAGCAGACTCGATAAAAACGTAAAATTTTAACAAGATGTAACAAATAAAGGCACTACGTCGTTGTATAAAAGTTACCTGAGGGGTAGATGCTCGTAGGCGAAGCTAAAAGCGACCACTAACCGATCGTCTTACTCAGATCTTCCATAGGAGTGTAAAGTTTTCTTAAATTGCTGAAGAAATATAAGCACTAAAGTAAGAGAATCTTAACAGCTTTTATGGCGATCGAGGTCTGCCTCGGATAATTTTTTTTTAGCTAATAGCTAGCTGAACATCTTATAAGTTAAGATTCCATTTTGAAGTCCAACTAAACCTCAACTAAATCAAGTAGGAGATTAATTAAATGTTCGACGCATTTACTAGGGTTGTATCTCAAGCCGACGCTCGTGGCGAATTTTTATCTGGTGCTCAAATAGATGCTTTAAGCGCAATGGTGAGCGACAGCAACAAGCGTATGGATGCTGTAAACCGTATTACTAGCAACTCTTCTGCCATCGTAACTAACGCTGCTCGTGCTTTATTTGCCGAACAGCCTCAGTTGATTGCTCCTGGCGGTAATGCTTACACTAGCCGTCGCAATGCTGCTTGCTTGCGTGATATGGAAATCATTTTACGCTATGTAACTTACGCTATTTTCGCTGGTGATGCTAGTGTTCTTGAAGATCGTTGTCTTAATGGTCTACGGGAAACTTACTTAGCATTAGGTACTCCTGGTGCTTCTGTAGCTGTAGGCGTACAAAAAATGAAAGATGCTGCTCTTGCCATCGTCAAAGACCCTAGTGGTATTACTGCTGGTGATTGCAGTTCTCTCTACTCTGAAATTACTGGATATTTCGATCGCGCTGCTAGTGCAGTTGGATAATTAAAATTCAGTTAATTATTCAGACATTGAATTAACCCAATTTCATTTTTAGGAAAAGTTAGCAAAATAATAGGGAGAAATCCAAATCATGAAAACCCCCCTTACTGAAGCTGTATCTGCTGCAGACTCTCAAGGTCGTTTCCTCAGCAGTACTGAAATTCAAACCGCTTTTGGTCGTTTCCGTCAAGCTAGTGCTAGTTTGCAAGCTGCTAAAGCTTTAACTTCCAACTCTCAAAGTTTAATCAACGGTGCAGCTAATGCTGTATATAGTAAGTTCCCTTTCACTACTAGCACTCCTGGTCCTAACTACGCATCTAGTCCTGAAGGAAAAGCTAAATGTTCTCGTGATATCGGTTACTATCTACGCATGGTAACTTACTGCTTAGTTTCTGGTGGTACTGGTCCTATGGACGAGTATTTGATTGCTGGTTTAGATGAAATTAACCGTGCTTACGAACTTTCTCCTAGCTGGTACATCGAAGCTCTTAAGTACATCAAATCCAATCATGGTTTGAGTGGAGATCCTGCTGTTGAAGCTAATTCTTACATCGACTACGCGATTAACGCTCTCAGCTAGTCAAACAAAAAGCTTATTTTCTAGTTGAAGTTAATTCTTTGGAGTTAACCAAGATTAAAGTCAACATTTTTAGTTGCTGAAAGCACTACCCAGAAAGGTATGCGGATGCCGGCAAAGTGCTAGTATTTGTTTACTTTTCTGGGTATTGTTATTTTAAAAAGCTTTTAGCTCGTAATTGTTATGGAACAAGACTATTTTGGGGTTGGAGAAGCGGAACAATTAACCGTTGAGCAGGCGATCGCCAATCTGAGACAAAAAGAAGATTTAGGTTCGCGCTATTACGCTGCTTGGTGGCTAGGTAGATTTAGAGTTAAAGAGCCAGAAGCAATTGAGGTGCTGTTAATGGCATTAGAAGATGAGAGCGATCGCGCTCCCGACGGTGGTTATCCCCTCAGACGCAACGCAGCTAGAGCTTTAGGTAAATTAGGAGAAAAAAGAGCCGTACCACCTTTAATTCGCTGTTTAGAGTTTCCTGATTTCTACGTGAGAGAGGCAGCAACACAAGCTCTAGAGGTTTTAAATGATAATCGAGCAATTCCAGCCTTAGTAAAATTGTTAGATGGTGGAGTAGCCAAAGCTCAGTTTGTACCAGGAAAACCTCATTTAGTACAGCCTTATGAAGCAATAATTGAAGCCCTAGGGACTATTGGTGCAACCGAAGCTACCACGTTAATAGAGCCTTTTATCGAGCATACAGTAGAAAAAGTAAAATACGCTGCTGCGAGGGCAATGTATCAGTTAACTGGAAATTCCGTTTATGGAGAAATATTAGTCCGAGCCTTAGCAGGGGAAGATTTACAATTGCGTCGTTCTGCTTTGATGGACTTAGGCGCGATCGGCTATATAAGCGCAGGAGAAGCGATCGCCGAAACTCTAGCAGAAAACAGCATGAAATTAATTGCTCTTAAAGGCTTATTGGAAGAAGAAATTAATCAAAATGTGAATCAATCTTTGGAGTTAACTCAAGAAAGCATTAAAGTGATGGAACTCATGGATTCACTTTTATAAAATCTTTTTAAGATAAATCTAGCAACGTGACAAAAATATTGACCGATATAGAAACATTAATAGAAGCAGTCAATAAAGCGGATTCTGCTGATGGGTTATTAGAAGCCGTAGAGGATTTAGCTGCTGCAAAAGCAGTAGAAGCAATACCAACTTTAGTAGAAGTTTTAGGTTATAACAATCCAGGCGCAGCCGTAGCTGCCGTAGATGGGTTAATTGAGATAGGAGAGCCAGTTGTACCTTATTTATTAACTAATCTCGATGACTATAACTATGGTGCCAGAGCTTGGGCATTAAGAGTCTTTGCTGGCGTTGGCGATCCTAGTGCCCTAGATTTGTTATTAAAAGCTGCCGTTACAGATTTTTCTCAAAGTGTACGCCGTGCTGCTGCTAGAGGTTTAGGGATTATTCGCTGGTCAAAATTAGCTCCAGAAAAAGTCTTACCAGCGCAAAAGGAAGTTTTACAAACTTTATTACTCGCCTCTAGTGATGGAGAGTGGGTAGTGCGTTATGCTGCTGTAGTAGGTTTGCAATCTTTGGCCAAGACACTAGCAACCACTCAACCTAAATTAGTTCCAGAAATTACAGCTAAATTTCAAGAAGTAATGCAAACAGATTCAGAACTAGTGATGCGTGCCCGTGCTCAATTAGCTTGGCAACAAATTAATTAAATTTACCCTTGTGATAATGGGTTTAAAGCCTCGTCCTTTAGGACGTTCTAATATCTTGAATTGTGATTGTTTTTTTAGTATAATACTAACACTATGAAAACGTACAAATTCAAGTTATATCAAGCAAAAAAGAATAAATATCTTCACTCTTGTATTAATGCGAGTGGCAGTATTTATAATCATTGTATCGCTTTGCACAAGAGATACTACAGAATGTTTGGTGAACATTTGAATATGTATCGTTTAATGAAGCACATAGCTCAACTCAGAAAGCGAATTAAATACTGGCAACAAGTAGGCTCACAAGCAGTACAAGATATTTGCCAGAGAATCGAAAAAGCCTATCAATTATTCTTTAAACATAATAAACAAGGAACTAAACCACCTAGTTTCAAAAAGACTAGAAAATATAAATCTTTCACTCTTAAGCAGGCTGGTTATAAATTATTAGGTGGTAACAGAATTAAGATAGGCAAAATAACCTATAACTTGGCCCTGAGCAGAAATATCAGGGGCAAAATCAAGACACTAACAGTTAAAAGGAATTCCCTTGGTGAGTTATTTATTTTGGTGGTAACCGATCATGTAGAAGAACAATTTGGAGTCGTGACAGGTAAAATCGCAGGCTTTGACTTTGGACTAAAAACATTTTTAACTGTGAGTGATGGAACAGAGATTGAGTCTCCCTTATTCTTCAATCAATTTCGTTCTTTATTAAGAAAAGCCAATAAAAATCTTTCTAGTAAACAGAAAGGCTCAAAGAACTGGCATAAAGCTAAAAACCATTTAACTCGTCTTCATGAGTTTATTTCTAACAAAAGGAAAGATTGGTTTTGGAAGTTAGCTCATGACTTAACAAATAAGTACGATGTACTAATATTTGAAAACTTAAATCTCAAAGGGATGAAACGATTATGGGGGAGAAAAGTTAGTGACTTGTCTTTTGCTACTTTTTTAGAAATCTTAGTCTGCGTAGCTAACAATAAAGGCAAAACAGTTCACTTTGTAGATAGGTTTTTTGCTAGTTCTAAAACCTGTTCTTGTTGTGGCTATCTTAATAAAGAATTGAGTCTCAAAGAAAGAAAATGGAATTGTCCAAGCTGCAATACAAAGGATATTCCAAGGGACTTGAATGCAGCAATTAATTTGCAAAGAGAAGGGGCATCTTCTCTTGGGTTAGACACCGTAAGACTGTCTCAGATAGCTAGTGTTGCTTGACCCCAGAATCCCCGTACCGCGATAGTCGGGCGAGTATGTCAAATCTATTTGACCAAAAGTAGGGGTGGTTCGCGAACCACCCCTACTCAAATTAAATTCTTTTCAAGCCCAAAACACTCAAAAAGAAACTAGAAAATATCACTTGAAAACCCAAAGCCAGGGTAGTAACGGCAGGAATAACAATACGCATTACTTCTACTGGATTTAATGCACCAAAAGAATTGTTTTCCCACAGCATAAAGGCATAAACTGAAGAAATAAAGCCAATTAACAGGAGAACACAACCAGTAATCAATCCTCCTTCCAAATTAATAAAACGTAGTAGACGACTTAATTTAATATCTCTGGGTAATAAACCTTCGTTAATAGCAAATACTTTAGTAAATACGGCAAAAGTAACTAACTGAAAACCAATAATTATTCCAGCAGAAGAATAGAGTAAAGTATGTATTTTCGGACTGGAAATCAAGCTAAAAGTAGTAATTATACCTATCAGCATTAATAAGAAACCAGGATATAAAAATAGCCAACGGGGACTATAAAGAAGTAGAAAACGTAGATGTCGCCAACCATCCCGCCAGGTATTAAGATGGGGAGGACGACTACGACCATCGGGTGATAGGGTAGTAGGTACTTCGGTAATTCGCATTTTATTGAGAGTAGCCTTGACTACCATTTCGCTGGCGAATTCCATGCCAGTCGTGCGTAAGTCCAACTGTTCGATCGCTTCTCTTCTAAAACCCCTCAATCCACAGTGGAAATCACTACAGGGACTGGCAAAAAATAATTTACCAATCCAAGTTAAAACGGGATTACCTAAATACTTGTGTAGAGGTGGCATTGCCCCGGGTTTAATTCCACCTTTAAAGCGATTTCCCATTACCAAGTCATAACCTTGGCGTAGCTTATAGAGAAAGGGATTGAGATTACTAAAATCGTAGCTATCATCGGCATCTGCCATGATTACATATTGACCCATGGCGTTTAAAATACCACCTCTAAGGGCACTACCATATCCTTTCTGTCTGACATGGATTACTCTTGCACCCAGGCTTTGAGCAATTTCTTGAGAACCATCAGTGCTCCCATTGTCGGCAATAATAACCTCTCCAGCTATATCATTTTGACTTAAATACCGTTGCGCTTTTTCAATACAAATTCCTAACGTCTCTGCTTCATTCAGACAAGGCATTAGTATAGAAAGTTCTACTGTAGACGCTCCCAAATCGGGATACTTTTGTATGGGCAGGCGATCGAGCATAACTTAAATTAATACATTAGAAACATAAATAAAGGAATAACAATAAAATGTGAATTTGTAGCAAAAGACTCTTGACTTTAAAAATAGTTTTTGTTCTAAATTCTTGAAAGTTCAAACTTATAGTCGTTGTTCTATCTAAAAATTAGAAGTAATCTCACTCGATTAGGGCATAATCATAGATTTTTTTCTATATGTATATTTTGCGTAGTAATACCGATCGCGATCGCCTTATATTGTTGAGAACATATAAAAGTCACCGCATTCCGCGGTCAGTTTTTTCGTCTATGGTGCAGGTGCGGGTGCCAAAATTATTGATATGAAACAAAAACTTAAGTACTGGCTACTCTTGCCACTTTGTGGAGCATTATTGTGGTTTGGATTAGCTACTTATCAAACATCTGCCCGTTTAGTCGATGACGCTAGAGTTCTCCATATCTTAAATCGTCTCAGTTTTGGTGCAACGGCAGAACAGATCGATCGAGTAAAGCAGAGTGGAATAGAAGCCTATATCAAAGCTCAATTATCTCCAGAATCTATCTCCAACTCACCTAAGCTAGAAAAACATCTAGCCAAACTAGATAAGTTAAATACGAGTACTAGCGAGCTATATAAAAAATATGTTCTTAACAAACAAAAAAGAGAAAGCTTATCACCACAAAAAATCAAACAAATAAACAAAGAAAGACGAAAAGTTTATCAACAAGCAGTAGAAGCTAACTTAGCCAGAGCGATCGCTTCTCCCCGTCAATTACAAGAAGTAATGACCAATTTTTGGTTTAATCATTTCAATGTTTTTGCTCAAAAGAACTTCAGCGATCTGTTGGTAGGAAATTATGAAAATCAAATTAGAAACTATGCCTTAGGCAATTTTCGCGATCTATTAGGTGTAACAGCGAAGCATCCAGCTATGCTTTTGTATTTAGATAACCACCTCAATACCGCACCCAAAAGTCCTGGGGCAAGAGGTAATGCTAAAGGCTTAAATGAAAACTATGCCCGTGAATTACTCGAACTTCACACTTTAGGTGTAGATGGAGGTTATACTCAAGCAGATATTATTGCTTTAGCTAGAATGCTGACAGGATGGGGGATCGATCGACAAGGTAATCGCGGAGATGAGAACGGTTTTTTCTTCTACAAAAATCGTCACGACTTTGAGGATAAAGTTTTTCTAGGTACTACGATCGAAGGCAAAGGTGAAGAAGAAGTAGAACAAGCCCTAGATATGTTAGCCGTTCATCCTGCTACGGCTCGCTTTATTAGTTATAAATTGGCACAATATTTTGTAGCTGATGAACCACCCAATAGTCTGGTAGAAAAATTAGCCAGTACTTTTCAAGAGACAGAAGGAGATATTAAAAGTGTCTTAGATACCCTCTTTCATAGTCCCGAATTTAACGACCCCAAATATTATCATCAAAAATTTAAAACTCCTCAACAATACATACTTTCTCTAGTAAGAGCAGCAGAAATAGCCAATCCTAATTACAATCGTCTACGAGGAATGTTAGATCGCTTAGCTATGCCTATCTTTCTCTGTCCTACTCCTGATGGCTATGAAAATACTCGATCTCCTTGGCTTAATCCAGAAGCAATGTTAACAAGAATTAGTTTAGCAACAGCGATCGCTAATGGGACTTTAGATAAAGAAGACCCTGTAGACATTACCAAAATAGAAGCTAGTTTAGGCAGCAATTTATCAGCACAAACTAAAGAAGCTGTAAATAAAACTCCCCCTAGACTCCGTGCAGCTTTACTTCTGGGTAGTCCAGAGATGATGTACCGTTGATAGTAATCAGTAATCACTATGAAAAGAAGAAAGTTATTACAGACAGCAGGTTTAGCGACAGCAGGGATGCTGATGCCTATTGGTTGGAATAGTTGGGTAGCTAAAGGTATTGCTAAATCCCAAAACCCGCAAAGATTAGTAGTTATTTTCCTACGAGGGGCAGTTGATGGTTTAAATGTAGTTGTTCCTCACCAAGAAGATGACTACTATGCTGCTAGACCAACTATTGCCGTGCCTTATCCTGGGGAAAAAGATGGAGTAATCGATCTAGATGGTTTTTTCGGTTTACATCCTGCTTTAGCCGATATCGTACCTCTATGGAAACAGAATTCTCTAGCTTTTATTCATGCTTGCGGTTCTCCTGATGAGACTCGCTCTCATTTTGATGCCCAAGACTATATGGAAACTGGCACTCCTGGGATTAAAACTACTGACGATGGCTGGATGAATCGGCTACTCGCTGCTTTACCTAAAGATAGACCAACTCAAGCACTCAATGTAGGTAATACTACTCCTCGTATCCTTAAAGGTAAGATGCCGATCGCTAGTATATCTCCTGGCAAAAATTCAGTAAGAGCTTTACCTGTAGATCGACCGAATATTAGTAAGGCTTTCGATCTCTTATATAGTCAAAATGATGTTTTAAGTAAAGTCTATCAAGAAGGTCGCGAAGCTAGAGAGGAGATTCTCGCAGAATTAAACGCAGAAATGATGTCTTCTTCTCGTGGGGCACCTCCAGCAAATTTATTTGTCGATGATGCGATCGAAGTTGCCAGACTAATGGTAGGTAATACCAGAACTCAATTAGCTTTTATGGAAATTGGTAATTGGGATACCCATATCAATGAAAAGGCGAGTCTGAATAAGTCTTTAAAATCTCTTGGTAAAGGTTTAGCTACTCTCATTAGAGAATTAAAACCGATCTACTCGGATACAGTAATTGTAGTTATGTCAGAGTTTGGTCGTACGGTTAAAGAAAATGGTAATCGTGGCACCGATCACGGACATGGTAATGTTTTGTGGTTGTTAGGTGGAGGAATTCGTGGAGGTAAAGTGTATGGTGAATGGCAAGGATTGAGTGAGTCTATCTTATATCAAAAAAGAGACCTGCCTGTAACTAATGATTTTCGAGAAGCGATCGCCACTATCTTGACACAACACATGCAAATTAGTAATTCTAATCTAGTCAAAATTTTTCCTGGCTACCAATTAGCTGGTAATCTTAATTTGTTCTCTACTTTCCGCTAAGTTGGGAATGAGGAAACAAGTCCAGACTGTGGTCTGAAGCAAAAACTTCTGTTAATTAATTGACTCAAGCAGCTATGGTCGAAACCAGTTCGGGCTGTTTTTGCCGTCGATGAGCAGCGATGCGGGGGGGCAAATGAGCGGTCACGGAATTCTTTTTGCGGATTTGCCTATGGTTTAGGGCAAGTTTGGGAAAATGAGTCTGTGCCAAGCGCCGACGCTTCCCGCCCAGTAGTCTTTTTGGGGCAGCGATCCCAGAAGCCTGTGGGCAGGGGAGGCAACACCAAAGCCAGATAACTGAGAACATTGCCCACGCTTCATGGCTAATTGTTCAAAGGAGGTCTCGCCATCTGGATCAGTTGCTGCCAGGGTTTTCCCTTTTCTTTGGCTCCGCAGAGGTCGCACAAGCTGACCATACTGGGGTCGCCGTCCTTGACCTGAATATTCGGGCAGGCAATTACGACCAGCAGTGCAGTTGGAAGCTAGAACACCGATTCAGTATTCAGAATCCAGTCCAGATCTGGGATTACGGGAGTTCATCATTTGCCGAGATTTCGTTGTCTGAATATCCAAAAAAGTAGTTTTTGGTATTACTGAATCGGTGTTCT
>JASJDJ010000155.1 GCA_030065635.1 Xenococcaceae cyanobacterium MO_188.B32
AATCTACGTAAACTAGGGTAAAGCTATGCAGACGTGATATCAAGCGCACTGATATCACTAGGAATTATTGGAGTATCATCAGATTTGCCCGTTAACTTCCTTTCCGTATTAGAACTCTGGTTAACGGGCTTGACCCCAATCCTAACTTTCATCTCGAAATAACTATGTCTATGACAACCCTTGAGGAATTTTGAGCTCCGCGCCCAATAAGACCAAACGTGCTTGTTATCATCCACTGGCGACAACAAGGCGTATAAGAATCTAGGCAAACGCTCTGAAAGTCGAAGACTACGACGAGCTAAAACTAGAGCTGCTGCTGTACTACTATTTAACCCGTAAAGACTCATATATTTAGTCATTCCAATCAAACTAGAATAAGCAGGATTAACTTCTACAACTTCAATCGCCGCCAATCTAGCTTTAGATTTAACTAAGTCCTTAAACTTGGAATAAGCAAATTGTGAAAGCATTTTAGCGTAGTGTTTGCTATGCTCTCTCAATGATGCTTTCCGATCGCTATCGATCATTAATATTTTGCCTCGAACAATCTAACTAATTTGGCCGAATGAAATATTAAACACGATCGAATTCAAAGAAGATCGTTACACTGAAAGATAAATTAAACCTCAAGCAAACAATTTAACAGGGCGAGGTAACACGATGTCGCAAGAATTACCAACTGTCGGAGAATATCTAGCCAAACGTCTACAAGAAATTGGCATTAATAATATCTTTGGTGTAGTCGGGGATTATGTATTGGGTTTAATGGATGTCTTGTTAGAAAACAATCTCCAGTTAATTGCTACCTGTAACGAACTCAATGCCGGCTATGCTGCTGATGCCCATGCCCGTCTCAATGGAGTTAGTGCAGTTTGTGTTACCTATAACGTGGGTGGATTGAGCTTAGTTAATGCTGTAGCAGGGTCCTATGCGGAATTAGTGCCAACGATCGTTATCAGTGGTGCGCCTTCTACTGCTCAAGAAAGACAAAAATTGCTACTTCATCACACCGCAGTAGATTACAATCTGCAACTAGAAGTATTTGAAAAAATCACCGTAGCAGCAGTTAGAATCACCAGCCCGACTCAGGCAGCCAGACAGATCGATCGAACTATATCCGCTTGTTTAAGAGAGCGTAGACCAGTTTATATTGAAATTCCAACTGATATGGTAGACCAGCCCTGTCCCATATCGGAAACGGTTGACTTACCGCTAGAGCCTCTTCTCGATCGGAGAGCTTTATCGGAAGCGGTAAATGAAGCTGTTGAGCTATTAGAAAAATCTCAGCGTCCAGTTATTTTAGCGGGAGTGGAACTACATCGTTATGGCATTGCCGAGCAATTGAGCAGTTTGCTAGATAAAACAGGATATCCCTTTGCTACAACTTTATTAGGTAAATCGATCCTCTCAGAAATGCATCCTCAATTTATCGGTAGCTATGCAGGAACTTTGAGTCCAGAATATGTACGTCAGAGAGTAGAAACTTCTGACTGCATCTTGTGCCTTGGGGCTTTTATGTCTGATATTAATCTTGGTGGTTTTACTGCTCAATTACCCGAAGCAAAACTGATTAACGCCAATTCAGACAAAGTCAAAATCAAACATCATTTCTACCATCCTGTATCTCTACCAGCTTTTATGGCAGGTTTAACCAGTAAACTCAAGCCTAAAAAAGCGGAATTATTAGACATCAAACCAGCCAAAGATTCCCTAGCTAGGAGCTTTGAAGTTAGGTCAAATCAAAAATTAACTAATGCTAGATTTTACAATCAAATTAACCGCTTTATCGGTGAGTTAGAAGGAAGCTCGATTGTCATTGCTGAAACTGGAGATGCTTTGATTGCAACTATCGATCTCGTACTCTATGGAGATAGTGAATACATCGGACAAGCATTATATACTTCGATCGGTTATGCTGTCCCCGCCTGTTTGGGAGCAGCCCTCGCTGCACCAGAGCGTAGACCAATTGTTTTAGTTGGGGATGGAGCTTTCCAAATGACCTGCCAAGAGATATCCACAATTATCAGGCATCGGCTCAATCCTATTTTCTTTTTGATTAATAACGATGGTTATACCATTGAGAGAGCTATTCATGAAGGCTCTTATAATGATATTCAACCTTGGAAGTATCATCAATTACCTCAAGTTTTTGGGGATAGCTGGAGTTGTGACGTGCGAACAGAAGGAGAGCTAGAACAAGCCTTAGACAAAGCAAAATTCAATCAAGACCGTCTCTCTTTTATCGAGATTCATTTAGATCGTCTCGATTGTTCTGTGGGTGTCAAGCGATTAGGGCAAAGTTTGAGTGAGAGGCGATCGCCTGAAAGTTAAAATTTATAGCTTTACAAGTTGAAGTTAGGACACAATAGTTAATTTTAATTTCAACCGCAGAGAGCGCAGAGAGCGACGGGGCTTATAAACTGAGGAGGAGACCTCCTCAGACAGCCCCTCCAGAGAGCGCAGAGAGAGATTAGTAAATTGTCCTAACCAAAATACGTAGTGCTATAAAAGCTATTTTTGATAAATGGTATGAGTTTCCTACTGGCTTAGGTTAATTGTTCCGCTACAGATGAGTGTATTGATTATCCAAGCCAATGCTTTCAAATGGTGTGAATCTCGGTAGTAGCTATATTGGCTCAACAAACTTGGCAGTTGATTATTCATTCATATTTTTAAATTTAGATAAATACTGATGAAGACTTCGTGAATATTTCTCCAATAAATTATACGAAGTTTAGAGATTATGGTATTTATTATTTATAACTAGTGTTATTTAAAATTTATTGGATATTTTGATAACTCGTAACTCTCTAGTTTGCAGCCAAGATAACTGCAAATTTATCTAGTCATAAAATATAACTCTTTCTCTTTTAAAAAGAGAATCCAATAAAAGAATAAATAGTATGAAAAGAATAATTGCAGCTATAGGTATTTTTCTCGGTTCTTGGCTCTTACCTACTCGAGTAGAAGCAGCAAGTCTCAATTTTAGTCAGCTAATTGTCTTGGGAGATAGTCTCTCTGATATAGGTAATGTTTTTGCTGCCTCAGGAAATAATTTTCCTCCAGAGGATTTAGGTTATTTTAACGGCAGATTTACTAATGGGGAGAATTGGATTGATAATTTAGCCAGAGATTTAGAATTAGGAACCCCGACCCCAATTGTCGATATTTTTAATGGTGCTGTGCCTCAAGGTGGGGTTAATTTAGCTTTTGGTGGTGCTACTACAGAAGCAGTAAATACGATCGACCCGATGTTTCCTGCTTTACAAGATGTTTCTGAAGTACAGCCAGGACAAATTAGCTTATTGACTAACTTGACTAACCTTATAGATCCTAATGCACTTTATATCTTTTGGTATGGTGCTAATGATTATTTACCTACTACTAGTCCTAACTTTGCTCCTTTCGACACGCCAGAGACAACTGTCAATAATATTGCTAATGGTCTGACCAATCTAGCGGGATTAGGGGCAAAAAATATTTTGATTCCCAATCTCCCCTTATTAGGCAGTGTTCCTCGTGCTAATAATCTCGATCCCTTTTTTCCCATGGTAGAGCTGGGCACAGCAGAGCAACTCAATCGTCTCAGCGTTGAACATAATCAACTTTTAAGCACAACAATCGAGGATTTAAGTGCTAACTTTGGTGCTGAGGTTAACTTGATTCCCTTAGAAATTGATAGCTTGTTCGAGCGAGTGATTACTCAGTTTAATACTGCCCCCGATCGATCGCCTTTCAGTAATATAACTGACGTTTGTCTGTTAAATCCTGCTTGCACTAATCCCGATGAATTTTTCTACTGGGATGGTATTCACCCCACGAAGAAAACCCATGAAATTATCGGTCAATTTGCCTTAGAAACCCTAGAAAGAGAAGCTCGAGAGAGTATTCCCGAACCCAGTTATACTTGGGGTCTTGTGATTTTAGGCGGTTTGTTCATTGGTGCTAGATTGACATCCTCGCCGACCTGAAGGTATGGAGATTCCTACGACCCTAAGGGTTTCGGTGGGTTGACGGTTCAACGCCAACTGCTACTACGGTAGTCTAACACTCGCTCCCTCGTCCGTTTAGAGTCTCGCAATGCCCTCCCGCGACTGGTGTATCGTTGAACAATTCAACAAATTTTTATGTTCGTGCCTCAAAGTGTAGATTTTAGACTAGACTTCTTGCAAAAATAAACGAGCGAGCGGAATTAATCCCTTTTACCTTTTACCTTTTACCTTGACTTAACCAAGGTTTATAGGACTTATGCAAGAGGTCTACTATTGAGTTTTACCTATTCAATCATGGCAAAAACTATTACACTGTCCGAACAGATAATCTTAATTACAGGTGCTTCTAGTGGCATTGGTGCAGCTTTAGCTCAAACCTTAGCAGAAGATTTTTTCGGTATTCGTTTAGTTTTATCAGCCAGAAATCAAGCCAAATTAGAGCAAGTAGCCGAACTATGTCGTAAAGCTGGTGCATTCGTCTTAGTTATCCCTACAGATATGGGTAAGGTAGAGCAAGTAAAAGCTTTAGCTCAACAAGCAGTAGAACAGTTCGGTAGAGTTGATGTGCTAGTAAATAATGCTGGTTACGGACAGATGGGCCCTATAGAATTGATTCCGACAGCAGCAGCCCAAGAACAATTTGCGGTAAACTTTCATGGTCCCTTGGTGTTAACTCAGGCATTAATTCCCGTGATGCGATCGCATGGTAGCGGTAGAATTGTGAATATTAGTTCCCTTGGTGGTTTAATTCCCTTCCCCGCAGGTGGGATGTACAGTTGCTCTAAGTTTGCCCTAGAAGTCCTAACCGATGTATTGCGGATGGAATTAGAGGGATTTAATATCAAAGTTACAGTAGTCGAACCAGGTCCGGTGGTGACAGACTTTTTCCGTGTTGCCTGGGAGAAAGTACAAAAAACTATTCCTAACTATGCCGATACTCCTTACGCTCCTATGTTTGCAAATATCGAAGAGATCGAGCGACAATTAGATGTTTTAGGTTGGAGTGCCGAAAAAACAGCCAAAGTAATTATTCGGGCGATCGCAGCATCTAAACCTCGTCCTCGCTATATTGCAGCTACAGGAGGAAATATACTGGTTTTCATGATGAATAAAATATTTCCTACCTGGCTTAGAGATGCCTTTTGGAAACGTTTCTACGGCATTCACAAAGTAGAAAAAAATTGGCGAGAATCAAATAGTAGGGAAAGTAAATATTAGTTTTTTAGTAATAAATATCAAGTCACCTAAGTTGAATTTAAATATTGCATCAAATTGATTGACAAATAACATTGACTAAATAAATTGTGCATCAATTAATACAAACAAATATTGACAGAAAAATTTAAATACTAAATGAACAAAAGTTGCGTTCATTTTTCTATTGGTGTGAGGAAAAAAATCTAATGTCGAAACAAGCACAGTTATCACGACTGAGCAGTTCTGCCCTGCTCGGAACTGCAATACTAACTTCTGCTGCTCCAGTTGTAGCTGAGGAAATTAATCTGGAGAAAGACCAAAAACAAAGAGTAACTCACGAACAAATACTTAAATATTCTGAACCTTTAACTGAAAATGGGACAGATGTTAATCTTGGTTCGATGGAGCAAGTAACTAACGTCAATCAACTACGGGATGTTTCACCAACAGATTGGGCTTATGAAGCTCTCAGGAGTTTAGTCGATCGCTATGGTTGTATTGTGGGTTATCCCAATCAAACCTATCGAGGTACTCAAGCTTTATCCCGTTATGAATTTGCTGCGGGTTTAAATGCTTGTCTCAATCAAATCGAGCGATTAATTGCTGCCTCTGAAGCGATCGCTAGAGAAGATTTAGATACCTTACAAAGATTAACCCAAGAATTTGAAGCAGAATTAGCAACCTTATCTGGCAGAGTCGATAATTTAGAAAGTCGCACCGCTTTCTTAGAAGATAATTCTTTCTCTACTACTACTAAATTAGCGGGAGAAGTTGCTTTCACTCTCGCCCAAGCGTTTGGAGAAGATGTAGACTCTCAAGTAGTATTTACTGACCGTGTTCGTCTGCAATTAGTCAGCAGTTTTACAGGCAAAGATAAGTTATTTACTCGTCTAACGGCGGGGAATATCGGTAACTCTTTCCAAGATGAAACTGGCACTCGCGAAGGTCGTTTTGCCTTTGACGGACAAGCTAACAATGATGTCGTAATCGATCGCTTGCACTATGTTTTTCCCCTTTTTGATGACAAACTCAAAGTTACGGCGATGGCGAGCTTAGCAGCACACCATTTTTATGCCGAAGTATTTAACGATCGTTTAAACGTAGGTGGTGGTGCCAATGGTGCTTTGACTCGCTTTGCCGAACGGAGTCCTATTTATCGTCAGGGAATCGATCGTCGTTCTGCTGGTATTGGTTTTAACTTTTCTCCGATTGAGAAGTTTGAAATTAGTGCCGGCTATATAGCTCCCAATGGTAGCGATCCTAGTGAGGGTAATGGTTTGTTTAACGGTAGTTACTCTGCTATGGGTCAGATAGCTTTTAAACCTACTGATACGATTAGAGTAGGTGCTACTTATGTGAGAGGTTATGATACTTCCCCTTTCCGTGGTTCTTTCTTGTGGGGTGGCACGGGTACTAATTTAGGTAATCTGCGGTTGACTGCTGCCAATGGTTTGACTATTGGTGGTGTTCCTGCAAATTTGGCTGACAATCCAGTAATCACTAATTCTTTCGGTGGTGCATTTCAATGGGATGTTAACCCTAAAATTAGCTTCCGAGGCTGGTTTAGCTATACCGATGCCGATCTAGAAGAAGGAGAAGCCACAATTCTCAACTATGCTGGTGCTTTAGTATTTCCCGACTTAGGTAAAGAAGGCAACTTAGGGGCTGTAGTTGTTGGTGCCGAACCATACTTAGACGATCTTGACTTAGATGCTGGTGAAGCTGATTTTCCTGACGATATTCCTCTCCATGTAGAAGCTTTTTATAAATACCAGTTAACTGATAATATCTCTGTGACTCCAGGAGTGGTTTGGTTAGTGAATCCCAATCAAAGTGATAACAACGATGATATCTTTATCGGTGCATTAAGAACAACCTTTACCTTCTAACAAGAAGATCTTACAACAGAATAAAAAGGAGGTGGAAAAACTCCATCTCCAAACATCTGGGAATAAAAGCGATCCCCGAACCCTTGCATCTATAGCAATACCAACAAAAGTTAGGACATCTCAAGGCAAAGTAACAAGTAGCAACTCACCGTTCGCTCGCCCTTTCTGAGCCCTTCAGAATTATAATGACGAAAAGCTTACGGCATAAGGGTTTAAGAAGATGTAGAGGAGGTAAGCCAGAGGGAATTTAGTTCATGCGATCGCGCAGTGCCACTGCGCGATCGCGCTCTTCAGATTCTTCAAGTCCTGATCGCTTCGTGGTCATAGCGATCGCCTAAAATTGTCTCTCTATCTCCTGTTAAACGGCTGAAAGCCTTGTACAGACGCTTATTGCTCTCATTTATTAACCAACTCCATTTAAAAATAAGCGAACGGTGAGTAGCAAGTAGCAAGTAGCAAGCTCGCAAGTAGCCATTAGCCATTAATTCACGTCCTAATATAAATACGTACTGCTATATCTGCAAGATTTAGGTTTTCATCGAAATCACGTTAACTAGTAGTTATCTTGAAGCCACTCCAGTAAAATTTGGTTAAACTTCTCAGGACATTCATCATGAGGACAATGACCAACTCCTTCCAGTTCTATATATTTTATCCGAGGATTGAGAGCAGCAAACATAGGGGCTAAACTAGGGGGAATCATGCGGTCTTGACTACCCCAAATTAAAAGCATAGGTATGGTTAACTGGGGTAATGCTTCTTTAGCAGAAGGAGCAAATTCCGATCGTCTAACAGCCTTAAACAAGGCAGAAAACGTCTTATCCGAACCCTCATCGTAAGCAGGGATAGATAAAATAGCGACTAACTCATCAGTAATCGCTTTTTTATCTTGATAAGCTACTCCTGCCCAACGTGCAATAGTAGAGGGTCTTCGTAATACCTTTAGGAAGGTTTTTAGTAAAAGCGGGGAAGCAACCAGATTTTCTAAGGTACTAACGATTGGCTGAAGCCACCGAGGGATCGTATCTTGCCGAATAGAAACATCAGGTAAACTCAGCATAACGATCCCCTTAACCATTTCTGGATAAGTAAGGGCAGCAGTCAGACAAACTAAAGAGCCGATCGAATTACCCACTAATACCACTGGTTCTTGGATAAAAGCTTGCCAAAAATCGTGTACCTGCTCTACCCAAAGATAAACACTGTAGTTAGTATTAGCTTTACGAGATGCACCAAAACCAAGTAAATCTAGAGCATAAACATGATATTCTTGTCCTAATATGGGAATGTTGTTGCGCCAATGCTCGATCGCAGCACCAAAACCATGGAGCAAGATTAAAGGAGTCTCAGAATTTGACTTGGCTCTAGTGTAACTGTAGCGAGTTTGCCACCCTCGCCAAACCCAGTCCCTTTGATTGCCAATCCGTTGTTGCCAAAGTTGATTAGATGTCAAAATTATTTAATTCAAAAATATTTACACTAATTTAATTGTGCCTCTCAAACTATACATTTAGCTAGATTGATACTTTGTCTTACAACGAGTTACAGCAAAAACTATAGCTGATTTAATCTTTCCCAAAGGAAAATTAGTAAAATAGTGAATAAATAAATAATACCTACTTTTTAGTTAACTAAATTACAAGGAAAAATAAATATACGCCTGTGAGAGATAAAAGACGTAGTAACAATCGGGATGTAGCCAAAATTAATGAAAGAATACGTTTCCCAACAGTTAGAGTTATAGATGCCGATAGCGCACAATTAGGAGTGTTGTCCCCCAAAGAAGCTATGGCAATAGCTCAAGAAAAGGGTCTAGATTTAGTTTTGGTCAGCGAAACAGCCGACCCTCCCGTTTGCAAAATTATGGACTATGGGAAGTATAAGTACGAGCAAGATAAAAAACAAAAAGAAGCTAAGAAAAAACAACATAATGCCGATGTAAAAGAAGTAAAAATGCGCTACAAAATCGGCGAGCATGATTATGATGTGCGCGTTAGAAATGCTCAACGTTTTCTTAAGTCAGGAGATAAAGTAAAGGCAACAGTTAGTTTCCGAGGTAGAGAAATTCAACATGCTGACTTAGCGGAAGAATTACTCAAACGGATGGCAGGCGACCTAGAGGATATTGCTGAAGTACAGCAGCATCCGAAAAGAGAAGGTCGCAACATGATGATGATTCTCTCGCCGAAAAAGTAAGGTTAAGGGTGTTGCTGATTTAAATATGAAATTGTTAGGAATACGATTCGTAGCTATCAGCTATCAGCTTTTTTTCTAGTTCTGATTGCCAAATCAAAGATAATAATTTTGTTTATCATACCCTGCTTCAGCAACGCTAGGTTAAGTAAAGTTAAATTGAGAATATAGAAGTTTAGAAGTAGAGACGCAAAATTTTCCGTCGTCTCTACAAAATATTCTGGATTTATATTGAATTGTTTTTCCTTGTCTTGACCAAATAGACCGCTATCAAAAGAATAATTCCTAGAATGTAATCATCAAACCAACTGAAAAATCGAGATAGATCGAGTAGTTGATTTGCTCTTCTGACAGTTTCAGCAAGTGGCAAAAATACCCCCATAATTTCTGCCATTTTCACAGAGATCGTTAAGGGTTTAGTTTTCATAATTAAAAATTCTATTTTACCCGTAATTGCTGGCTAATCTAAGCTCGATCGCTAATAACTTTAGCAAAAAGGAGAGAAAAAGTATTTTTAGTCGATCTAGTTATATTTCGATCGATGATAATTAGTTCAATAATTAGCTTTATTTAACAAAAGAGTCTATCGTTTCAGAAACAATTTGTGGTTTTTCTAAATGAGGAACATGACCGCATCGATCGATCCAAACAAGATGGCTATTGGCGATCGCCTTATTTAATTTATCTGCATCTTTTGTCCCTAGAATGCGGTCTTCTCTTCCCCAAATAATCAGGGTTTGCTGTTTAATTTCCTCTAACCTTTTCAGAAAAGAGCCATAACCACCACTTTTCGTAAAGGCAATTAACGCTCGATTCCAGCCTTCACACTTCAGATGTAGTGCAGTACAAATCTGAGCATCCAGACTAGCAAAACTCTTATCATAGTAAGCTGCTTGACTGATATTTTTCCTTACTTTAGGTTGACGGAGGAACTCTGTAGCTAAATAGTCGAAGGGGGGAAACATAAACTTACCCACAATTGGCTGTTTAGTTAAACCAGCACTATCAATTAAGACTAGTTTTTCGACTATTTCTGGATAAGTAAGGGTAAAATCGATCGCTGTTGCACCACCCATAGAAGCACCAACTAAAATAACAGGCTTGCTAATGTGAGTTTTCCAAAAATAGTAAAGGTGGGTTTTAATTGCTTCTATGCCAAAAGATACATCTGTTGGACGTTGGGTAAAGCCAAATCCCAATAAATCTACTGCCCAAGTCTCGTTGTCTGTAGCTAATAAAGGAAGAAGGCGACGAAATTCCAAGAGAGAACTATCAAAACCATGGAGTAATAGAATAGGTGTATTGTTATTGCCTTGCCGGACGTAAGTAGTAGGGATTGGATGAGGAATCAGGGTCGTTAAAATAGGCTCTATACTTAGCTTTTTAACTAGTTCGATCGAGGTAGACTCAGTAAGATTATTGGCATCGGTAGAAATAAAACTAGGAAACATATTTCAGTCAACAGTAATCAGTAATCAGTTAAGGTTGAAATTAGCAACAAGACCCAACCTTAAATAAAATAACGCAAATACGATGGCTTTTTCTTATAGTCGTACTGTTTATTTAGCCGATACTGATGCTGCTGGAGTAGTCTATTTTGCCAGCGTCATGAATATGTGCCATGAAGCTTATGAAGAGTCTTTAGCCCAAGCAGGTATTAATTGGCAAGATTTTGTGACTAACTCCATGGTTGCCGTACCAATAGTTCATGCTGAAGTTAGCTTTTTTCGTCCTATGTTTTGCGGAGATAAATTATTAATTAAGCTAGTACCTAAAAAAATAAGTGACCATAAATTTGCGATCGATTATCAGATTTTCTCGACTACTTCAGCGGAGAAACCACTAGCTCGAGGTAATACTAAACACGTCTGTATTAATTCACAAACCCGCAGTAAAGTCGACTTACCTATTTCAATAATTCAATGGTTACAAGCTTGTTCTTAGATATTACCAAAGTATTAATTCTCAATTTTTTTTTTGACCATAGATTTTAGTCTGGCAACTGCCAAAGAATTACTCCACTCTAGTCTGGCTCGTTCTTGTTTCTGTTCTTTTAGTGCCATTAACCATTGTGAATTAAGAAAGTCCTTAGTATTGGGAGGAAGCCACCCCTGAAAAGACAAAAATTCTTTTAAACTTAGTTGTTTTATACACAGACAATTTAATGACATTTGGTCTTTTAAAATTTCTTTTATTTGAGCAGAAGAAACTAAGCTGGCTTTTAGTGGTATTTTAGTCGAAGTTGATGGAAGCATGAAACTACCTGCCCTGAGAATGAACGTAAATAGTAAAGATTAAGATTAATCCTTATCTACAAACTTCCCAATTTTTTGACAAAACATTCAAAAAAAAATAAAACAACAATAAACTTAATTCAATTTACATAAACTAGATGACTTGTTCAAAATTTTAGTAATAAAGTTTGTTTCTATTTTCAGTTTTTGCTCCAAAACCAAAATATATGGTAGATGAGACCTGTCTTGAAAATAAAGATCGGGAGTTAGGAGCAGTGGAACTGAATCGCAGTCTTACGGTGTATTCGCAAGCGCACCGAAGGAGTCAGAATTAAATTATTTTCATCCGTGGGTTGTGAACGCTAGTTCATGACATCTCTTGCATAATTCCCATAAATCTCGATCGTGTTGAAGTTAATTCACTCCCACGTCGATTTCGCAGCTTTTCCTTATGCCAATTTAGGTCGGATAGCTCCAGAAAAAGGACCACACTTGGCGATTGAAATAGCCAAAAAATCGGGCTGGCATTTAAGAATGGCAGGTAAAGTAGATCCTGTCGATCGAGAATTTTTTGAAGAACAAATCAAACCACATATTGACGGCAAACAGATCGAATTTCTCGGTGAAGCCAACCACAAGCAAAAATGCGAATTAATGGGTGGTGCGGTAGCGACTCTGTTTCCCATCACCTGGTCAGAACCTTTTGGTTTAGTAATGGCAGAATCAATGGTAGTAGGTACGCCAGTAATTGCCATAGCTATGGGTTCGACTAAAGAAATAATCGAAGATGGTAAAACTGGCTTTTTATGCCATGACGTAGCTGAATGTATAGCTGACCTCGATCGCCTTTCAGAAATTAACCGTTGTGCTTGTCGCGACCGCATTGTGGCTAATTTTAGTGTCACTCGAATGGTAGATGACTATGAGGCAGTTTATCAAAAACTTACAGCCCATAGGTTTGCCAGTAATGGACAAGTTTCTAACTTGGTTGTAGATCTCAATCGTTTAACTGCATAAAGAAATACTCCTTTATTCCCCAACAACTTTTAATATCAAATCCTTTTAAACAACCATAATATCGGCGGAGAAAGGCAGAAGGCAGGAGGCAGATGGCAGGAGAAAAGAATTGAAAACAAAAAGTTATTACAACTAATTAGATGGATTCGATCTAATCCCAGTTTTCAACGATTGCATCCATGCGTATCCTCAAGGGTCGTCAACTTAAATTAAACTTAGGATAGGATAAACCTAGGGTGGAATTTCATATCTGAAAATTACACTTAAGTTAAGGCATATTAATAATTAACTCTCTACTCCAACTTCGTTATTACTCTCGATTATTAATTGACTATGACAGAATCTTTTGAACTTGAAGGCAAAACTTTTGTCAATGCAGAAACCCTACCCATTCCTCTATGGCCCTGTGTTAAAAACGAACCGAGAATTCCTACCCTAACCCTCAAAGATGATGATATATTTTTAGTCACCGATACTTTAGGTAACATTCCTGGATGTCTGCCAGGGGAAGAAAGCAATACTCTGGGTTTATTTTGCCGAGATACTCGTTTTTTAAGTCGTCTAGAATTACAAATCGAAGGACAGTTACCGATTCTTCTCAGTAGTAATGCCAGTCGGGGCTTTGCCCTTTCCGCTCTCTGTGCTAACCCTTATCTAGAAGATAAAGGAATCACAGCAGAAACTATCGGTATCGAGCGAGAAATTGCCATTAATGGTGGGCTATTTGAAGAATTAACTATTACCAACTATCGCACTAGTCCCGTTAGTTTTGAACTCAGTCTCAGTTTTAATGCTGATTTTGTCGATTTATTTGAAGTACGGGGACGGGAGCGCGAAGAACGGGGTAAAATATTGCGTCTAGTAACCGAGAACGACGAAACCAAGGAATTAGAGCCTTTAGAAGTATCAGAAGAAATTGTCATTGCCTATCAAGGTTTGGATGGGGCGGTAATGGAATCGCGCATTCAATTTTCCGAAACTCAGCCCGATTACTGTAAAGGTAATATGGCAATCTGGCAACTAGAACTAGCATCCCATCAAACTATCCCCCTGGGCTATCGGGTGCAGTTGTTGACGAACCGCCGTTCTATTTCCAAAGTAGGAACGCCAATGACGTTGGTACAGGCTAAGGCAGCCGAATCGATGGAATTAGAACAGTGGCAGCAACGGGTGACAACCATTCGCTCTGATAGCAACACTTTTAATCGTCTCATCGAACGAGCATAACGAGATCTTTACTTGTTAAGACAAAGCTTTGAGGAGAAAAAGGCTTTATCGGCAGGAATTCCCTGTTTTTCTACTTTATTTGGTAGAGATTCCCTGATTTCTGCCTGGCAAACTCTGAGCCTCGACCCCCAAATTGCTAAGAATACTCTGGCTATTCTGGCTCAATATCAAGGTAAAACCAAAGATGATTGGCGAGAAGAAGAGCCAGGCAAAATTCTTCACGAACTGCGTCTGGGGGAAATGGCTCGTTGTGGCGAAATTCCCCATACTCCCTACTATGGTACGGTAGATGCGACCCCTTTATGGTTGATTCTCTACGCGGAATACTACGCCTGGACGGGCGATCGCCATACTTTAGAACAGTTATGGTCGGCTGCTTTAGCAGCAATGGATTGGCTCGACCGTAACTGTCAGGCAACGGGGTATTTAAGTTACAAACGTGTTTCTCCTGGAGGTCTGCTCAATCAAGGTTGGAAAGATTCGGGAGACTGCATCGTTAACAGTGAAGGAAAATTGGCAACTGGTGCGATCGCTCTTTGTGAAGTTCAAGGTTATGTCTATGGAGCCAAAATCCGCCTGAGCGCGATCGCTAAATTAATGCAGAGATTCGACCTCGCCGAACGGTGGTATCGGGATGCTCAGGAACTCAAAAGCCGTTTTAATAAGGATTTTTGGCTGTCAGACTTGGATTATTGTGCCTTGGCAACTGTTCTAGACCTCGAATTTGAGCGTTCGGGAGGCACAACTGCCTGTCGAGTTCCCAAAAAACGTGGCAATCTTAAAGTAGTTTTTGAAGCGTAAGCCAAGAGATTCACTCAAATATTAGCTAGTAAACTACGAAAAATTGCGCTCGATATCGAAAATGAATTGATAAGATTTAAGCCAATTTAGAATGGTAAGAGAACGATCTTATGTATTGACTTCTCCAGCCTTTGAAAAAGCTGGATACAAGCGCGGATGTTGCTACACAGGCTGAAGCACCGTTTCGCAACGCTTACGATAAGATTTAGTTAAACAAGACAAATTATATCGTTTGGGAACAGTC
>JASJDJ010000031.1 GCA_030065635.1 Xenococcaceae cyanobacterium MO_188.B32
GAGGATTATCTACCGCATTTTGTAGATAGTTCAATTCTTTCTCGATTAAGTAACCAGCTACACTGGGTTTAAGGTAGTGAGTTACTCCCTCTGTAGAAGCATGAGCGCGGTCCGAAAACATTCTCGTTCAGTAGAATACAAAACTACTGGCTGGAAGTTATCAGACGATAGGAAATACATCACTTTTTCTGACAATCGCACAAAGAATAATTCTTCACGAATTCCTCATATCTCTTGCCTAAGTTAGAGATAGAAGTTATCTATTCTGAGCTCAGGTGGATAGAGATAAATGTCAACACTACGCCAGCGTAGGATTTGGCAAACAACTGGTTCTCAACAAGCGGTGGTTGCCTCTCTAGTCAGAAAATTAAAACAGGAAATGGGAGGTCTACTGGTGCCTGGAATCGACCGAAAGCTATGGGAAGAGCAAAGTCAAAAGGCGATCGCTTTACCTCTGTTGACAACTAATCCATCCTTAAGCAATTCATTGAAGTCAGGAATCTCGTAGGAGCATCCACTCCCGTTTTCTAAACGGGAGCTTGTCAACCTAGTACCTGACCAGTCTTAGTTCTTATTCTAAGAACTACCTTTAACCCAAGAGTTAATGTTCGTACCCTAGAATGCTTGCCAGTTCTAGGCTCTACAACCAAAAAGTTAAACAGGCTTATCGAGATTAAACCAGTGCTTTTTGAATAGTACCGAGGTTAAAGATTGACGAGGCACACATAACCCAGAAATGGAGATGCAGAAATGCAAAACTATGTATTTATTATTGATACAAACAAACAACCATTAAATCCAGTACCACCAGCAAGAGCGAGAGAATTATTGTCCAAGGGAAAAGCGTCTGTTTATCGTCGTTTTCCTTTTACCATAATTCTTAAGCAAGCTATAGACAAACCAACTCTTAAACAGTTAACAATCAAATTAGACCCAGGCTCGATTCAGACTGGTATAGCTCTATTGGATAATGACAAGGTTGTTTGGGTTGCAGAATTAGAACACAGAGGCAAACAAATCAAAAACGATTTAGAGTCTCGTCGTTCATTGCGTCGTAGTCGTAGAAGCAGAAAAACTCGGTATCGTCAACCAAGATTTCTAAATCGAAAACGAGAGGAAGGATGGTTAGCACCATCTTTACTTCATCGAGTTCGGGTGATTGAAACCTGGGTTAAACGTTTCATGCGTTATGCTCCGATTGAGAACTGCGTTATGGAGTTAGTTAAGTTTGATACTCCGCGTATCCAAAATCCGGAAATATCGGGAATCGAGTATCAGCAAGGAGAATTAGCTGGTTACGAAGTCAGAGAATACTTATTGGAAAAATGGGGTAGAAAATGCGCTTATTGCGATGCTACCGAAGTCCCATTACAAGTAGAACATATTATTCCCAAATCCAAAAATGGGTCAAATCGTATCAGCAACCTGACTTTGGCTTGCCAACCTTGTAACCAAAAAAAGTCTAATCAAGATATTCAAGACTTTTTGGCAGATAAACCGAGTTTATTATCTCGAATTCTCAAGCAAGCCAAACAACCATTAAAAGATGCTGCTGCTGTTAATTCTACTCGATGGAGACTTTACCAGACTTTAAAGCGAATCTTGCCAACTACAACTGGAACAGGAGGACAAACTAAGTGGAATCGTTTGAGATTAAACCTTCCAAAACGACATTATATAGACGCTGCTGCTACAGGAGTAGTAGATACTTTGGTATTTCTAACTGACCAACCTTTAATAATAAAAGCCACTGGATGGGGCAATAGGCAGATGTGCGGTACTAATAAATGTGGTTTTCCTATTCGCCATCGTTCCAATCAGAAGATTCACAAAGGATTCCAGACTGGGGATATTGTTAAAACAATAGTCACCAAAGGTAAAAAAATTGGCACTTATACAGGTCGTGTTCTAGTTCGTGCTTCTGGTAGTTTTGACATTTCAACAGCATCAGGACGAGTAGCTGGCATCAGTTACAAATACTGTTCTCATATACATAAAAAAGATGGATATCAATACAGCTATTAACTTGACGGGAAATAAATTTCCCGTGTCGAATTTCCTCCGTGGGCTAAAGCGACACGGCTTCCATTCTCCCGTGAGGTCATCGTGAGTAAATTGAAAGATTAGATTCTGTTTCTTGAGGAAAGTTGAGGATGACGACAATTTTTACCAAAATTATTCAAGGCAAAGTACCTGCTTCTTTCGTCTATCGAGATGACAAGGTATCAGCCTTTATGGACATTCAACCGATTAATCCAGGACACGTTCTCGTAATTCCCAATCGAGAAGTTGCTTCTCTAGCTGATTTAGATGAAGACACAGGAGCTCATCTGTTTCGTATCGGTCATCGAATTGCTAAAGCTCTGCGTAACAGTGGTGTAAAATGTGAAGGAGTCAACATGTTTCTGGCTGACGGTCAAGCTGCCAAGCAAGATGTTTTTCACGTCCATCTACATGTCTTTCCTCGATTCAGAGGAGATAGTTTTAGATGGCAGTCTAGTCAAAATTACTCTAAATTGCCGAAAAGAGCGGAACTAGATGGGGCAGCAGAAGCAATTAAATTTGCTTTAGACAGTATAGAATAACCGTATTTCTCACAAATTGAGTTGAAAGCGTAATTTAAGCTTTTGAGGAGCGAGTTTTTTTCTCACAAGAGAAAAGTTCATTCAGAAGCAAGCATAACGTTATTGCTGACTTTATTTTAATATTAATCTTCGTTGTTAAATAAACCCAAACCCCAACCAACTTTTGCTGTAATCGAGGCAGTGGCAGTTATTGTCGGCATTGTTGTGGGAGTAGGCATCTTTAAGACTCCTACTCTAGTCGCTGCCAATGTAAGCGGTGGGATTAGTTTTCTCTTGATTTGGCTTTTGGGTGGCTTAATTTCTCTCCTGGGAGCTTTATGCTACGGGGAACTAGCAACCTCCTATCCCCACCCTGGCGGAGAGTACCATTATCTGACACGCTCTTTTGGTAAAGAGATGGCTTTACTGTTTGCCTGGGCACGCTTGAGTGTGATGCAAACAGGTTCGATCGCGCTGTTGGCTTTTGTGTTTGGAGATTATGTGGTGCAGTTAGTTCCACTCGGCGATCGCGCTGCTGCTATTTATGCAGCTTTAGCAGTTATTGTCTTGACTGGGATTAATGCCCTCGGTATCCAGCTGAGTAAATGGCTTCAGAATTGGTTAACAGCAGCCAAATTATTAGGTTTATTATTCATTTTCTGGACAGGGTTGGTCTTGACTTCATCTTCTACTCCTGCGGTATCTACCACTCCTAACTCTGAAGGCTCTTATGGTTCGGCTCTTATTTTCGTGCTACTCACTTACGGCGGTTGGAGCGAAGCTGCTTATCTTTCCGCAGAAATTCAAGACGTGAAACAGAATATGGTTAGAGTATTAGTGGGCAGTATCGGCGCGATCGCTTTAGTCTTTTTGCTGGTGAATTTTGCTTATCTCAAAGGTTTGGGTTTAAGCGCGATCGCTAATTCGCAAGCAGTAGCAGCAGATTTGATGCGTCAGGCTCTGGGAGAAGCGGGGGTGCAATTCATTAGTCTGCTGGTCGCCGTTTCAGCACTGGGGGCGATGCAGGGGACAATTTTTACTGGTGGGCGTACTAATTACGCGCTGGGACAGGACTGGAAGCTGTTTAGCTGGCTAGGACGCTGGGACGAACGCACTCAGACACCGCTTAATGCTTTATTGATACAGGGAACGATTACTTTGGCCTTGATTTGGCTCGGCACTCTGACTCGCAGCGGTTTTGCCACAATGGTGGAATATACTGCACCAGTTTTTTGGTTCTTTTTATTGTTGACGACTCTGTCGCTTTTTGTCCTCCGTACCGTAGAACCAGAAGTTTCGCGCTCGTTCCGCGTTCCTCTTTATCCGCTTACGCCCTTACTTTTCTGTGCTACTTGCGTTTATATGCTGCAAGCAAGTTTAACTTATACTGGCATAGGAGCCTTAGTGGGAGTAGGAGTATTGTTAACGGGTGTTCCCTTGTTACTGCTGGTACGGCATTAGGCGATCGCCTAAAATACGATCTAGAATTCTTGTTTCTTCAGTAATCTCTGACTCATAGTAAGAAAGTATTTATTAAAGTATTTATTATTTACCAAGCCCCATTATGACCAAACAAGTCGATCGAGATGCTACCAGTAAATTAAACAGCAAGTTCATGAAAGAGGCGATCGTCTTATCTCAAGAGAGCGTTCGCTCGGGAAAAGGTGGTCCATTTGGAGCAATCATCATCAAAGAGGGAAAAATTATTGCTCAAGGGCAGAATCAGGTAACTTCCACCAACGATCCAACCGCCCATGCTGAAATCGTAGCTATCCGTGAAGCCTGTCGAATGTTAGAGACTTTTCAGTTGCCCGGATGCGAACTTTATACCAGCTGCGAACCTTGCCCCATGTGCCTTGGAGCCATTTACTGGGCGAGACTGGACAAAGTTTACTATGCCAATACAAAAGTGGATGCTGCCCAAATTGGATTTGACGATCAGTTCATCTATGAGGAATTACAATTACCACTCGCTCAACGTCATCTGCCGATGATTCAAATGATGCCACAAGAAGCTGCGATCGCTTTTCAAGACTGGGTAGAGAAAACCGATAAAGTGGAATATTGAAGTTCTCTAACCGGCGCTTGTCGGTTGGTCACTTTTCAGAGGATATTTCTTCGGCAATTTCAGTTAACAGTTTGGTTGCCAACTGTTTTTTCTCGGCAGTATTCATTTTTTTTAACTCATTGTTTTCATCAGCGTAAAGTACGAAACAGGAGATGTCGGAGTAGTTCCCCTTAAATCCGGGACTAACCGTTTCCACCAAGTACCAATCTGCAAATCCAGCTGAGGTTGTCCAAGAAGCTTTTTTAAAGACTTTCCAACCTTCAGCAACTTGTTCAACTTGGGAACAAAGGGGATACCAAAAATGAGAACCCGTGGCCGGATCTGAATAGGAGAGTGTACCAATAAAAACATCTCTATCTAAACGCTGTAACAGTTGTTGTAATTCAGGGTTACTTTCAGCCCGTAAGAGAGCCAGTGTTGTTGCCAAAAGATGCATAATGTAACACATGGCAGTACTGGGACAACCATAACGAGCAATAGTTTCCACCACCATTGCTGCACAGGTATGATTTTCTCCTAAACCTCTCCATTTTTTAGGAACAAGTAATCCTAGTAATCCTAAAGAGGCCAGCACTTCTATATTTTTACGGGGATAGATCCGATGGGCATCAAATTCTCTAGCATTAGGGCGCAGGATTGTAGTACATTTCTCCATGAGTTGGGCTTGTAATTCCTGTTGAGTCGGAGTTAACATCCACTGGGGATCAAAATCATGATCGAGTCCTCCAAATGATTCTGAATGCCAATTATTCTTGATATGCATCTTCATTATTGCTGAGTAGATAGAACTTATGTTTTGATAGAATCATTGTAGATCGCGACTGAGAAGGTTCTTAAAGTTAAATATTTTATTTCAATCATGTTGCAAGAATTCAATGTCGATCGGTCTAATTACTTAGAGTTTGCCGCCATAGTTGCCAGATATGGCTTGGCAGTAAAATAGAGATAAAGGTTGTATGCTTTAGTTGAAAGCAACTTAAAAGGATAAAAATTAGCAACCTCCGGAGAATTTACTCTTACTAGCGTGGAGGAAAAAATGACCGATCAACTTGGGAGAATCAAGGATACAGTGGATGATGCTCGCTCTGGAAGGCTCATCTTTATTTCCCACTGCCTCCTCAATCAGAATGCTTGCGTGCGCGGTCTTGCCAGTCAACCAGCAGCTATCAGAGAACTAATTGACTTGCTACTGGATAACGACGTAGCGATCTATCAAATGCCTTGTCCCGAAGTGACCTACTATGGCTCGATGCGCTGGGGTCAAGTTAAGAAACAATATGCTAGCCCCATGTTCCGCAAACACTGTCGCAATATTGCTGAACAGATGTGCGATCAAGTCCAGACTTATCGGGATAATGGTCATGAGGTCATTGGCTTTGTCATGAGAGATGGCAGTCCAACCTGTGGCTTGCTGCGTTCTGCGGTTGAGGCAGATGACAATCAAGTCTGGGGTGGTATGGTCTGGAATGCTAGTCCTCTACAACGCTTTGGTGAAACCAAGGGGGTATTTACTGAAGAACTGCAAGGGGAAGTAGAACGGCGTGGAATGAAGAATATTCTCTTTTTCAGCTTGCCTGAAGTTCCAGAAGCAGGTTCTTTCTCGGAGCGATTAACAGAAATCAAGAAGGTCATAACTAAGAAGTCTCAACAACAGTTAGCCAGTGTTTGAAGCCAGACAGCTAAAACTTACTGCCATTGTTAAGACTATTGCCTCGTGAGAGAGGAAAATATCATGCTAAATTTGATTCAAACTGCGGTTTCCAGAGAAGACTTGGTTAGCGTAGCATTAGGGAAAAAAGATGCCGATATAGTAATCGAAAATGGACAACTCATCGATGTCTTTAGCGGTGAAATTCGTCCAGCAGATGTAGCCATCCAAGGAGAGCGCATTGCTTTCGTAGGAGAAGCTGACCATACCATTGGTGAAAAAACGCAGGTCATTGATGCTAAAGGACTTTTTCTGTCTCCTGGTTTAATGGATGCCCATGTTCATATCGAAGCCAGCATGGTTACGCCGACAGAGTTTGCTCGTGCCGTATTGCCTAGGGGAAATACCTCTGTCAACTGGGAAACACTCTGGACAGCTAATGTCTTAGGAGTCGAAGGTATAAAGCTCTTACTAGAAGAATGTAATCGGACTCCCTTAAAATTTTTTGCTACTGCTGCGGAAGGTGTTCCCTGTGCTTCTCCCGATCTGATCACTTCTGCCCAAGAGTTTTCTCTAGATGACCTGGGAAGGATGCTGGAATGGGAGCAAATTGTTGGTCTAGGAGAAGTAGTTTTATTCAATGAAGTCCTGAAAAACGACCCCAAAGTACACCAGCAAATTCAGCTTGCCCTCAAAAGAGGCAAAACCGTCGATGGCAGTTCTCCAGGGTTTAAGGGAAGAAATCTCAATGCTTATCTAGCAGCAGGTATTCAATCCGATCATGAGGCAATTACTCTAGATGAAGCCATGGAGAGAATCAGGCTAGGAATGCGTTTGGTAATTCGAGAAGGATCGAGTATGCGTAACTTGACTGAACTGATTAAGGCGATCGCAGAAAAGAAACTAAACTCCCGCCGTTGTTGCTTTTGTGTAGATGATAAAGATATTCGCGAAATAGCTCGAGAAGGATTAATTGATGATTTGGTTAGAAAAGCTATCAAAGCTGGCGTCGATCCTGTAGTTGCCATTCAAATGGCTTCTCTTAATCCAGCAGAATATTTCGGAGTCGATCGCGATCTTGGTGGGATTGCGCCAGGGAGAATAGCTGATATCCTGCTGATTGACGATCTGGAAAATTTTTCAGTGCAAACGGTAATCGTCAATGGGAAAATTATTGCCCGACAGGGAAAATTAGTCACCGAAATACCACCTAGGACTTATCCTCAGTGGATGGTAAACACTGTCAGGCTAAGAAGACCAGTTGCACCCGATGATTTTGTCTTTAAAACTGACAGAAAACGGGAAACCCAGGTTCATGTTCTGAAAGTATTTAGAGAACAAATTATCAGTGTTGAGGAAAGGGCAACCCTTACCGTCAAAAATGGGGAAATTTTGCCAGATATTACCCAAGATATCTTGAAAATATCAGTGATTGAAAGGCATGGTAAAACAACACCCAATATTGCCAAAGGATTTGTGAGAGGATTTGGTCTGAAGGAAGGAGCGATCGCGTCCAGTATTTCTCCCGATATTCACCAGATTGTGGTGGTGGGAATCAATAATATTGATATGGCAAAAGCAGTAAATCGCTTAGTCGAACTTCAAGGAGGAATCGCGATCTGTAGCAACGGTGAAATCCTTGGGGAGTCATGTTTGCCTGTTGGGGGATTGATGTCTCAAGAACCTTACGAACGAGCGATCGATGATTTAGAGGTGTTGAGCAATGTAGCCAAAGAAATCGGCTGCGATCTACCATCTCCTTTCATGACACTTGCCTTTTCCGCTTGTCCAACCCTGACAGAGTTTAAACTCTCAGATAAGGGATTGATTGATATTTGTGCTGGTAAACTGGTTGCTCTGGAAGTCGAATAATTATTTACATTGCCCATCTACTTAAGTCAACACCAGTTGCTGGTTCTATTATTTGTTCGAGAGTCATCCGTATTCGCACAGCCTTAACTCGAAAACCAAATTTCAATGTTTGTTGTAATGACTCCCCATCGCTGGTATTGACGGCAAGATGGATCTGAGCAAAGTTCCCCTTGTAAGCGAGTTGCTCAATTGCGCTGAAGATTTTTGGTAACTGCTCTCGCTTCTCGTAGGGCATGGCGATAACTGATATTTCTAGCACTTTTTCAACAAACTCTTCTCTTTTTGGTTCGGTTCTGACCAGAGCAAAAGCCCAGGGTTGTGACTCCCCAAAAAATAGTATTTCTCCCCACTGATACTTGCAGGCATTGCGAACTTCTGAAGCGTAGTCTAAGCCAGACCTAGCTTGTTGACTAATCTGACTGACAATTTTCAATGCCCTATCTCGATCGACCTGATGAGAGAAGGTGAATGGTATATATTCTCTCGGTTGTTCTGTTGTCTTAAAAAGTTCCAAAGTAGGACAGCATGGCAGGAAACCGAGGCGAACATAAAGCCCAACATTATGGGGATTTTCTGCTGCTGTTGAGAGTCCAATCCTTTGACATCCAGAACTGCACAGAGATTGTATAGCTGTATTTATCAATGCCTTGCCAAAACCTCCTCCCTGCTGGTCAGGATGAACCCCAAGCACGCCTATCCAACCCAACTTTCCCCAGATTCGGGTAAAAACATAACCAACAAGATAGTTATCGGGAGCAGTAGCAACAAAGCAACCTGTGGGGTTAAGGTCTAAACAAGCCTGTAGATGCCTATCAGTGCGTCGTGTGGTATTGAATGCCAACGCATCTAGTTCAGCGACTCGGGCTAGGTCATTCAAGGTCATTAGCCTTATAGATGACATAAAACAAACTCCATTACTTGGGTTAACTTTTAAGATTTTGTTGACCCAAAAAGCGAGACGGCAATTACAGCAAAAACAACAGCGATCCAATCTTTCGTGGATAGTTTTTCGTGAGAAATAAAAATTGCCAGTAAAATTGTGACTACAAAACCCAAACTGCGGATAGTTGTGGCAACGGAGACATCAATAAATTGCACGGCATAGTTAAAAGTCCAAACGCTTATAAAAAGGAACACTGCTAATAAAGCAGGCCAGAACAGATCCGTGTAAGTAAAAGGCTGTTGTTCTCGGAATAGAGACCAGATTAACATCGCGATAATTACACTGAATAGATACGAAAAGAAAGTTGTATTGGTTGCTCCTAAAACTTCAGTGCTTCGTTTGTACAGGTAATTACTAATACCCATAGTAATCATAGATACTAACGAGAATAAAAGTCCTTCATAGCTGCCTTTCATGGTTTGTTATTAATTTATTTATTTAGTAAAGATCGACCAAATTAATTGTATGTCAATCAGAGTTTCCTTTCTTGCAGAATTTGAGCAGCTATAGAGATAGCAATCTCTTCTGGTGTGTGGCTACCAATAGGAAGTCCCACAGGCGCGTAGAGACGAGACAGTACATTTTCACTTATCCCTGCTTGTCGCAGTTGCTCGAAGATGGTAGCAATCTTGGCGTGACTCCCCATTACGCCGATGAAAGGAAAGGGAAACGAAGCAACTCCTAACAAAGCGCGGATATCCGAGGAAAAATCGGTTGTCATTACAACTACACAAGTCAGTTGAACAAAGGGAATCAAAGCACCTACTTCTCGATAATCTTCCACAATTTTGACAGACCGTGCATAGTTATTCTGAGTTAAAGTTGATACCTCACGCCTAGTATCAAATACCAGCACATTGTAATTCAATTGAGACATGACTCTCGATAGTGCCAAGGAACAATGTCCACCGCCGATAATGGCAATTCTCTGCCGATTGAGTAATTGCTCTTCGTATTTCCACCTTCCTGACTCTTGGATTAGCTGAATTTCTGGTTGGGCTAAATTGACTGCTTTTTCTGCCACAGACATTCCCGATGAATCGATCGACAGAGAACCAGAAATGTCTCTTTCTATTAGAGAAATTACTTGTTCGATTATTTCTCTATCTCTTGAGGGACGACATAAATAATAGAGATTAGTTTGGCTTCCAGAACAAATCATGCCCGACTTTTCACCAGAACCAGAAGTACGATGATATAGAGTCTGAATTTCTGGCTTGAAGTCTTCTCGTTGGAGAATTTCCTTGGCGCGATCGATCAGCTTGTATTCCATAATGCCACCGCCGATAGTGCCGTAAATTTCGCCAGTTTCAGCAACCCAGAGTTTTGCACCTGTCGTTCCTGGAGAGCCTTGAGTATGGTGAGCGACGAGGGCGAGAAATACTTTCCGATCTTCGGAGAGCTTTTGCAATAAGTTTGCCCAAAAATTGTTTTTTATTAAGCTCATTTGTCTTCTTTGGGAAGCAATGGTTCTAACAAAGCAAGTAAATCGGGAATATCTTTATCTGATGTTTTCCAAACTTCCTCTAAATCTACGTCATCGTATTCATGAATCAAATTATCTCGCATCCCTGCCATTAAAGACCAAGGAATTTCTGGATGTTGCTGGCGTAGTTCTTGAGAAAGTCGTTTCACTGCTTCGCCAATGAGCGGGAGTTGATACAAAATCGCCGATTGAGTCTTATCATCTTGGAGAAAAGTAGTTTTATCCAATTTTCCTTTAAACTTCAGAACTTGTTTAGCAGCCTTACAGATATCTAAAAGTGTTGCAATATCTCTATTACTTGACATAGATAATTTTTGCCGTTTCTAAGATTGCTCGACGACGAATCCAATTGTGGCTGCGCTCGATCGCTCTTTTACTTACTAGATCTACTTTACGCTTTAAAATATTAGCTAATTCTTGCTGCATTTGAACATGGTCAAATAAACTCCAATCAGCATCGGGGCTGAAAGTAACCAGAAGGTCAATATCGCTGTCAGGACGAAAGTCATCCCTGAGAACCGAGCCAAATAATGCTAATTCACTAATCTTCCAGCGGTCAGCAAAGCTGCACCTTCGGTGAGCGCTAAAGTCTTTGATTTTATCTTCTGGTAGCTGAATTTGTAGACTGGGAATTTGAACCACCTCGATCTAGAGGAATGACATGATCTACTGTGAACTTAACATACTGCCATTTTTCTGAGGCGTGGCAATACTCACATAGATAGTTAGCACGTTGGCGTACTTGGTTTCGAGTGGCTTCATTGATATAGCGATTGGAAGACAAATCTATAAACTAGGTTAGGTTTGAGCAATGCTTAAGCAGTTCTTTCACTGTAAGATAGAAAGAACTTAAGTTAAGTAAAGATTGCGGACAGTGCGATTGACTAAGCTGAGATAATCGTCTAATTCTTCATAATTATCTAATTCTTTTTCTTCTTCGTAATTCAGGGTAGATTCTTTTTGTTTACTCAACAAATTTTCAATGCGATTCTGTACCCTATCTGAAGCGCGAAAAATCGGGATTCCTTCTACTAACTCAAGACGAATAGAGCCTGTCTGTAAGCTATTATTGTATCTGAAGCGAAACCCAACAACACCTATTTAGACTGCTTTTTAACTGTCGAATGAGCTAGGGTTACTTACATGAAGTTAGACCGTATCACCAGTAATCCCAATCGTATGAATGGGCAGCCCTGCATTCGCGATCTGCGCCTTCCAGTTCGTCGCGTGCTTGAATTGCTGGCAACTTACCCCGATCGCCAAGAACTGTTTCAAGAGTTTCCAGAACTGGAAGAGGAAGATATCCAGCAAGCCCTTATTTTTGCCTCTTCCTACTTGGACGATCGCATTGTAGAACTGTCTCAAAGCGATGAAACTGCTGCTTGACCAGGGGTTGCCACGCTCTGCGACAACTTTGCGAAGCGAGGTTGGTATTGATACCGTTCACGTTGCTGAGATTGGTTTGTCGGCAGCAGATGATACAGATATCATTCAGAGAGCAAGAGATGATGAGCGTGTAGTTGTGACTCTTGATGCCGACTTCCATGCTTTATTGGCTTTGAGCGCAGCAACTTCTCCTTCGGTGAGAGCTAACAATAGACTAAGCTATTTCTTTGAGTTGATCTGTATACAACTCACACAAAACCCTCTCAGGTGTAAGGGGAGATGTAAAGGCAAACTCCATCTCAGGCTTAAAAGCTTTCATCGCCTGACGGATCGCAAAAAATACCCCAATCCCATACATAAATGGAGGTTCGCCCACAGCTTTCGAGCCATAGGGTGCAGGAGAATTACCGTCATTTTCTAAAAACTTAATGTCAATTATATCGGGCATGAAATAGATATCGGGAATTTTGTAATTTGCCAGATTATTAGATTTTAATTCTCCCTTTTCATTGAACTGTAAATCTTCAATAGTCATCCAACCTAAACCTTGCGCTAGTCCCCCTTCTACCTGACCTCGATCGACCAATTCGTTGACCGATCGCCCTAAATCGTGGACAATTTTTACTGCATCTATCTCATAAGTTCCCCGCAAACAATCGAGGGTAATTTCTACAATTGCCGTACCGCAGACATGATAAGCAAAGGGATGTCCTTTCTCCCGATCGCGATCGAATCCCAGTCCAGGTGTGGCATAGAAAGCATGGGCAGAAAGATTAATACGGGCAAGATTAGCTGCTTTTGCTAAATGTTCCCAGGTTAAATCGGTTTCTTTTCCTGCATAAACAATTTTTTCCTTGGCGATCGCTATATTTTCCCCATCCTTTACCCCTAATTCTTTTGCTGCCAAAGCTATGAGGCGATCTAAAATTTGGACGATCGCTCTTATGGTTGCATTGCCGTTCAAGTCAGTTGTCACACTAGCAGCACTAGCAGACATATTGGCGATGCGGGTGGTATTGGTACTCTCAATCTTGATGCGCTGTAACCTGATACCAAAAGCTTTAGCTGCGATCGCTGCAATTTTGGTACTTAAACCTTGCCCCATCTCCACTCCACCTGTAGTTACACTCACGCTGCCATCGGGATAGACATGAACCAAGGCACTGGCTTGATTTAGGAAGGTGGCAGTAAAAGAAATGCCAAAACAGATGGGCATCACAGCATAACCTTTCTTAGTTTCAAAATGACTGGCATTGTAATGGTTAATGCGATCGCGGATAGCTGTCAAGTTGTAAGTCTGTTCTGCTTCTAACCAAGTGCGACGCAGGCTGTCAGTTTGTATTTCTTGTCCATAGGGAAACCTATTTCCCGGTCGCAGGAGGTTTTTCTGTTGAATTTCCTCGCGAGGAATACCTAAAGTCTCGGCTACTTTAGCGATCGCACTTTCGATCACAAACATTGCCTGGGGTCCCCCAAAACCTCTCATCGCCGTATTTGGAGGCAGGTTAGTGCGACAGGAAACTCCAAAAATACGGGTATTGGGGATAAAGTAAGCATTGGTGCTGTGAAATAAGGTTCTTTCTAGAACCGCCGTTGAGAGATCGGCATAAGCACCCGCATTTTGGTAGTGCTTGACTTCATAGGCGATAATCTTACCTTCATTAGTCACCCCAATCTTAAAATCGGAGGAGTAGGGATGGCGTTTTCCCGTCATTGTAAGATCTTCCGAACGAGATAAGACTAATTCCACTGGTTTTCGGAGATGCCAAGCTGCTAAAGCTGCCAGGGCAGCCCAGTGAGTTGCTTGCTCTTCTTTCCCGCCAAATCCACCTCCTAAGCGTTTAACATCTACTTCCACTGCATGACAGGGCAAACCTAACATCTGGGCAATGGTTTTCTGGGTGAGAGTAGGATTTTGGGTGGCTGAATAAATCCGCAGGTTGTTTCCTTCTAGGGGAATGACCCGCGATCGTTGAGTTTCTAAATATAAATGTTCTTGTCCGCCAATTTTACAATTTCCCTCCACAATTAAGTCGCATTCTTCCCAGGCACTGTCTACATCTCCTAAAACGAAGGTTCTGGGCGTGCCAATAATTTGCCCTCGGCTGAAAGCATCTCGCGGATCGACAATAATGGGAAGTTCCTCGACTTCTAGACGAATCAATTTTGTGGCTTTTTGGGCGATCGCTCTTGTATGACCCACAACTACAGCAATGGGTTGTCCGATATACTGCACCTCATCTTTTGCCAACAACGGACAATCCGCAATAATCGTTCCCCATTGGCTGCTTTCTGGAATGTCTTCTGTGGTAAAGACTGTCACAATTCCCTCTAGTGCTAGGGCATCTTTGATGTCTAAAGATATAATTTTGCCATGAGCCACAGGTGAGGCAAAGACGGCTGCATAGAGTATTTCTGCGGGAAGGGGCAGATCGTCAACATATTCTGCTTCTCCCTTAACGTGATAGATAGCGTCAATTCGTTTCATATAAATATCTCACTTTTAAAAATTATTGACAATGCTCTTAACTTTTTGTAAAAGTTACAATCAGAAATATTCCCAACCCATCTACCCCCAACGGTTATGGTTCAAATTCCCAGCCAACTTCTAACCCTCGATGAATTTCTCAAATTGCCAGAAACCAAACCTGCTAGCGAGTTCATCGATGGTCAAATTATTCAGAAACCCATGCCCCAAGGAAAACACAGCACGGTTCAAAGCGATCTTGTCGCAGCCATCAACACCCTTCTTAAACCTCAACATATTGCCCGTGCCTATTCTGAACTGCGTTGCACCTTTGGGGGCAGATCGATTATCCCCGATGTCACTGTCTTTATCTGGGAGCGTATCCCCCGCGACGAGAACGGCAAAGTTACCAACACCTTTACATTGGCTCCTGACTGGACGATTGAAATCCTCTCCCCCAATCAAAATCAAACCAAAGTCGTCCGTAACATCCTCCACTGCCTCGCCCACGGTACTCAGATGGGCTGGTCGATCGACCCAGAAGAAGAACTGATCTTTGTTTATTTTGCCGATCGCACCCTCGCCATGTTTGAAGAAGTTAGCGCTCGCCTCCCCGTCCCCCCTTTTGCTGAAGCTTTCAGCCTCACTGTAGGTGAACTGTTTAGTTGGCTGAGGGAATAGAACGAGTGACTTCTCCCGACACTCATCCTATCAGATAGAGTGCGGGCTTCATCCCTCGCGAGATGAACCTTACTGCCCCAAGCCTCTTATCTAGATTATTGATTAGCTCAATAATCCCCGATAGATCGACTATTTGACAGTCAATTTCTTTCCCCGATAGACCATCGGTACTAACGTATTCGAGAATACTAATACTCCTAATTACGTTTGGAATTTTACCAGCAGAACTACTCTGCTGAACCCATTTCCAAGTTTTCTAGGTGCTAATTGTATCAACTTACAGCAATTTATAGCTAGATTTCAGATACATTAGTATTGTACAACACCCAAAACTATTGATATATAAAGATTTGATCGACATCAATCCAACTGTTTATTCCCAGTGCCAGCCTGACCTCTCATCCCGACGTTCGCCACTACATCCTTGGTGGCAGAACGCGGGACTTCTTAGTCGGAAGGTTAAATCGTTTAGATGAAGCAAGAGAGAGATCGGGTCAATTTGTTGCATAGAAGTCTTGTAGGCAGATAAATTCTGGAAACAGTTTGGTGAAATGGGCAATTAAGAGTTGACGGGCAAGAAGTCGCTTGTAACTAGCCGAACCGTGAATATCAGCGATCGGCGAGATTTCCCCTTGGAGGAGCGGCAAAGCCCCTGCGATCGCTTCTTGATTTACTCGTTTACCAATCAAGTAATTACTGGTTTGTTTGAGAAATAGAGGAATAGGGGCGACTCCTCCCATAGAAATTGAGATTTCGCGAATGGTATCCCCTTCACAACGAATGGCGTTCGCCGAAGGCGCAGCTACGCTGAGCGCACTATTAACCGCAGCACAATCTAGATACTGACGTTTGGAGACTTTTTCAGAATTGAATTTTGTGGCGGAAGGAGGGATTGCAATAATAATCTCTGTCAAAATTTCGCCCGATTTCTTCGCTGTTTTCTTATAACCTTGGAAAAATTCCCTCAGAGGGACATTACGAATATCATCTCCTGCTTGTAAAACCAGATCGGCATTTAAAGCCAACAGCATAACACTGATATCTCCGATGGGAGAAGCAGTAATAATATTCCCGCCCACAGTGGCACGCTGGCGAATTGTATGGGATGCAATTCTCTGGATGTAAGTTTGAATATAAGGAATCAGCTCGATCATAGCCGAATGGTTAGCAAATTCGGCAAAAGTTGTCAGTGCGCCTATGTGAAGGCGATCGCCGTCAGTGCTAATGCCTTTCATTTGAGGAGATCGATTTAACAACCTTACCGTAGACTCTGCCAGGATATCCCCTTGCTGCACGTAAAGATCCGTTCCTCCAGCAATGACGAATTTAGGGGATACTTTGTCATTTTCTGATTCTAGAATTGACTGGGGTAACTGTTGCAAGCGATCGGGAATATAGCGAAAATATTCAGGCACAATGCCTCGATCGATCCAAGTTTCTAGGTTATGAACTTCTCCATTACCAAGAGATTGCACTAACTTACTACCAGCACGTTTAATCGCACCATAGCCCGTACAGCGACAGAGATTGTTATTGAGAGCAGTTTTAACCTCTGCTCGATCTATGTCTTTTTCACTAGCTAAAAGATATCCCGTCAGAGACATAACAATGCCAGGAGTACAAAAACCGCATTGGGTTGCGCCGTAATCTACCAATGCTTGCTGGATCGGAGAAAGCTGTTCTCGATTTAATCCTTCGATGGTAACGAGATGTTTTCCTGATAATTCCCCCAGAGGTAGCAAACAGGAAAGGAAAGTTTTATAAACTAGTTTTTCGCCTTGTAATTCTCCTAGCAGTACGGTACAAGCACCACATCCCCCTTCTTTACAACCTTCTTTAGTTCCCGTCAGTTTTTCTGATAAGCGCAAATAGTCTAGTACAGTAACACCAGTCGGTTGAGAAGTGCAGACAGTGCGATCGTTGAGGATGAAGTGAATTTGATCGGTCATGGATAAAGCGATCGAGCTTTAGTGCTTTTCTTAACTTACTCTTAACTATTATTTTCAATTAAGGGGAATGGCAGTAAAGCGAAAACTCAGTGAAAATTTACACAAGCAAGAGAAAATACTGGATTTTATTAAGTTTTGTGGAAATATTATTCTCGGTCTTTATTAGGCGATCGCACTAATGATGCTAGCTTAGAGTGAGCAATTTTGGCGTATCTTGCTCGTCTAAGTTTTTCATATCGATTTGCACGCAGCCCAAATCAAAGGCAGTTTTGACATCGCGACCATACCCTAATGCCTGATAAAATGCGGTGGCAAAGCTTATAGCTGCTCGATCTGTAATTCCTTTGGACATTCCCACGATACTCTCAATGTGTTGGGCAATTGCTTGGGCTTGTTTTTCTGAGTAACAGGCATTGAGGACGACGCAGCAAATATTATCTTTGAGTATAGAAAACAGTTGGCTCAATGCTCTTACTGAAACGGGATGGCTGTTGCCATAGTCATCTTCTAAAATAATTTCGCTGGTTGAACTGCCATGACCGCTAAAGTGGACAATATCTGGTTTGTGGCGCAAGAGAAGTCCTTTATTTAACCTCACCTACATTACCAATCATATAGAGAGACTGTTCGGAACGATCGGAAAACTCATCATGCAAAATACGATCGCATCCATCTAAAGCATCCTCTAACTTAACCATTTTTCCTTCTAATCCCGTAAACTGTTCGGTGGTAAAAAAGGGTTGAGTCAGAAATCTCTCCAATCTGCGGGCGCGATATACGATTTGTCGTTCGCTTTGGGCTAATTCTTCTAGCCCTAACATGGCAATAATGTCTTTTAATTCTTCATAGTTAGCCAGGGTTTGACGTACTGCTTGGGCAATTTGATAGTGACGATCGCCGACTACTTGGGGTGTTAACATTTTAGAATCTGACTGCAAAGGATCGATCGCGGGATATAATCCTTCACTCACACGCTTACGAGATAAAACAATAGATGCGGAAAGATGAGCAAAAGTATGTACCGCAGCAGGATCGGTAAAGTCATCGGCAGGAACATAAACAGCTTGAATAGAAGTTATCGAACCCGATGCCGTATTACAAATTCGTTCTTCTAGTTCCGCTAATTCGGTAGCTAAAGTAGGCTGATAGCCGACTCTAGAAGGCAATTGTCCCATCAAGCCAGAAACTTCCGAACCTGCTTGAATAAAACGAAAAATATTATCAATTGTTAGCAACACATCTTTGTGTAAATCGTCACGGAAATATTCTGCCATAGTTAAGGCTGCGTGTCCGACACGAAAGCGTACCCCAGGTGATTCGTTCATCTGTCCGAATACCATGACAGTGTTATTTAACACTCCTGCTTCTTTCATCTCCCGATAGAGTTCTTCTCCTTCTCGCGATCGCTCGCCAATACCGCAGAAGATACTAACTCCTTCGTAGCGACTGACAACGTTGTGAATCAATTCGGTAATTAAAACCGTTTTACCTACCCCCGCACCGCCAAATAATCCTGCTTTTCCCCCTTTTTCTAATGGTGCGAGGACATCGATCGCTTTAATTCCCGTGAGAAAAATATCCGTAGTCGTAGCGCGATCGCTTAAAGGGATAGATGGTGCGTGTAGCGATCGCCATTTACTTGCTGGTAATTGTTCTCTACCGTCGATTGTCTCGCCAAAAACATTGAACATCCGCCCCAGTAAAGCATTCCCTACAGGAACTTGAAGCGGATGACCGGTATTATTGACACTCGAACCTCTAGCTAATCCTTGAGTTGGAGTTAGAGCGATCGTTCTGACTAATTCTGAACTAAGATGGATCATTACCTCCAGGGCTACCCGTTTATTTTCTCCTGCTGTTAATAAACTATGAACTGCTGGCAATGAATGAGGAAATAAAACATCAACTACACTACCGCGAATGGAAATTACTTGACCTTGATGTATTGTCATACTGATAATTAGATAATTAATGAGAATTGGCTCCCTTTAATTAGTAAGTTAGCGTCAAAAATACGATAACTTACTCTTGATTTATTCAATTCATTATGACAGGCATTACCAGTGGTAATCTGAATTGTCGGTGCGCCTTTACTTTGCAGTCGTCGAGCATCATTTTCGGTAGCCAGATCGCCCACAATTACACCAATCCCCAAAGAATTACCATATTCTTGTAGTATTCTCTCAATTAAGGCTGTTTTTCCCGAACCAGGAGAAGAAAGCAGGTTAATAACCAATAATTCTTTTGATTGGAAATAATTGCGATTTTGCTCTGCCAGGCGATCGATTTTAGTTGCTCCATTTTGTCGCGCTTGGGCGATCGCTATATCTAGAGTATTTTGCATCATACTGACTTCGTGCATATATCTCGCTCTACCAATAAGTTTTTAATCTGACTTAATGCCCGAGAAAGATTTTTTTCCCCAACAGATGAAAGGCGATCGCCTAATTGGAAATTTACTCCTGGCACTATTACCCACCAAGCTTGAGGACATTTTCCATAAAGAGCCTGAGTAAGACTGAGTATGGCTCTAGGATCGCTGAAATGACTCCGAATTTCAGTTGAATTTAGTGGTTTTAAAGCCTGTAACTCGATAATTTTTGTCTCGGTAGCTTGGCAAGCGTCAACAAAAATAACCAAATCTGCTCGGGCTAAATCCGCAGCTAGTTCTGGAGTTAATTGAGGTCGAGGAAGCGATCGCACTTTTGGTAAATGCCAACTCGCAACAATCTCAGCTACCCGCACGCCAATACTATCATCACTCCGCAAGCTATTGCCGTAACCTATGATTAAATTATCTGGCAGAAGTTCTCTTGGGCGATCTGCTATTGTTACCATAAATCTCAATTCCTCGTTTAACTTTTATCTCTTCGCATCTTGCAAGTAACTTATTGAAGCTTCTGAATCTGTTGTAGATTATGATGTTGAGGAACTTGTGAAGAAACTACTTATTTAGTTTGACCAGAGATTTTGCTATACACACCGAGAGCTTAGAATACTGATTCTCTCGTTGAGAATTTGATAACTCCGAACTCCGTACGCGTAAGCGCGGGCGACTCAAGCACGGGAACGGTGGGCTGAAATGTTCGAGGAAACCTCGAACATCGCCACCTCAACAAGTTCCAGTCTTAATGTCCAAAAAATAATACGGTAGTTGAATTTACTTTTAAAAATACTAATAGGGTCTTGAAAATAGATGTCTTTGGTATAGATATCGTAAGAAAGATCGGTTTCAAACAAGTGTGGAAGTTCAGCCCTAAGAGTCTCAATATTATTCTTTACCTGGGATGTATAGGCTCGATCGCTCAAATTTCTCCTCCTTATCAATCCTTAGAAAAAAACATATGTATGTACCCTAACAACTAATGACTAACAACTAACAACTAATTACCCTCCAACTTATCCAACTCTGCCAAGATAGTATCTGTCTCCGCATTGCTATCGGTAAAAGAGAACAAATGGCGAAAAGTAATTTTACCCTCGCGATCGATAATAAACTGAGCGGGTAGAGGTGCGCCGAGAGCTTGCCCTGCCCCATAACGACGGAAGGTTTGGCAGTCTGGATCGTACAGGAAAGGATAGGGTAAATTGAGGTCTTCAACTACCTGTTGACTCTGTACTGGATCGGTGCTAGAAATCATCAGTAATTCTGCACCTCGATCGCGAATTTCTGGATAACGTTCTCTCAAATCTTGGATATGAGGATAGCAAAAAGGACAAAATAGCTTTTCTGTAAAAATTCTCGTAAATGCCAATACTATAGGTTGTTTACCTCTATAATCTGAAAGCTGCACTTTCTCATTACTACCTACTTGAGGCAAACTAAAATCTGGTGCAGTTGTACCCACTTTTGGTACTTGGAAAGGAGGTAAAGGAACAAAATTGCTAGCAAAGCGACGGTTGAACAGTCCTGTATTTTTATTGATACTTTCCATGAATACACTTTCTGGTTCATTCAAGAACATTTTAGTTAAAATTTGTTGAAAAAATCATAACTCTGAACTCCGAACTCCGAACTCACCGTATTTCAGTTTATGCCTTCAGGTAAGACTCACGATCGCATTACTCTTTGGATTCTCCCTTGGATTGTTGGCGGGACTCTTATTTTAACTAGGGATGGTGAATTAACTCTAGTTGTTGCTGGTGCTTTTCTCTTTAGCGGGTTGATGTTTGGTCCAGATTTAGATATTTATTCAATTCAGTTCAAACGTTGGGGAGTATTGCGCTATTTTTGGCTGCCTTATCAAAAGCTGTTCCGCCATCGGAGTTTTTTTTCCCATGGGTTAATTATTGGCACAGTAATTAGATTATTTTATTTATCAGGTATTTTGTCTATTTTAGCGATTTTGTTGGTAGCGATCGCGCAATTGATTTTCGGCTTTGACTGGAATTGGCAAATTTTTACTCTCAATAGTTTTAGTTTAATTAAACAAAAATATCCTCAAGAAGCGATCGCTCTTTTTTGTGGTTTAGAGTTAGGTGCAATGAGTCATTCTCTTAGCGATTGGCTAGGTTCAATGTATAAACGCCGACAGAAGAAGAAAAAGTCTTAATTAGTTCGGAATTCGTAGCGACGTTCCATGGAACGTCCGTACTGGAGTTTTACCAAATAATTAATTATCTTTTCCCTGAATATTTAGGTAAAATGCGATCGCAAAAAAAGAGAGTTCCTGAAGCGACACAAAGAGGAATAGTAAATAGATTTAGTAAAGGGATACTAATTAAACCCAAACAAACAATACCAAAGCTAGCACTAGCAGGTAAACTACGGAATACTATTTTTAATTTTTGACGAAAAGGTAGCCTTCTTCTTTCTAGAGGGGCATCCAAAAAATCGAGACAAGTTATCGTAGTGGCAAGAGCAAGAGAGCCGATAGTCGAACCTAAAGTCCCTATTCCCACCACAAAATTGAGCAAAAATAAGGGAATTCCTACTGTAGTTATTAAAACTAATTTTTTGAGTTCAAATAAAATTGCTCGTCCAATATCTCTAAAAATACTTACCTCAATAATTTCTACTTTACCCGTACAGACTTTTTCTAATTGTTCTGATAATTGTCCATACCAAGGCGCGCCTAATAATACACCAAATTGAGTCAGTAAAAAGCCTGTAGCAATTAACAGCACTACAATTAGTAGCAAGCGCAAAATAAAAGATAACCCTACCGTTGTATATTCTAGAAAACTCAGCCAAGCAGGAAGATTAGCAATAACATTATCTAGCCAACGAGAGATATCTAGGGTTAAATCTTCCACTAGATTGAACCCAAATAATAACAGTCCGCTGTAAAGAGCGATCGCGACAACTGAATTAACTAAAATCGGTATAGCTATATATTGCCACAGTCTAGGGTTACGACCAAAAGTTGCTAATGCTCTAAAAGGATAAGTCGCTCCTGTAATTAAACCGAAACCACTAAGAATACGCAGCATAAATTCTGTTTTTATGATGTCTAATTAAAATTAAGTTAGCCACCAGCTAATTCATGTCATGATACTCCAAGTTAACCATCAATTGACCTTGCAAGAGTTTTTAAATCTTCCCACTGGGGAGGGGGATATTACCTACGAACTCGTTGACGGACAAGCAATTCCCAAAATGTCACCCAAAAAATTTCATTCGACACTTACTCGCGCCCTTCTTTTTTTAATTTACGAATGGTGTGAAGATAAAGGAGAAGTATGCCCAGAATGGTCAATTATACTAACTCGTAACGGACGTGATTGGGTACCTACACCAGATTTACTTTACATCTCTTATGAACGTTTATCAAAAGACTGGAATGAAAATGAAGCTTGTCCAGTTCCGCCAGATTTAGCGATTGAAATTATTTCACCTGGGCAAACCTTTGGGCAAATGACGGGTAAGGCACGAGATTATTTAGATGCTGGAGTATTGCGGGTTTGGGTAGTAGATAGCAAAGCCAGAAGCATCACGGTTTTTTATCCAGATGCAGCACCGAAGACTTATATGGGTGATGGGATAATTACAGATTCGTTGTTTGAGGGGTTAGAGTTTACAGTTGAAGCAGTGTTTCAAAAAGCGAAAATTCCAGTAAAAGATGGTTTGTTGTAGGGTGCTGCCAAAGCATAAACCTTTCTATCTTAAGCGCAAAAACTAAGCTAAAACTACAGTTGAATAAGCCAAAAAACTCAGCCAAGCAGGAAGATTAGCAATAACATTATCTAGCCAACGAGAGACATCTAGAGTTAGATTTTCAACTATATTGAATCCAAAAAATAATAGTCCGCTATAAAGTGCGATCGCCACAACTAAATTAACTAAAATCGGTATGGCTATATATTTCCACAGTCTAGGATTACGTCTAAAAGTTGCCAATGCCCGCAAGGGATAAGTTGCTCCTGTAATTAAACCAAAACCACTAAGGATACGCAGCATAAATTCTGTTTTTAAGCTAGGTCTAATATAATAATTGCCATCTTGAATTATCTTTCATTATGAACCCAGACCCTATGTTAATAGACGAAATTTACAATGCTTTCGCTCCTTTTGACCCTCTGAAACCAGGCGATCCCGCTTATGTAGAGTGTGGAGAAGTACGGGGAGATAGCAATATTAAGCAGGATTTGGGTAAGAATATTGTACGAGCTAAATTTCCTACCTGTCGATTGTATGCAGGTCATCGTGGTGCGGGTAAATCGACGGAATTACTAAGATTAAAACAGTATTTATAAGCTCATAATTGTTTTGTAGTCTATTTTAGTGCGGATGAAGAAGATATTGATTCGGAAGATACACAATATACTGATATCTTGTTAGCCTGTACCAGACATCTACTAAAAAAATTAAAAGACAATAACCCCGATCCTATTCTCCATTGGTTAGAAGACCGCTGGGAAGATTTAAAAGAATTAGCATTAACTCCTCCAAAAGTTGAAAATGTTAGTGTAGAGGCTGCTGTAACTACTTTTGCCAAAATCACTGCTAATCTAAGGGCTGTACCTAGTCAAAGAGCCAAGATTCGAGAGTTAGTTAATCCTCATACTATTACGTTACTTAAAGCATTAAACGAATTTATTGATACGGCACAAAATAAATTACCGTTAGGTAAAATTAAACTAGTGATTATTGCTGATAGTTTAGACCGTATCACTCCTACCATCCAAGAAGATGGGCGTACTAATCACGATCGAATTTTTATCGATCGAAGTCAACAATTAAAAGGTTTAGATTGTCATGTAGTCTATACTGTACCGATTTCTTTGCTTTATTCTAGTCGGGCAAATGATTTGTATGATAATTATGGAGATACTACCATTTTGCCGATGATTATGGTTCAGCAACCTGATGGTAGTCCTTATCAACCAGGATTAGATAAACTGAAAGAAATTATTAGTAAAAGAATCAAAATAATTAATCCAAACCTTAATTTAGAAACAGATATTTTTGAAGACAAAACTATTTTAGAAAGATTGTGTGCCATGAGTGGTGGTCATGTCAGACAATTAATGCAGTTGATTCAAGAGTCTATTAATAATATTGATGATTTACCTATAACAGCCAAGGCTGCACGACGTTCCATTACTAAATTAAGAGACGTTTATCGTCGTACCATTGAAGAATCGCAATGGTCTATCCTAGCAAAAGTAGCTAAGTCTAAAAAGTTAGAAAACAGTGACGATTATCGTAATTTATTATTTAATCGTTGTATTCTAGAATATGTTTATCTCGATGAACAAAGTGAACTAAACTCTTGGTGTGATGTCCACCCTTTAATTAAAGATATTTCTAAGTTTAGGCAAATTTATCAGCAAAGTCAGCAGCAAGAAAGTAGTGAAGCAACGAATAACTAATTGGAAACAAGAGCTAAATTCAGAAGCATTAGAAGAATATCAGTTTTTACGTCGTTCTCTGCAAAGAAATGATGGCTTTGGTTTGTTTTTTGTGCAATGTTCTCCAGCAATAGGCGAAAATATTATCACTGAAATAAAACAAGATATTAGTCAAAAAAAAATTGAAGTATTAAGGTTAACCGAATCTATTGATAGTCTCTACAATATTATTATTGAGTTACCAAACAAAGAAAGTATAGATATATTATTTATTTCTGGTTTAGAACATTCTCTTTATCAATACGAAGATAAGACTTTTGGTAATAGCGATAATCGAGATATTTATCTTACTAGTAAAGAACGCTACTCTCAAAGTTGGCGAGGTATACCCAGATTTTTAGGCTATTTGAACTTACAAAGAGACCGTTTTCGCGAAGATTTTGATATTTCTTTTGTCTTTCTTTTACCTTCTTTTGGTATAGATTATTTTATTAAACGGGCTCCTGATTTTTTCGACTGGCGTTCTGGTTTATTTAAGTTTGTTCCCAGAAAAGATAATTTAACTGATGTAGACTTTAATAGTATTTTTCAGGCAAATAGCAAACAATCTATTCATGACTTATTAGAACTACAGGCATTAACTAAAGAATTAGACTTAAGTGATAATGAGCAAGCTAATGTAGCTTATAAACAATTTCTATTGTCCATGAAGTGTGAAAGATATGAAGCTGCAATTACTTATGTAGATCTTTGGTTGAACTATGAAGAAGATGATAGCTTAGCTTGGTATGGTCGTGGTATTGCTTTAGGGAAATTAGGCAGATACGAAGAAGCGGTGGCTTCCTACGATAAAGCGCTCGCACTTAAACCAGATGATGATTCAGCTTGGCATAACCGTGGTATTGCTTTAGGGAAATTAGGCAGATACGAAGAAGCGGTGGCTTCCTACGATAAAGCGCTCGCACTTAAACCAGATGATGATTCAGCTTGGTATGGTCGTGGTATTGCTTTAGGGAAATTAGGCAGATACGAAGAAGCGGTGGCTTCCTACGATAAAGCGCTCGCACTTAAACCAGATGATGATTCAGCTTGGCATAACCGTGGTATTGCTTTGGGTAATTTAGGCAGGTATGAAGAGGCGGTTGCCTCCTACGATAAAGCGCTCGAACTTAAACCAGATGATGATTCAGCTTGGAATAACCGTGGTGTTGCTTTGGGTAATTTAGGTAGATACGAAGAAGCGGTTGCCTCCTACGATAAAGCGCTCGAACTTAAACCAGATGATGATTCAGCTTGGTATAACCGTGGTTGGGCTTTAGGGAAATTAGGTAGATACGAAGAAGCGGTGGCTTCCTACGATAAAGCGCTCGCACTTAAACCAGATTATGATTCAGCTTGGAATAACCGTGGTGTTGCTTTGGGTAATTTAGGTAGATACGAAGAAGCGGTTGCCTCCTACGATAAAGCGCTCGAACTTAAACCAGATGATGATTCAGCTTGGTATAACCGTGGTCTTACTTTAGGGAATTTAGGCAGGTATGAAGAAGCAGTTGCCTCCTACGATAAAGCGCTCGAACTTAAACCAGATTATGATTCAGCTTGGTATGATCGTGGTCTTGCTTTAGGGAATTTAGGCAGGTATGAAGAAGCAGTTGCCTCCTACGATAAAGCGCTCGAACTTAAACCAGATAAGGATTCAGCTTGGTATAACCGTGGTATTGCTTTAGGAAATTTAGGCAGATACGAAGAAGCAGTAGCCTCCTACGATAAGGCGCTCGCCATTAAACCAGATAATTATTCAGCTTGGTATGATCGTGGTATTGCTTTAGGAAATTTAGGCAGATACGAAGAAGCAGTAGCTTCCTACGATAAGGCGCTCGAACTTAAACCAGATGATGATTTAGCTTGGTATAATCGAGCCTGCTGTTTTGCTCTACAAAATCAAATACCATCAGCTATTGAAAGTTTAGCCAAAGCGATTTCTCTTAACAAAAAATATCAAGAGATAGCTAAAACCAATGCTGATTTCGACAAAATTAGAAAAGATACTCGATTTCAATCTCTTATTAACTCTCCAAAATAAATCACTCGATCGTGTAAGGGCGATTCGCGAATCGCCCCTACTAGCAAATAACAATCAACAATCTTAATAACTAACTATTAACCAATATTGCCTCTCCTAACCAATAGTTTTCCATAGAAGCAAAAGTTTTAACTTGAATTCCAAACAAAGGATTACCAATAACTACTAATTGCTCGTCAGGATCGATTAATAGTAAAGCAACGGCATGAGAAAATTTATGACCATTTCTCGGATTTTTTTCTTTGACGTGTAGTAAAGCAAATTTATTTAATTCAGCCAAATCTTTTAAAGATAAATTATGTTCATACTCTGGTTGCAATCCTAACTTTTTCATTGCTTTAATTTCCGCTAGAGTAGTCGTCCCAAAACGATTGGTTTTAGTTAGTTGGACTACTTCTCTTTCAGTTGAATTAGGACTTTTTTGGCTATAACGACCTAAAGTAGCAATACTAGAAGGAGCACAAGTATAAGACGTAGTCTGCCAAACAACTCCATCAATAATTTTGGGAGTACCCAGAAGAGGATCTACTGGGCGTAAAAAGATTAATAAGATACTCAAAGCACAAGCGATCGCTCCTAAAGAAATTATTAACTGATAAATTCTTTGGGGAGAACGTTTGCCCGATAATTCTAATAGTAATATTAGTCCGCAGGTAAAACAGCCAAAACCAATAAGAATTTGATGAAAATAACCAGCAAAATATAACAAAATTATAGATGGAAAAACTTTTGGCAGTAATGGCGCAAGATCGAACTTATCTATAATCAGTAAAAAAACGATAATCAAACCGATCCCAGAAACAATCCAAATTAAAGGTTTTTGATGATTTTCTAGGGCATTATCTGCGGTTATCCCTTTAGTGGCTAAGAACTTTCCGCTAAAAGTACCTGCCATAAAAGCACTAATGCTAATAAAAATTAATTCAAGCATCAATAATATTAATTACTTTATTTTAAGCTAATGCTTCTATTATGGAAAAGAGCTATTACGGTTGAGTGCGATCGGGCGAAGCCTGGCACTGCGCGAGACTTTCAGTAGTCGCTGTCGCGATCGCAGTAATTCCAACTTTGGTAACTTTATAGAACAAATTTCAGTAAATTTACGTATCGAAAAGAAAGTTACTGAAATATTCTACATCAGTAATAATGTTAGCCTGGTCAGAAAGTATTATTTAAAAGAGCTTAACACCGATCGTCTTCAATATGGACTTACTGAAATCTCTTCCTATCGGACTGTATTTAGAACAACCTGTAACTTGGCTACATAAACTCGATCCTAGAGTCAAACTAGCTTGGTTAATGACTTTTTTAGTAGTTCATATGTTAGCTAATCCCTACTGGCGGTTGAGTATGGTAGCTATTTTGTTTCTTCTGACTATTTCCGCCAAAATTCCTCTCAGGGTGTGGCGACAACAAATGGGCTGGCTAATTACTTTGTCGGTTTTTGTGTTTATTTTTGCTTGTTTTGCTCCCGATGGTTATGGGTTAGATTATCAACCTCGACTTCCTGACAGTGGCTTAGATTTACCACCAGCTAGTTCTTATCAGTATGTTTTACTCGATAAAGGCAGGTTTACTGTTACTCGTCGTTCTCTAGATTTAGCCGTTCGGATGAGTACCCTCATTTTTACCCTGATTTACAGTACTAATCTTTATCTTTTAACTACTGCCCCAGAAGAAATTACCGCAGGATTAGAAGATTTAATGAAGCCTCTGCGCTATTTTAAATTGCCCATCACAGAAATTGCTTTAACTTTAACTCTATCGTTGCGTTTTATTCCCCTAGTCTTAGAAGAAGTACAAAATTTAGTACGTTCTATCAGAACAAGAGCGATCGATTGGAAAAAACTGGGTATTCGTCGTAGCTTACAAGTATGGTTATTAGTCGCAGAAAAATTACTAGAAAATCTCTTGAGAAGAGCAGAGCAAATCGCTATAGCTATGGATGTCAGGGGTTTTACTGGCGCAAATGAGCATAAAGTTCAATGGCATCAATTGCGTCTTCGTTGGCGAGATTGGCTAGCTTTGGCAATTCTCATTCCTTTTTGGTTGGCTCGTATCTACATCGGAAGTGCTTAGTATTAATTTAATTTTGCATTATAAATACAAAACTAAACGTAAACCATTGTCAATTTCTTCTTGTATCTCTAAAGATAAAGATGTAATGATTTTGACTGCATTTGCATAATCTCACTATCTAAAGAAGATGATTGATTTTCATAAACTGAATTTAAGGCTTCCGTAATATCTTGTTTATCTCTGTTTTTAATAAAACTTTCTAATGCTCTAGCATAAAGTTCACTGCGGGATATTCCTAGTCTTTTAGCTATATTTTCTGCTGTATAAAAGAGTGGATCGGGAATAGAAATAGCGGTTTTCATCGTTCTACTGAATAGAATAATATATTGATGAATATAGTATAACTACAGTTATACCAATGATTTCTTGGGCGTTTCGGTTTCCTACTTTAGATCGGCAACGCCACTTCTCGAAAGCGTTCTACCATAGCGAAGTACTTTGCGATCGCTCGATCGATGTTTTAGAGATAAAGTCTACTTATCTTGCTTGTCCATGGCTGATATTCCCCCAAATAACATCCATAAACCAGCGATCGCGATCGACAATGCTAAAACAGCTACGATTAAATCGAGGGAATTAGTATCAACCATTTGTGTTCTCCAAGAATATCTATAACAATATACTAAGTAAGTTCCCAGCTCAATTAGACCGTGTTTAGAGTTATTACCCCCAAATTTGACCAACAGTATTCTCGCTGGACTGATGCTCTTGAGTCAGCTAAGTCTCTAATACCTCAATGTAAAAGTTTGTTAGAGGATATCCGCATTTACGATGGAGAGGAAATTATTTGGGTTTACAGTCGCTCCCATAAATATCCTCAATATATTGGTGCAGGAACATACAATAGATTGGCTAATCTGTTCATTCAAGAGACATTAGAAGAAGAGCAATAAATCAGTTATCAGTAAACAGTCATCAGTTATCAGTATCAACTTATGAGATATATCTCAATCAACAATTAACCATTAACAATTAACACAAACCAGGATATTAATTTTATCGGCTAAGAGCTAAAAACTGGAATCTCCGCCCCTAAAGGGCGAAGAGATTCAACGTAATTAAACAAAAGTTACTACAATTATTCTCCCAACCAGACCCGAACATCGATCGCCAGTTTTTGTCCTAATTTAAGCAGAGGACGAATTTGGGATAAGTCCCAACGGCAACTAGTTGCCGAATTATCATCGAAGCACTCGGGTATAATTTTTTGATGTAGGCAACGGAAATAAACTTCTTGAGCGCGATCGAGGAATAAACCCAAATTCAATTGATAACCAAGCTCGATAATAGTTTCTAATCTTTTAACGTCTTGTTCTAAGGTGTGGGGATCGCCATCATATAAAATTCGCCACAGCAAACGCAAAATAATTTGTTCCAGGGTTTTCTTGCCTTCGGGGATATTTAGTTGACATTTTAAATGAGTGGCTTCGGCAGCGATCCCCTTAAGTTCGGTTAAATGATTATCTATTTCTTCCGAGTCTTCGATCGATTTTTCTAAAGCCGAAATAGATAATAAGCAACGATGGGATAGAGCTATTTCGGCTGCTACCTGCAATTCTTGAGGTACAGGCATTTCTTCCCGCTGAAAAGCAGCTAAAATACTGTAATTTTCTCGATAAACTTGAGTATAAAGCTGGTCTAAACGCTTTTTCGTTTTAGCAGTCAATTGCTGCATAATACGATGTCTTTCTTCGGCAAATAGATGTTGCAAACTGAAAGAGCGATCGCTCAATAGCTTATTCATTGCCATAATGGTTTGAGCAGCACTAGCTTGTTCGAGGGTAGCAAACAACTGCTGTTTTACTTCCGTGTAAGCCAGACGACCGCTAAAAGGCTGAATACAACAATGGAAATCCCAACCACCTAGATGTAAGACGGCAAACACAAAATGCTGAGATTCCCAAGTAATTTCTGAAGTCAAACGGACTTGTCCTACTGCTAGAGTAAGTACTCCTAACTGTTGTTTTTGATAATCTAGTCTTTCGGCTGCGTAACAATAAACTCTTTCTCGTTGAGGATAATTGGTAAAGAGGGAACTAATGCCATAGTGAGCAGCTACCTGATGAAAACTAATTTGTGCGGGAGCTACTAACTGATGATACACTTCTGCACCATGACCGAATACATCTACATTACTGGGAGCTTTAGCTAATAGTTTGATAAATTCTTTTTGCCAGTGTATTCCTGCCACTTCTCCTGCTAATTCTAAAGCGCGAACAGCATAACGGAGAATTTGTACCCCTTCTGGACGAGAAATTTCTTCAAAAAACCAACCGCAGCTAGTGTACATCAACAGAGTATGACGCTGCATTTCTAATAGTCGCAAAGCATCTATTTTTTCTGCTTGAGTTAGTTCACGGCATTGATGAATGGTAAAGAAATGTTGTACTTTGTCTGGAGAGCGGTCGCGAATAACTTGGATATATTCTTCTCTTGCTTGCCAGGGATCGCGAAATAATTTGCTGGCTTCGTCTACATAGACATCGATAAGTTTATCTCTCAACCAGTCGAGAGCATCTCTCAGGGGTCTGCGCCATTGCTGATTCCAGGTGCCACCACCACCACAACCACAATCTTCCTGCCAGCGATCGACACCATGAGAACAACTCCAAGCTGTAACTGGCTTGAGGACTACTTCCCAAGTTGGTTGAGCGAGACTGAGATAATGAGCGTAATTAGTAACCGTCCAACCTCGATGGGGAAATTCCTGGGTAAAGACATAAGCCAGACATTTCTCTGTACCTCCCCGGTGATGACCAAAAGTTTCTCCATCAGTAGCTACATTGATTAATTGAGACTTACGGTTATCTCCTTTTACAGCTTGACCGATCCTGGCAATAAAGTTGTCTCCAGTTTTAAGAATATCGCTAAAACCCATATCGCGAGAAATAGGGCCATCATAGAAAAAGATATCGATATAACGACCATCTTCGATAAAACAACGATAGGGACGGGTGGGATCGATTTGATTGCCACCTACTTCATGCCATTCTGGTTGTGGGTCTTTTTCTGTAGGTAGAGGGCGACATCTTTCTGCTTGAGAAGGAGCCAGGATAATAAAGCGGATATTTTCATCAATTAAAGCTTTTAAGGTAGGGTAATCTACGGCAGTTTCTGCTAGCCACATTCCTTCTGGCTCTCTGTGGAAGCGATAACGAAAATCTGCTTTACCCCAACGAATTTGGGTATATTTGTCTCTTTCGTTGGCTAAGGGCAGAATAATATGATTATATACTTGAGCGATCGCGTTACCATGGCCATTCAGTCTTTCACAACTTTTTCGATCTGCTTCAATAATGCGCTGATAGACTTCGGGATCGTATTTTTCTAACCACGACATCAAAGTTGCACCAATATTAAAACTAAGATATTCAAAGTTATTGACGATCCCAATTAATTCTTCACGGTGATTGAGAATTCTGGCAAAAGCATTAGGCCGATAACATTCGTAATGGATGCGTTCATTCCAATCATGGTAGGGATGAGCACTTGGTTGACGCTCGATGGTATCTAAATAAGGATTTTCTCGTGGCGGTTGGTAAAAGTGACCGTGAATAGTTACATATACACCATTAGCAGTTTTTAACGGGTGAGTTTCATTATTTTCTACAACCTTAGAAGATTGGATAGTTACAGACTTGTTTGTCAGATTTTGGGCAATAGTTGTCATAAGTATAAATGCTTAATACTATTAGCTTAATTTGTGAGTAAATAGGAATGTGGCGAAATTACTTTCTTATTTAAGCTTAAGTTTTACTTAATTAGAATAATATTTTAGTTATTTTAATAAGTTCTTTATTTTAATTATTATTCTTGTAAAAAGAATCTATCTTTAGTTAAACAAAGTTAACACCAAACCGAAGAAAGTTGGTAAATTTCGGGAAAATTACTCTAACCTAAGTATGGTGATTGTAATACAGATTATTTGTATGATTAGTTTTAATCACTAGTATCCTTGGTGGGAAATGTTCTCGTTTTACATTAGTAAATCCTTTGGCTTGTCTTGGTTACAAAAAAAGCTGATAGGAATTCAACAGCTAAATTCTACTGGTATAGGGTTAGTCTCAATTTTTCTAGCTTTATTGTTTTTATCTTTTACAGCTATTTTTCTCAAATTGGGTGAAACAGAAATTAGCCCTAATGCCATAATTTTTAATCGTCTCTGGATTGCCACCTTAATTTTAGGGTTGTCTCAAGAAACTAGTAAACTAGGACAATCATCTTCAAATTATATTAATAAAAAAATTGATGAAGGTAATTTAGCAACTTATACTAATCGAGAACGTTGGTTACTATTATTAGTTGTAGTTAGCTCTACTGCCTCTGTTGTTTTTTGGGCTTGGTCTCTAACACAAACTAGTGTAGCTAACTCTACTGTATTGCGTAATTTAACTCCTCTATTTACTAGCTTATGTGGCTGGTTAATTTTCAACCAAAAGTTCGATCGTCAATTTTGTTGGGGGATGTTAATAGCAATAGTCGGAGCAATTGCGATCGGTAGTAACGATTTACAAGTAAGTTCTGACAATTTTCTGGGAGATGCTACAGCTTTATTTTCAGCTTTACTTTATGCCATCTATCTTTTGGCAAGCGAACAGTTAAGATTATATAAAAGTACCACTACTATTTTGTTCTGGCGTTGCGCTTTGGGTACTTTATTGGTGTTACCTGTTGCCTGGTTAACAGACGGTTCTCTTTTTCCTTCTTCTTACTTGGGTTGGCTAGTCGTTATTGCTTTGGCAGTTGTTTGTCAGGTTTGCGGACAGGGTTTACTCATTTACAGTCTCGATCGATTTTCATCTAGTTTTGTAGCACTTTTCTTACTTCTCACTCCTATTAATACAGCTATTTTAGCCTGGCTGATTTTTGCTGAAAGTCTTAGTTGGCTGAATGCGATCGCTTTTGTGTTAGTTTTATTTGGTATCTATCTATCTCAATCTAGTTCATCTGTTCAAAAAAGTAACTAGTGATTGGTGACTGGGCAAAAGATGACGCTTGCATTTCTTAATTCCTAATCCTCAAATCAGTAGAAACCTCTAGTATTTTTACTATCTAGTTTGGGTATATTATTCATAGATTTTGCTAAAATTCAAGGCGGGATCGTGCTCGATCGATAGTGAGTAAAGTGATATTAAATCTGTTTGCACGAGTAGCGTCTGAAAATTTTAGTTCTATGGTGTAATGAATAGACCTAATGACCTTAGTTTCTACTAAAATTATTGTTCCTCAACACATAGAATACTTTATTGTCGATCGAGATTTAGTTATTTTTGAATATTCCCAAGCTATATCTCGTTTTTTTTCGCCCGAGCGAAGATTAAGTCGAGGTCAAGATGTTCGGGAATTTTTACCAGAATTAAGTAACCATGAACCGATAATTAATAAAATTCTGGAAGGAGAAAAAAAGCATTTTTCTGTACCAAAAATAAATATTTGTTCTCAAGTAGATCGATTTGTTAGTTCTGTTTCATTATCTTCTTTTTCTCAACTTTATTTTATTATTCATTTGGCTCATTATCCTTTCAATAATGATAATTATCTAATTATTTTTTTGGAAGAAATTACTACTCATAGTGCTTGGATGCAATCTTGGAATGATAAATTTAAAGAATATAGTTTATTACATGATTCGAGTCTGCTTTCTAACCAATTAGCACAGTCTATTTATTTTTATGAGCGTGTTTTTGCTTCTATGGCAGAAGCTTTAATTATTACTAGCGATACAGGTGTCGTCCAACGAGTTAATCAATCTACAGTTAATTTACTCGGTTATAGTCAAGAAGAGTTAGTCGATCGATCTATTAATAAGATTATTGCCGATCCCAATTTTCTTTTATCAGAAATTCAGCAATATTTATTGACTCAAGGAGAATTAATTAAAAATCTTGAGGTTATTTGTCAAACCAGACAAGGCTTGACTAAAATTATATCTTTTAGTTGTTCGCGAATAAAGATAGAAAAAAATGATAATAATAAATTAATTTATCTCGGTCGAGATATAACTAATCTCAAACGTTATCAACAGCGTCAAAACGTACAATCTTCTATTAGTAAAATATTAGCTAACTCTCAAGATTTTGCTAAAGCTGGCTCTAAGTTACTTCAAATAATATGTGAAAATTTAGATTTGGTGGTAGGGGAAATCTGGATAAGCTCGACTAAAAATACGAGCCAACAAAAACTAAAATGTGAAATAGTTTGGACTAAAAATCCTTTTAAAGTTGACAAACTGATTGCTATTACCAAAAAAAACAACTATGGACTAGAAGAAGATATTGTTGGTGATATTTGGTTGAATAATTCTTTTTTTTGGTATGAAAATTCTTCACGAAAATCAAAATATTTGCGTCAAAATGTAGCTCTAGAAGTAGGTTTGTCAGGAGGTTTTGGTTTCCCCATACAAGGAGAAGATAGAATTTTAGCTGTGATGAACTTTTTTTTTCAAAAAGAAAAAAAAATCGATGAAGATTTAGTGGATTTGATGCTAATTATTGCCAATCAAATCGGTCAATTTATTCAACGAAAAAAAGCAGAAACAGCATTAAGATATCAGCAGGAAGAAAGTGAAAATTTACTTCTTAATATTTTACCTAAAATGGTTGCCGAACAACTAAAAAAACAAAATAGGACTATTGCCGATCATTTTGATTCTGTTACAATTTTATTTGCCGATCTGGTTAATTTTACTAACTTATTTGCTCAATTACCTCCCATTGAAATTGTAGAAATTCTCAACGAAATTTTTTCAGAATTTGACCGTATTAGTACTAAATATGGACTGGAAAAAATTAAAATTATTGGAGATGCTTACATGGTAGTGGGTGGATTACCCCAACAACGGGACGATCATGCCGAAGCGATCGCGGAAATGGCATTAGATATGCAACGAGCGATCGCCCAATTCAATTCAGAAACAGATAAAACTTTAAGTATTCGGATTGGCATCAATACAGGGGCGGTAGTAGCAGGAGTAATTGGTACTAAAAAGTTTTCTTACGATTTATGGGGAGATGCGGTTAATATTGCCTATCGTATGGAATCTCATGGGGTACCCGATCGTATTCAGGTTACTGCTTCTACTTATGAATTACTAAAAGATAAGTATATTTTGCAACCAAGAGGAGACATCGATGTTAAGGGCAAAGGAAGAATGCCCACCTACTTTTTGGTGGGTAGAGTGAAAGGATGTTGACAAGCCCTATGGTATATACCTTTCAATCAAATAAGTAACCCTATTTTACCATTATTCCTTACTTATTATTTAGTTTTGTAGTAAGCTTTTTCATAGAACATTTAACATCGAGCGGTTGTTTGGATTTGATAGGTTTCAATTAGGTGTCCTAAACAACAAAGCTTTCAACTACCACAAGCCGAGCGATGATTTCTAGACAGTAGTGAGTCGAGGTTTTTTAAATCAATTTTGACTATACTAATTTTATGTGTATTTACAAAAGTAAATAAAACTTTATGTTGTCAACTAAGTCGATCGATCGCTAAGTCTGACAGCTAGTAATTATTTTCATCATTTACTAATTTGCCGTCAACAAATTTTCAAGTCTATGCAATCTACACCAAGTATTGACCAATTTGTACCCGAGTCTTTAACCAAATTTGCCTATCAAACCTTTCAAGAAGGTAAAAAAGTCTTTGGAGTTGCCCATAAAACCATCAGCGATCGTCTAACTGATATGGTTGTGCCTGAAAGAAAAGATAAAGTTAAATCTCTTACTCCAGAAACTATAAACAAACTACAGCAAAGACTATCTGATCTCGAAGAAGCTGACTGGCAAGATGCTCAAAAAGGAGTATATCCAGCTAGTTTATTATTTGACAATCCTTGGTCGGATTTTTTTCGCTATTATCCCGAAGTCTGGTTAGATTTGACTCAAATTTGGCAACGCGCACAAAACAAAGAGTATCAAAAATTTGACTCGACAATAGACAAAGAAGGTTATCCCGCTTACTATTTGCAAAACTTCCATTATCAGACAGACGGCTATCTCAGCGAGATGTCTGCCAATCTCTATGACTTGCAAGTAGAAATTCTGTTTAACGGGACAGCAGATGCCATGCGTCGTAGAATTCTTGCTCCTCTAAAGCGAAAATTAGCAGCATTTACCGATGTTACTGCTCAACAAATGCGTGTCCTCGATGTTGCTTGTGGTACTGGACGTACCCTTAGAATGATTCGGGCTAGCTTACCCAAAGCATCCTTGTTTGGCACAGATTTATCTCCTGCATATCTGCGTAAAGCTAATCAACTACTCTCAGAAATTCCTGGGGAACTACCCCAACTCCTCCAAGCAAATGCAGAAGAATTACCTTACTTAGATAATTATTTCCATGGTATTACTTCTGTCTTTTTATTCCACGAACTGCCAGCAGAAGCTCGTCAAAGAGTAATAGAAGAATGCTTCCGTATTTTGCAACCAGGAGGAACATTTGTTATTTGCGATTCTATGCAATCGATCGACTCTCCTGAATTTCAGGACATGATGGATAACTTCCCCATTTTATTCCACGAACCCTACTACAGACATTACACTACTGACCATATCAGCGATCGCTTGGACAAAGCAGGATTTGTGGACATTGAAATCCAAAATCATTTCTTCAGCAAATACTGGGTTGCCCGCAAACCAATAAATTAAGTAATAATAAAACCCGCAACTGAACCGTGATGGAACGGATACTCCTACCTCACGAAGTAGGTAGGGAGTACTTCATGCTCATCCCACGCCTCAATAACGTGGGATTTTGCTTTAATTATCGAGTGACTCAAAAAGTATTATTTGATACAGAAAATATGATATATTTATGATATAAGGAATAAGGAGAAAAGAGAAATGTCTATTCAAGCACAAGCTCGTTCTTTGTTCATACGTCATCACAAAATGGTAGTAAACCGTGAAAAATCGATGTTAGCACGTACTGCTGCCGAAATTGGTGTCGATGTAGATCCTAAATATCACAGCCATATCCAAGGTAAGACTATCAACAGTTTTAATGCTATTTACGACCGCTCCCATGCAGCTATGAGCTAAGAGCTTAATCAAGCTCGAAGACAATTAAATAAACTTTAAGCCAATGAAAATTGATTGTGCGTTTATGCGCTGCATACTACTAGTCTGTCAAGATTGATTTGATGGATGCGAGAAAAGTTTGGAGTTTGGAGTTGGGAATTCGGAGTTCGCAGGAGCGAAAATTTAACCCTCATTTCTAACTTGACAAAGTACTAGGGGTACAGCGCAAGCTTACCCGATAATTAAGCGCGGGATTAACTTGGCGGTGTGGGAGGCTGTGGACGCTCTTGTTTTTGAATATATTCAACAATCACTCCAAATTCTGCCCCACGCGAAACAGATTTCAAGCCATAACTACTAGACCAAAAATAAGGTTTCCAAAAGTATTTACTTAAATAATCTGAATATTCTTTTCTAATTAATCTAGAGCTTACTGTCTTTAAGTTAGCAATTAATTGAGATAAATTGAGCGATGGATGAGCCTCAAATAAGAGGTGGATGTGGTCTGTCTCCCCAGAAAACTCAATCATACTGCATCGCCATTTGCTTAGTGTATCTCTAAAGATAGATTCCATTCTTTGGAGCATTGGTTCTTTGAGCCACTCTCCTAAATCCGCTTCGCTAAATTTAGGAGATTCAGGCTAGGAGTTAACATTAGCTTGTAGCCCTTCTTGACTTATCTGGCTAATATTTCCTAGCTTCAAGTCGAACTGCTCTGAGGAGATACGAACATATTTTACTGGGGAATCTAAACCATGTTTAATGACTGGATTAAGCCAATTAATAATGAGATTAATTTTTAGCTTTCCCCAAACTAATTGGTTGTCTTTAAAGCGAATACCTTGTTTGTTAGTTTTCCCTTCCAAAGAACCTTAGCTTACTCCTTAATTAGATATTCTTTCTCTAATTTGGCTTTTGCTATACGCTCGTTAGCCTTTTCGATAAAATCAGCACCACGCTTTTTAATTTGTTTGGCATAGGATTGTGCTTCATCGTACAAGCCATCAACAATTACATGATGCTCTCCGTCATCGTTTGCTTTTAATGCTTTTTTTGTCCAAGATATATACTCGGAAGTTAGCCTTTGCAAATCCCGTTCTTCTTGGGATTGACGACTCCAGCCATCTAATGAGTCCAATTTCTCGCAAGTTTTAGTTTTGTGCCAGAGATAAAATGGAGTACCATCTTTTAATGGAGTAGATTTAGCAATCTCTTCTGAAAGTGCCAAAGTAGTTGGATTTTTAGTAGAACTATCTTTCAACCCTAGTTCAACTAAAGCCTTTCCTACCGCTATGGCACTTTTGCCATAAATAAGACCTATTTCCTTTTGGTTTTTCCAAGTTGCTTTGAACTTGTTTTTTGATTTACCCATCGCAATTACTGTTTGTAATTTATGTTGATTCAATTACAACACATTTTTAACGTTGCCAGGGAGTTCTTCTGGCGGGACAAACTACCATAATGCCCCCTACCCCTCGCCTAGGTGGTTTCTGGGGAGACTTTGAGAGATATTTAAATGAGAAACTTTTGATAATGGTTTGATTTGCGAGATTTATCTGATGTTTATTCGACCCCTGACTATCAGTAAAACTGTTTAAGCGGTTGTGCCAAGGACTTTCACCTTATCAAAATTAAGTCATAGCATCTAGTTTCGTCTGTCAAAATTTTACTACATTTAGCTACAAATAAATATAAATTTATTGAATGTTTATCATACCAATTCTTAAAAATAGCAAGAGAGATATAACAGTTTTAACTAATTAGCAGCAAACTCGAAAACATAGGAAGAATCTCAATTCCCAATCCCTACTAACGATAAATGCTATTAACTACTAACTGATTCAATAACTCCCTCTGCTTGATTAACAATATTTCTCAACTCTTCTAATATTTCTTCACTAACATCTTTCCACATTTCTCTTTGATTTGCCTCCAACAATCTTTCTGCCATATCTCTTAATGCCCAAGGATTTTTCTCTTGGATAAATTGCTGTACTTTTTCATCTAAAACATAAGCTTTGGCTAATCCTTCATACATATGATCTTCGACACATTTAGTAGTAGCATCATAAGCAAATAAATAGTCTACTGTGGCTGCCATTTCAAAGGCTCCTTTGTAGCCGTGACGCATTACTCCTTCAATCCATTTAGGATTAATAACGCGGGAACGATATACCCTAGCAATTTCTTCAGTTAATTTCCTCACTCTCGGATTAGTAGGAACAGAATTATCACCAAAATAAACCTCAGGATTTTTCCCAGTCAAAGAACGTACCGCAGCAGTCATTCCTCCTTGGAATTGATAATAGTCATCCGAGTCTAATAAATCGTGTTCGCGGTTATCTTGATTGTGCAGGACTATTTGTAGTTGTTTCAATCTTTGCTCGAAAGATTCGGCTGCCCAATGCCCTTTACCATCTGCATCGTAAGCGTAACTACTCCAATTGAGATAGGCACGGGCTAAATCTTCATCACTTTGCCAATTTTGTCCTTCGATTAAACCCTGTAAACCAGCACCATAAGCACCAGGCTTAGAACCAAATAAGCGGTAACTAGCTCTTGAGTGGGCTTGCTCTAAAGTTAATCCTTGTTGTTGCCAAAATTCCGTTTCTGTTTTAACTCGATCGCGCAGCGGATTAATTTGGGCATCTTCTTCTAATTCCGCGATCGATTTAGTCATTTTACTGATAAGATGGAGTAAATTGGGGAAAGAGTCGCGAAAAAAACCCGACACCCTTACCGTAACATCGACACGGGGTCGTCCAAGCACGGCAGCAGAAAGTATTTCAAAATCCACAACCCTGCGAGATAACCCATCCCAAACAGGCTGAATTCCCATCAATGCCATAACCTGAGCCACATCATCACCGCCAGTACGCATAGTAGAAGTACCCCAAATAGAAATGGCTAGGGTCTGAGGATATTCACCATGTTCTTGGGTATAGCGTTCAACCAAAGCTTCTGCTGCCTTGCGTCCCACATCCCAAGCCGTTTCTGTCGGGATAGCACGAATATCTACCGAGTAAAAATTACGCCCCGTAGGTAACACTTCTGGTCTTCCTCTTGTAGGTGCGCCAGATGCACCACTAGGAATATATTTACCATCTAATGCCTTAACCAGATTATCTATCTCTTGCTCTGTCGCTTTTAGAGAAGGCAAAAGTTGCTTATCTATCCACTGTAATTGTTTATAAGTATTCGGAAAAGAGTTTTCATCTAATATCTGCGTTAATCCGTGTTTATCTGCGGACAAAGTTTCACCAATCAAATCCTCCACCAATTCCGATGCCATTTGTTCCAGCAATTCGATCGCATCCCCTTTATTTTTAGCCTTTTGCAATATCTCCCCTATCTCCCCCATCTCCCCAACATCTCCATCTTTATCTACTATCAATGGATCGAAATCCCAACTCAAATCCTTAGCCAGAGCCTGAGTGATACCCAGACGATTTATACTAGGAGAACGAGCGATCGCGACTATTAAATCTCTTAATTGTTCTCCTTGAGGACATTTACCGAAGATATGTAAACCATCACGAATTTGAGCTTCTTTTAGTTCGCAGAGATAACCATCAGCAACAGTAAGAAATTGAGCAATAGATTGAGCATCTGGTTTATCTATCCCTAAATCTCGATCGAGATGTTCTTGTCGAACAAGCTGAGTAATACGTTCGCTAATTACTTTTAAGCGAGATGGATCTAAAGTTTGGGCTTCGTAATATTCATCGATTAATGCTTCTAGTTTCTCCAAACCACCGTATAATTCTGCACGGGTTAGAGGGGGAGTCAAATGATCGATAATAACCGCCTGGGAACGTCTTTTGGCTTGAGAACCTTCTCCCGGATCGTTAACAATAAAAGGGTAAATATTGGGAATAGTTTGTAGGGCAATTTCAGGATAGCAATTTTTAGATAAGGCAATGCTTTTTCCCGGTAACCATTCTAAATTACCATGTTTACCCACATGAATAATTGCCTGTACTTTAAATCTTTCTCGTAGCCAATAATAATAAGCTAAGTATTCGTGAGTTGGTTCCAAATCTGGGGCGTGATAGTTTAAAGAAGGATCGCGATCGTATCCTCTTGATGGTTGTATGCCTATAAATATGTTTCCTAATTGAATACCAGGGATAGGAATTAGTAAATTCTCCCCATCTCCCCTATCTCCCCCATCTCCCCTGTCTCCCCATCTGTCTATTATTTTTTGTTGTACTTTCTCTGGTAAAGTTTGAAAATATTGTTGATATTCTTCTACAGATAAAGATTGATAGACAGGACGAATTGATTGACTTTCTAAATCGTTGGTAATACCCGTAGTTAAACGTTTGATTAATTCATCTGCTGTGGTGGGGATATTTTCAACACAATAACCAGCCTGTTGCAAAGCTTGTAAAATTTCCAGACAGCTAGTAGGGGTATCTAAACCAACTCCGTTAGCAATTCTGCCATCTTTGTTAGGATAATTAGCTAAGATTAAAGCTATTTTTCTTTCGGATAAAGGGGTTTGTTTTAGTTTGACCCAATTACTCGCTAAGTCGGCAACAAAATTAACTCGATCGCTATCTGGTTCGTAAATTACTACATCTGTCTCTAATTTTTTATTCCAAGTTTGGCTGGATTTAAAAGAAATTGCCCTAGTAATAATTCTGCCATCTACCTCTGGAAGAGCAACATTCATTGCTACATCTTTGGGCGTTAATCCTAGTAAACTATCTTGCCATTGAGTTTTTGTCCCTCCACTCAAAATAACTTGTAGAACTGGTATATCTAACTTTTGCCATAATTTTACTTGTTCTTCTCGACCAATTTTTGCCAGAGAAAAACTTGTAGTGTTAAGAATTAGTTGAATTTGCTCTTGTTGACAAATTTTTGATAATTCGATTTGAATCTCTTCTTCTCGTAAGGAAGACAAAAATAAAGGGATTGGATCTATACTTTTTTTTAAAAATGCTTGACAAATAGCCTCAATTGGTAAAGTATTTCCTGCTAAATAGTGAGAGCGATAGAAGAGAATTCCTATTTTGGTTGTTGATAGTTGCGTGTTAGTTATTGCTTGTATATTTTGTCGATTTGACCATGAATAAAAGCCGATGCGAGGAACAACTATAGGTGGTTTGGGATTATATTTTGTCTGGAGAACAAAATCGGCAACAAATTTTAGTGCATTAGTGTAGTTTTTTACACCTCCTTCAATAAAGTAATGCCACAATTGATTAACTGCTGTTAAGGAAATTGTAGAATGACTAATTAAGTCTAAATCCAGACGGTCATCTCCTGGTAAAATAAATAAGGCTGCACTTGTATCTTTTACTATTTCTTTTACTATTTCTAAACCATAAGACCAATAAGTACTGCCACCTAATAAACGTAAAATAATTATTTTTGCTTTTGAGATTACCGTTTCTACATAATTATCGATACTTAATTGTTGTTGTAAGTTAAGTAAATTTACAACTCGTATCTCAGGAAAACTATTGGGTAAATAAGTTACAGATTTAGCTATAATCTGGATTTCTGTATCTGCGGCAGTAATAAATACAATTGGTGCCGGGTTTTGATTAATAATAATAACTCCTTCAGTTGCCCAATTCCAACCTCCAGGTGTAGCAGCCAGTCTGTGCATAATTAATGTCTAATCTTGAGAAATAATTACAGTTTAGATTTCCAGGCTCAAAGTAAGCGATCCTAGATTTAGGCAGCTTATTGCTGTTTTCTATTAACTCGGGATCATGTCCAATCCTTCATCCTTAATCTTAAAACGAACTGTGTCCAGCGAAACTTTTACAGAGCTTCGTCGTTTATGGTCAGCAACGGCAAATTTAACTGGACAAGAAGTTTTATTGGTTACAGAAGTATCTTTGCCCAAGTCAAAAAAAGTTAAAGCAATCAATTCTCAAGAAGAGGGAGAACCAGAAAAATTTAGTATTTTAGTTGGTTCTATGTTTCATGCCTTATTAATAGGAAAGCGCGAGCAAAAAAATCCTAATTATCAAATTCAAATTAGTTTTGACACTGAAGTTGTTAAGGATTATTTGACCGAGCTAAGTCAGCAAGATAATAATTATTATAAGTTAGATGAAAATTTACAGCACTATCTATCAACTAAACTACCTAATAATTTAGGTTATCTCAATCAGTTTATTCAAAAAATAATTAATATACTTACGCAACAAGAAAACAGTCAGTATCATTTACCTTTAGTTGCCGAACCTCTCAAAAATATTTTGCATTATCAAGCAGAACAACAAAGAATTTTAAATCAAGTCAAAATTCAGATCGATCGACATTTGGATTTATTAGAAATCGTCCAAATGACCATCGAGCAGGTACGCAGCCTCTTAGAATTAGATAGATTAGTAATTTATCAAATGGATGTTCGGCTCGAGTCAACAAACTTTGATAATATATCTACCAAATTAATCGATACTGTTACTTATGAATCGAGGGCTGCCGAGGATATTCCTTCTATCTTATATTTTCACGATGAGACTTGTTTTAGTCGCTCGACTAAATGTCGAGATAAATATCGTCAAGGGTCTAGTTTAGCTGTTAATGATATAGAACAGTATCCCGAATTTTCTTCTTGCTTAAAATCTTTAATGAGAAGGCTGCAAATTCGAGCTAAATTAGTTACACCTATTTTAGTGCAAAACGAATTATGGGGATTTATTATTGCTCATCAATGCTTTGCCCCCCGTCAATGGAATAATACCCAAATTAAATTTATGGGTCAGATTGCTGAATATTTAGCGATCGCCATTTATCAAAATCAATCTTATCAACAATTACAAAAACAAAAAGAGCAATTAGAAGAACAAGTAAAAACCAGAGCGCAGCAACTAAAAGATGCTCTAATTGCAGCCCAAGCTGCTAATCAATCAAAACACGAATTCATAGGTAATATGAGCCATGAATTGAGGACACCCCTTACCTGTGTAATTGGTTTATCGGGAACTTTACTACATTGGTCATTAGCAGCCGAGCGTCTTGCTCTTCCTCTCGAAAAGCAACAAAAATATTTGAAAACTATTCACGATAGTGGCAAGCATTTATTATCTTTAATTAATAATATTATTGAATTTTCCGAAGTAGAATCGGGAAAATTTCTCTTAAATATTACTGAATTTTCCTTACAGGATTTAGCTCGATCGGTTTTACAAATTGTTCGGGAAGAAGCACATAAACAACAAATTAACCTAAATTTATATTTTCAGGTCAACCCGAAAGAAGATAAATTTTGTGCAGATCGACAAAGACTACAAGAAATCCTCATTAATCTTCTCAGTAATGGAATTAAATTTACTCCTGCTGGGGGTAAAACTACTCTGAGAATTTGGAGAGAAAATCATCAAGTTATCTTTGAAGTAGAAGATACAGGTATTGGTATTTCCCAACAACAATTACCCCTACTTTTTGAAACTTTTCAGCAGTTAGAACATCCTCTCCAACGTAATTATGGTGGTACGGGATTGGGTTTGGCTTTAACCAAACAATTGATCGAGCTTCATGGCGGTACAATTGAGGTAGAATCAGCAGTCGGTCAGGGTTCTATTTTCACTGTTTGCTTACCTAGTCAAACTATAATTAAGCCAAAATCCGAACAGGAAATAAATTATACTCAAGAAGCTTTAAATGATAAAAAAACTATTATTTTAGTTTCTCAACAGGAAGAAAATTCTACCATAATCTGTCAATTACTTACCGCAGCAGAATATCAAGTAGTTTGGCTTATCGACCCTTCTACAGCAATTGACCAAATTCAGTTATTAGAACCACAATTAGTAATTTTGGATCGAGATTTATCAGAGCTAGATATAATTAATGTCAGTCAAAAATTGCAAAAGCTAAAATTAGCAAAAGCAATTAAATTAATTCTATTTTCTTTTCAAATAACTGAAAAAGAGTGGCAATATTTTTCATCAATTGGCATAGATGATTATTTACTCCAATCAATGCATCCAAATAATTTGCTAGAAAAAATTGACACCATGATTAAACAAGAAGCTTATTGATAATAAATGTAGTTAACGGTAGACTTTCTCAGTTCATACCTCCTCTATCCTCTCCCTAACTTAATGAAAATATAAATTTTCTGGGAAAATCAGCGTTCAGAATAGTTGTGGGTAATAGTTACAGGTTAAATGAAATATGTCACAAGTAACCATAGAATCAATCCTGCAAGAAGAACGCTTATTTAATCCTCCTGCCGAATTGGCTCAGAATGCTGATATCAAAACCCCCGAACAATATCAGGAATTGTATCAAAAAGCAGCAGCCGATCCAGCCAAATTTTGGGCGGAATTAGCCGAACAAGAATTACATTGGTTTCAAAAATGGGATAAAGTTTTAGATTGGCAACCACCCTTTGCTAAGTGGTTTGTCAATGGCAAAATTAATATTTCCTACAACTGTCTCGATCGACATCTTACTACCTGGCGCAAAAATAAAGCAGCTTTAATTTGGGAAGGAGAACCAGGAGACTCTCGTACTCTAACCTACGCTCAGTTGCATCGAGAAGTATGCCAGATGGCAAATGTAATAAAAGAGTTAGGAGTCAAAAAAGGCGATCGCGTAGGTATTTATATGCCCATGATACCTGAAGCTGCGATCGCCATGTTAGCTTGTGCCAGAATTGGTGCGCCTCATAGTGTAGTTTTTGGTGGTTTTAGTGCCGAAGCCCTCAAAGCCCGCTTACTAGATGCAGAAGCTAAACTAGTTATTACGGCAGATGGTGGTTTTCGTAAAGATAAAATTGTCCCCCTCAAAGATGCAGTAGATCGAGCGATCGCCGATAATAGTGTACCCAGTGTAGAAAATGTACTGGTAGTACAACGCACCAAGCAAGATATACATATGGAAACAGGCAGAGATCATTGGTGGCACGATTTACAGCCCAAAGCTTCTGCTAATTGTCCTGCCGAACCGATGGACAGTGAAGACTTACTGTTTATTCTCTACACTAGTGGTACTACTGGCAAACCTAAAGGCGTAGTACATACAACAGGCGGTTATAATCTTTACACTCATATGACCACTAAATGGACATTCGATCTCAAAGATACCGATGTCTACTGGTGTACAGCCGATGTGGGTTGGATTACAGGACATAGTTATATAGTCTATGGTCCTCTTTCTAACGGTGCAACTAGCTTAATGTACGAAGGTGCGCCCCGTGCTTCTAACCCTGGTTGTTTTTGGGATGTAGTGGAAAAATACGGCGTGACTATTTTCTATACTGCACCCACTGCTATCCGCGCTTTTATTAAAATGGGCGACAAACACCCCCTAGCCCGCGATCTTTCCTCTCTGCGTATTTTAGGAACTGTGGGCGAACCCATTAATCCCGAAGCCTGGATGTGGTATCACAAGGTTATTGGTGGAGAAAAGTGCCCCATCGTAGATACCTGGTGGCAAACAGAAACAGGAGGATTTATGATTACTCCTCTACCTGGGGCAACTGCTACTAAACCCGGTTCGGCTACTTTTCCCTTCCCTGGTATTATCGCCGATATTGTCGATTTAGAAGGAAATCCTGTAGGTACGAATGAGGGGGGATATTTAGTGATTAAACATCCTTGGCCTAGTATGATGCGGACAGTATATAAAAATGATGAACGCTTCCGTCGCACTTATTGGGAACATATTCCCCCTAAAAATGGGCAATATCTCTATTTTGCTGGAGATGGAGCCAGAAAAGACGAAGATGGCTATTTTTGGGTAATGGGACGTGTCGATGATGTGATGAATATTTCGGGACACCGTTTAGGCACTATGGAAGTAGAATCTGCATTAGTTTCTCATCCGGCTGTAGCCGAAGCTGCCGTAGTTTCTCGCCCCGATGAAGTAAAGGGAGAAGATGTCTATGCTTTTGTCATTTTAGAAGGTACTCAGGAAGCTAGTGAAAAACTAAAAGCAGAACTCAAACAACACGTAGTAAATGAAATAGGTGCGATCGCACGCCCAGGGGAAATCCGTTTTACCGATGCTTTACCAAAAACTCGTTCTGGTAAGATTATCCGTCGTTTTTTGCGAAATTTGGCAGCAGGAGAGGAATTAGTAGGGGATATCTCCACAATGGAAGACTTAAGCGTCTTAGATAAGTTGCGGGAAGGTTAATTGTTGTTTATATGGGATGGGTATATGCCCATCCTAACTTTTGGCTACTGCTATGTTATATCTTGCAAAGCTTCATTGACTATCTTCTCACTTACTCCTCTCCGTTTTAAGCTTTCGATAAATGCGGATAAATTATCCCCTTCTAATCGTTCTAAATCTTCTCGTAAACCCTGACCAATGTAAGCTCTAATTAAGGGTTGATAACCAGAAAATCCCAATAAAGGGGCAATTCGTTTCAAATCTTCAATAACATCCTCTGGTATTCTAATAGTCACTGTACTCATCGGACGATTTTTATTCAGTCTTTTTTTTAAAGTTTCACTCTTCATACTGTTGTCTCTCCATACGAGTTGCTTTACGAGCCGAAATAATCCGAATTCGATCGCCTTCGATTTCCATGTGAACGACAAAAAGCAAGTTCCATTTTCTATCTAAGCCAATTACAGCGTCTCGCTTCTCATGATTACGACTAGCATCAATGACTATCAAAAAAGGGTCAAAGAATGCCTCTGCTGCTTGCTGAAAAGTCACTCCATCATGCTTGATTGGATTATTACGAGCTTTATCTTCGTTCCAGACAAAGGTTATACCATTAAGCACCCAATATATATCCATATTGGTTAGTTTAAAAAAACGTATTTACATTGTCAATACAACTAATGATAATCTGAGAATCTTGATTAAGATGCGATCGCTGTTTGGGGCTTTTTGACTATTTTGGGTGAGCCAATTTTGAAAGAGAAATTAATTTATCTCTATTCATAACTGGGTAATAGCTAAGATTAGGAAATGCGATCGCGTTTTGAGAATTGATATGATTGATTTGTTAACTGCTTGGGGAGTTACCAGTGCTGCGGGATTAATCTTTAAACCAATTCTTCAAGATTTATATGAGGAACTAAAAGAGCTAACCAAAGATGCAACGAAAGACTGGGTTAAGGATTTCTTTAAAGAAAGATTATCCGAGGGTTCTTCAGCAGGTTATGAAAGATTATTGAGTCGAATTCATCGAGAGCCTTTAGATATTGCAGCAGGGAAGGCAATCAAAGGGTTTCTCGAAATAGTACAGGATTGTTTAGATGATGCCGATCTAGACAATAATGCGATCGCAGAATATACTGATCCCATTAAACAATTACTCAAAAATCAATCAAAATGAACTAGAGAAGCGATTTGAACGAGGTGAAGCCAGGGTTTTGTTTGATGGTTTAGATGAAGTTTTCGATCTTGAGCAAAGAGATACTGTCATTGCTCAGATCCATGACTTTACGGAAGATTATCCTAAGGTAAAAGTGATTGTTACTTCTAGAATTATTGGTTACAAACCCCAACAACTCAAAGATGCCGAGTTTAATCACTTCATGTTGCAGGATTTAGAACCAGAACAAATCGAGGACTTTTTGCAAAAATGGCATAATTTAACTTATGACGAAGCTACTGAAAGCCAGAAGAAACAAGATCGTCAACAACGCATTACCAAAGCGATTAAAGAATCCCAGGCAATTCAACAGTTAGCAGTTAACCCTCTGTTGCTAACCATGATGGCTATTCTCAATCGCAATCAAGATTTACCAAGAGACAGGGCAAAACTCTACGAACGTTCATCAGAACTATTACTTTATCAATGGGATGTAGAACAAAAACTACTAGAAGATTCTGAACTAAAAGCCGTAGATATTGATCATGAAGGCAAACAGGCGATGTTGCGGGATGTGGCACACTTTATGCAAGCCACAGAAAAAGGATTAGCAGGTAACTTAATTAGCAAGCGAGATTTAAAACAAGTATTAATCGATTATCTCACAACTATTGATATTAACGTTTCTCAAGTCCGAAAAGTTGCTCGCTTGATGATCGATCAGTTACGTACTCGCAATTTTATTCTCTGCGACATCGGCTCAAATTATTACGCTTTCGTCCATCGGACTTTTTTAGAATATTTCTGTGCTTGGTCGTATATTTGGCAGTTTAAAGAAACCCAGACCTTATCTATTGAAGATATTAAAACTAATGTTTTTGAAGAACATTGGCGTGACGAATCTTGGCATGAAGTACTGCGATTAATAGCAGGAATGTTAGAACCAAAATTTGTTGGGGAAATTATTGAATATTTGATGGAACAGGATGGAAAGTCGGTTAATTTTGCTAATTTATTTTTGGCGGCAGATTGTTTAGTGGAAGTAAGGAATTCATCTGCTTTAGCAAATGAGTCTAAGTCACTATTAGATAGTTTTAAAGAAATTCTAAGGGGTGACGATATAGCTGGACACATAAAATCTAAATCAGCTTTATTGATTGCTAATAATGCTAATAGGTTCCAACCTGATTCTGAAGTTATAGACCTACTCTACCAAAATGGTTATAGGCGTGAATTGGCAATAATTTCACTAAATAATGCAGAAGCATTATCAACCTTAAAAAAATGTGTTGAACCAATAAATAAACCCAATATTTCATATAGAGGAGATCGCTTTAGCAGATTACGTACTAAAATCAGGGATGATCAAGCTCTTATCTCCTCATTGCAACATTTAAATATCCCCGTCAGAACTAATGCTGAGGTTAGAGGTGGTCTTAACAATAAGAGAGCTGATATTGTTGCTGTACTACAAGGAAATTGTGATATTGGTTGGACGCGTTCCTCAGATGGAACTTTCGAGCTAATTGCAGATTTATCGGGTCTAAGAAAGACTTACAATCAGACTGAATTGATGAGTATGATTTATATAATTTATAGTATAAAGAGCTCAATCATATAAACAAACTAGGTGATACTTTAAAATATTCCCGCAGTGCTTTAGCCTGTGCCTTGCTAATCGATCGCTTGCCATTCACTACTTCAGATACCACACCACTCGAACCAATTACTCCTACTAAATCTGCTTGACCCTCGTGAACATGGGTGCAAGCCCCGACGGACGGCTGAAATGTTTGAGGTTTCCTCAAACATCGCGTCCTTCCCTAAAGGGCGACCTCAAAACTTCACAAATTAGATACAGAATCTTTAATTAGTATAGCTTTTAGCCATTGTAAAATAGTTGCATGAAAGCTAGATACAACTACCGCATTTATCCGAGATCTTCTCAAATTGAACCCTTAGCCAAAGCTTTTGGGTGCGCCAGAGTCGTGTGGAACGATGCATTATGGGTGTATCAAAAAGCTAATAAAGAAGGGCTACCAATGCCCAAAGATGTAGATAAACAAGTTATTACTCAAGCCAAAAAAACACCAGATAGAGCTTGGTTATCTGAAGTATCTAATATTGTTTTGCAGCAGTCTTTTAGAGATTTGCAAACAGCTTGGAACAATTATTTTTCTAGCCTCAAAGGAAAAAGAAAAGGAAAAACTGTAGGGAAACCTAAGTTTAAAAAGAAACAATCTAGACAAGCAATTAGGTTTAGAAAAGGTGGTTTTAAGGTTCATTCTCAATCAGTAAAACTTGCCAAAATTGGTCATGTGCCAATGGTGGTATCTCGACCTTTACCTAGTGAACCATCAAGTGTAACTATTATCAAAGATTGCTCTGGGAGATACTTTGCTTCTTTTGTAGTGGAAGTTGCTCAACCAATTCCTCCAGCAACTGATAACAGTATTGGAATAGACTTGGGATTAACTCATTTTGCTATTTTAAGTTCGGGAGAAAAAATTGAGAATCCAAGGCTACATAAAAAGATGCTGCGGAAAATCAAAAAAGCCAATAGAAGATTATCTAAGGCAAAAAAAGATTCTAACCGTAGAAAAAGGCGTAAGCTAAAACTGGCTAAACTTCATGCCAAGGTCAAAGACCAAAGAACAGATTTTCTTCATAAGTTAACTACTCGCTTGGTGCGTGAAAACCAAACGCTGGCAGTAGAAAACTTAAACGTAGCTGGTTTAATCAAAAACCGTAAATTGAGTCGTGGGATAGCTGATGCTGGATGGGCTAAATTCAAGACCATGTTAGCTGCTAAGTGCGATAAATACGGTCGAAACCTAGCCATAGTAGATAGATGGTTTGCCAGTTCCCAAATCTGCTCTTGTTGTGGGCAGTCTGGAGGCAAAAAGGAATTAGATGTTCGTGAATGGGAATGCTTGTTTTGCAATACTATCCACGACAGAGACGTTAACGCAGCTATCAATCTCAGAGACGCGGGTGGGCTATCCGAGTCTTTAAACGGACGTGGGAGCAAGTGTAAGACTACAGTAGTAGCAGTTTGTGATGAGCCGTCAACCACCTATGAGCAACTTAGTTTGTTCTAGGAATCTCGCTCCTTTAGGTGCGAGAGGAGGTCAAGAGTACCACTAGCTTCCATTAAATGCTGGAGAATTTCATAGGGTGCAGATTCTTCCATAGGATAATTTTCTGTTTCGTAAGCCTCAATTAAAGTTACTATCAATTTGTGTAACGCTTTTTCTTCTGGAGTACGATTTTTAGCAAAGGTTAATTTTTCTGCTATTTTCAAAGCGCGATCGTATTCTTCTTCTGTTTCAATTACCTGGGGAATGTATTGACTTAATAAATTGGAATAAACAGTAGTATCAAAAGTAAGGGTCATTTTTCCACCGCTTCAGCATCCCGATAAATTTCACGAACATCCTCTAAGTTTTGCCATTGTGACTTTTTTACTGTTGTATACCAGTGATTGATAGACTTAATAGCATCTGGATATATTGCAGCATCAGCGCGAAGATTGCGAATTGAAATTAAATGCATTTATATTTTCATAAAAATTAATCAGCCGTAAAGGTATTGAGTAGTTTCTCTATTCTCTCATTTTGAGAGTAAAACTGTAAACTGCGATCGCTCATGAGTAGTCATCTAATTCATAACAGCTATAACCTAAACTACTGACTTCATCAAACTCATTAGTTTCCGCTTGCGGGTATGAGTAATCATTAATTTAGTACGATAATCTGACCATTCTTGCTTTTTACCCGACTCAATATAAGCATCACGTGCTTTTTTGATCCACTCGACTGCTTCGTCATAATATTTCGCCTTACCTGCATCCATAATCGACTCAGCACGACGACAAGCATTACTAATTACCCAATCAGGATTAGTTGCGATCGCTGCATCCATTACTCTTTGAGTCAAGCCTTCATAATCATAGTAAAGCTTATCTACAACAGCGATCGCTTTATCAATCAATCCTTCATGTAAATAATTTCCGCTTCAGATATATCTGTTATATCTGCACTGAGGATTGTCTCGCACCAAACAGTATTTAATGCTTCAGCAACTTCACAGTATTCAACACCATAATCATCTACTAAATCCCAGTTTTCGATGCAAGCTTCAGTAATAGCCGTTAGCATAGCAACTGCATTCCAAGTATCTCCCCGTTGGGTGTACATTTGAGCATCTTGGATTAAACTACAAATTTCTTCTGTAGCGATGTCTTCTTCTCCGCCATATTCATAGTGATTTACAGCATCTCTGAGAATATATCTGACTTGCGATCTAATTCGATTGCCATCTACAGTAATCTGCCGTTGGGGTTTGCTTTCTTGAGATGAGGCAATGACAACAGGTGGCGCGACACGATCGGCAAAATGTTCAATATCATTGATTAATTCAGGCTTATCTGCTACTAACTCTTGAATTAAATTTTGTGTCTGAACTTCATTGAGGCGGTCTAAAATGGCTTCTAAACTAGGACGTAGTTCAATTATTTCTGGTTCGTGCAAGCATACTAATAATGTTGCCACAATATGTTTACAGATGCCTCCATAATCATAGGGACAACTACAGTAAACTGTGCCTAATTCCTCTCCCTCAAAGCCAATACTAACTTGATAAGGTCGAATATCATTGCCTTCAACTTCTGCTGCGATCGCATTTCCCCGTTTAACTACTCTCCTAACATATCCATCGTGATAGTAAGCTTCTCCTCGTTGCCAAGATTGGCTACTGGCATAACGACGAATCATTTCCTGACTAAGTTGCGGAATAGACATCGATTCTGTAAGCTAGTGTTTTGCTTTTTATCTTACAGCGATTGATTCAATGCAATTAAATCCAGTTTTGATTGCGATCGCACGCCCAGGGGAAATCCGTTTTACTGATGCTTTACCAAAAACGCGCTCGGGTAAGATTATCCGTCGTTTTTTGCGAAATTTGGCAGCAGGAGAGGAATTAGTAGGGGATATCTCTACGATGGAAGATTTGAGTGTATTAGATAAATTACGGGAAGGTTAATCTTAATTTATTTGGGATGGGTATACTGCCCATCCTAACTTTTTGGCTACTGCTATACAATGTCTTGCAAAGCTTCATTGACTATATTATTATGTATTTTTCCCATGGGGATCATGCGATTAAAACATTGTGAGAGTTTATCAATCGCCCAAAATCTGTAAATTAAGAGGGTGTAAAGTGTTTGGGTTAATAATCTATGACCAACAAAAAGAATTTAATCGTAGTGGGTAACGGTATGGTTGGTCATAAATTTCTAGAGTTGATGGTACAAAAAGATGTATCTCAGCAGTGGAATTTAGTTACCTTCTGCGAAGAACCCCGCGTAGCATACGATCGCGTTAACCTAAGTGGTTACTTTTCAGGCAAAACAGCAGCAGACTTAACTCTGGTTGAACCTGGGTATTATCAAGAAAATAATATTCAAATTCATATCGGCGATCGAGTTGTGGCGATCGACAGGGATAATAAAAAGGTGCGATCGGCTAATGGTGTGGAAATTGCTTATGACAAACTTGTCTTAGCTACAGGTTCGTCATTAACGAAGACTGTCTTACTAGCGATCCTGATATATATGCGCTCGGCGAATGCGCTCTTTATAATAATCGCATCTTTGGTTTAGTTGCCCCTGGTTACACTATGGCAGAAGTAGCCAGCGACAAGCTAACTCAAGCAGGAGAGCAAACCTTTACTGGGGCAGATATGTCTACTAAACTCAAACTATTGGGAGTAGACGTGGCTAGTTTTGGAGATAACTTTGGTAGAACTCCTGGGGCAAAAGAATTAGCCTTTACCAATGCGATCGATGGTACTTATAAAAAGCTGGTAGTATCTAAAGATGGCAAGCTATTACTCGGTGGTATTTTAATTGGCGATGCTTCGGCTTACGGTAATCTCCTGCAACTGGTACAGAATCGAATTACCCTCCCTCCCCACCCAGAGGATTTATTAGTTCCCCCTAGAGAAGGTGCAGCAGTACCTATGTTGGGTGTAGATAGTTTACCCGATACTGCCCAGATTTGTTCTTGTAACAACGTTTCTAAAGCCGAGCTCTGTACGGCGATCGCTGATGGTGTAACAGATATTGGCGCACTCAAGAAATGTACTAAAGCGGGAACAGGTTGTGGTGGCTGTGTTCCTTTAGTTACCGACATTCTCAAAACCGAACTCAAAAAAGCAGGGGTGGAAGTTAAAAACCATGTCTGCGAACACTTTGCTTATTCCCGTCAGGAACTATATCATCTGATCAGAGTTAACGAAATTAAAACCTTTGCTGATTTAATTAAACAATACGGCAAAGGTATGGGTTGTGAAATTTGTAAACCTGCCGTAGCCTCCATTTTAGCTTCTACCTGGAACGAACATATCTTAGAAACTCCTCATGTCGGGTTGCAAGATACTAACGATTACTACCTGGCAAATATCCAAAAAGATGGTACTTATTCGGTAATTCCCCGTGTACCAGGAGGTGAAATTACTCCCGAAAAACTAATTGTCTTGGGAGAAGTTGCTAAAGAATTTGGACTCTACACCAAAATTACTGGCGCACAACGAGTAGATTTATTTGGTGCAAGGGTAGAACAATTACCAGCTATCTGGAAACTTCTAGTAGATGCTGGCTTTGAATCTGGTCATGCTTACGGTAAAGCTCTGCGTACGGTAAAATCTTGTGTGGGTAGTACTTGGTGTCGCTATGGGGTAGATGATTCGACTGGTTTAGCCATTGAACTAGAACAAAGATATCGAGGTTTGCGATCGCCACACAAACTAAAATCTGCCGTATCTGGTTGTACCCGCGAATGTGCCGAGGCACAGGGTAAAGACTTTGGTATCATTGCCACGGAAAATGGCTGGAATCTATATGTCTGTGGTAATGGTGGGATGAATCCCCGTCACGCGGTATTGCTCGCTACAGATATCGATAAGGAAACTCTGATTAAATACATAGACCGTTTCTTGATGTTCTATATCCGCACTGCTGATAAACTTCAGCGTACTTCTGTTTGGTTTAGCAAGCTGGAAGGTGGTTTAGATTATCTCAAGAGTGTAATTATCGATGATTCTCTGGGTATCTGTGATGAATTAGAGGAGCAAATGCAGCATTTAGTTGACACCTATCAGTGTGAATGGAAAGCCACCCTAGAAGATGAATCAAAACTACAACGTTTCCGTCACTTCGTTAATAGCGATCGCCCAGATCCAACTCTAACTTATGTAGAAGAAAGGGGACAAAAACGCCCTGCTACACAAGCAGAAAAAGCCAGTCTAACAATGTGACATCCTCCTGCGATAAATCGCAGGCTTCCTTACCTCGCGATAAGGCATTTCTACCCCACGCCTTTTATCTAGATACACAGCAGCTACTATGTACCCCCGACAGATCGACTTGACAGACGATTTCTTTCCCTCAGAGTCCCTGAGTACTAGCGTATTAGAAATACTTATACATCTAATTGCGCTTGGAATTTTACCGATACAACCGCCGACCCTGCCCGAATTCAATTCGGGCAGGAAAGCGGCGGTGCATTCCGCACTTTTGTATCGAACCCCATATTCCAAATTGTCTAGGTGCGTTACTTTGTACGAGGTTACAGCAATTTCTAGCTAGATTTTACGTACAAAAGTATTATATAACGCTTAGAATCATTGCTATATGAAGATTTTGTATCAGGAGTGTAAACCCATGACCGATTATTTATCATGTTCGCTCTCATCCCCCCGATAAATCGGGGGACTTTTCGCTCACGGAGTTAAATTGTAGGGGCAAGGTAATGTCTTGCCCACAGAGGAGTAATAAATCAAAATGGTTCAAGCAGTTTCTAATCATGAGACAGTGACTCAATGGGTTACTGTATGTAAGTTATCTGATATTAAACCCAATACGGGAGTCTGCGCCCTCTTGAATGACGAACAAGTGGCAATTTTCCGCGTCGGCGAAAGCGATCGCCTTTACGCTTTGAGTAATTACGATCCTTTTAGTAAGGCTTATGTCTTATCCCGTGGTTTAGTCGGCGATCGTCAGGGAATTATCAAAGTTGCAGCACCAATCTACAAGCAAAATATCAATCTGGAAACAGGGGAGTATCTCGACGAGCCCTCTATTAAAATTCCTACTTATTCTGTGCGGGTAGTTGATGGAGAAGTGCAATTGGCTACTATTGCTTAAAATCATTTTATCTCGACCCTTACTTTTGAAGCTGAGACACGGTGAAGCGAATTCGCCGTGTACAATCAGCTTGTTGAGTTAATTGAGGATATGTAGCTTAAAAAACGGAAATTATTTATTAATTTTTAGTATTGTATGTAATTAGCTAGACTAATTAAGGCGATTATTTTTTTTACTACTCCAAAAATTTGATATGTGAATTATCAACTCAATTGCAGGAAAATTGAAAATGCTAACTGAACCCCAAAAATTTGACGAAATTGTTGATAATATTCTTGCACTTCCTCAAAATTGGCATGGTGCTGGTTCATTTGAGCGAGCAACCATAAAAGCTATAGTTCGACATTGTTCCTCGTTAAAAATAACTAATTCTCTGGAAACAGGCTCTGGTAAATCAACCTTGATTTTTTCACATCTTAGTCCCAATCATAAGGTGTTTGCAAAAGATGATGGAGAAAGTATAACCAATGTTCTTGAGTCACCTTTATTTAATCATAAATCAGTTGAGTTTATTGAAGGACCGACCCAGCTAACTTTACCTCAATAGTAAGCGTTCAGGGGGGCAAAAAAGATAAAAAATAGTAAGGATTCAGGTATAAGATTGGGGAATAAGAGAAGGCACAGAAAAATCATCATGACCAGCGATCGCTATCAAAGACTGCTCAAAAAAATCAA
>JASJDJ010000156.1 GCA_030065635.1 Xenococcaceae cyanobacterium MO_188.B32
TGGCGGATAGTCAAATCGTCACCATTGGTAATCTGGTTAGCAATTTCTGGCAACCATTTATCGATCGTATCATCTAAGCTGAGTTTTCCTTGTTCCTGTAACTTGAGAATAACCGAAGATGTATATGCTTTACTGATACTAGCAATATTAAATAGATCGTCTGGTGCTGTTGCTTGCTGAGTTTCGATATTAGAAATACCCGTTGCCCCATTCCACGTTCCTTCTGGTGTAACCACACCAACACTTACACCTCTATCAGATATGCCCACATCTTCTGCTGTTTGGTCTAATGCTGCTTGTAATGCTTGGGCTAAGCTTTCAGGTACGTTATTCATTGGATTATTAGTCATAAATACTTGCTCTGCGAATTATTTTTGAAAGTGAAAATTTTCAACTGAAAACAGATTAACGAAACTAACTAGCAAACTGTCCCTGTTGGATGTCATGAAAATTAATGACAAATGTCATGTTTTAATTTCCCAACTAAAAACTAAACTAAAAGTATTTAATTATTTCTATCTTGGGTGTAAGTCTTACACCTCTCAAGTTACTTTACTGAATCTGCGTGATAATTTTGTGAATTGGCTTAAGAACTATTTTTTTTCTCCTTATATAAGTTGGCGTTTCGTTGAGTGGCTCATTATTCTAGGGGACTTATTCTCTGTACTTTTATCTGACAAGCCTTTTTTGTTCGTACTTCGCCCTTATTTACTATGGATACAAATTGGTTGCACCCTTATATTTTTACTACTCAGTTTTGTTTTTCCAATTAATCAACCAATCTGGCAAAGAAAGGTTTATATTGCTGTAGAAATAGGTTTTGTTTGTATTGCTTTAATGTTTGGCATCCATTTTGATATTCTGATGTATTTTATTTGGGCAAAAGCTTGTTTTTTACTGAAACGCAGAGATGCCATTATTATGATAGTTGCTACAGGAATAGCCTATATCATAATTGAAGCATGGACATTACCACAGTTGCTTGCTGAGAGAGAAGCATATCTCAAATCGATTACGATAGAAGAATTAATAGATTTAACTGATACTACACCAGGTATTGTGTTGGATACTTTAATAGAATTAACCATAATTGCCTTTTTCTTGACTCTATTTATGTTTCTTTTGGTAAAAGAATCTAAAAGTAGAAAAAAAGCAGAAAAATTAGCAAAAGAAGTGGAAATTTTAGCGACAACTTTAGAAAGAAATCGTATTGCCCGAGACATTCATGATTCTTTGGGGCATACCCTCACAACTTTAGGAGTACAGTTAGAATTGGCACAAAAATTACATGGGGTTAATTCAGAAAGAGCGACTCAAGCTTTACATAATGCCCAACAATTAGCTAGTCAATCTTTAATAGAAGTAAGAAATACTGTTTCTGCTATTCGAGAAGAAAAATTTGACCTAGAAAGAGCTTTAAATAATTTAGTGAACCAATTGCAAAGAGATAATGTATTTGGCATTCAAATGAAGTTAAATCTACCTGCTATACCTCTACAAACTAGCCATCAAATATATTGTATAGTCAAGGAAGCTTTGTATAATGTCCAAAAACATAGTCAAGCTGATTTAGTGACAATTAACAGTCAAACTACTTCCCAAAATATAATTTTAGAAATAACCGATAATGGCATTGGTTTCGATCCACACAAAATAGATTCTGGTTCTGGGTTAAGAGGAATGTTAGAGCGATCGCAAATAATTAATGGTCAATTAAAAATAGACACTGCACCCGATCGAGGAACAATAATTCAATTAATAGTACCAATCAACAACTAACAACTAATGCTAAATGATAAAATTACTTTTAGCCGACGATCGAGAAATGTTCCGTCAAGGATTAGCTGCTTTACTATCTTTAGAAGCAGATTTAGCCATTGTGGGCGAAGCAAGTAATGGCAAACAAGCGATCGCTTTAGCTGAATCAGTACAACCCGATTTAATTTTAATGGATGTGCGGATGCCTATCTGCAATGGAGTAGAAGCAACTCGCGTTATTCATGAACGGTTTCCTTGGATAAAAATTTTAGTTTTAACTACTTTTGATAATGACGAATATGTGTGGCAATCTTTAGAAGCTGGTGCATTAAGTTACTTACTCAAAAGTACTTCTTCGTCAGAAGTAGTTAATGCCGTCAGAGCATTAAATCGGGGACATTCTCAACTAGATGCAACTATTGCCCAAAAGGTTTTTTCTCAACTAAAACCTTTGACTCCAAAAGTAGATTATCAATCTTTATTTAGTAATCGAGAGTTAGCAGTATTAAAATTATTGGGGACAGGAAAAAGTAACAAAGAAATTGCCAAATCTCTACATTTATCAGAGGGAACAGTACGCAACCATTTATCTAATATTTTTTGTAAATTAGATGTGCGCGATCGAACTCAAGCTGCTTTGTGGGCACAACAAAATTTAGGAATAAACACAGATTAACCACAAAAGATTGACAACAAAAGTAGCCGATTAAATCTTCATTCTTTAGCGGTACTAGACAATTTCTTGGAGTCCCTTGACTAATCTTTGAATACCATCACGGGCAGTATCTGACTGTAGCGCACCATAGGCAACTCTGAGATAACAACCACGATCGATTCCAAAAGTACCACCAGGAATTGTAGCAACTTTATATTTCTGTATTAACTCTTTTGCCAACTCAAAATCAGATATGTCTGTATTAATTTTAAGAAAAAAATAAAAAGCTCCTGCTGTCTTAGCTACAGTACATATTTCTCTAATTAAAGTAAGCCTCTGCAAACAATCGTCTCGAACAAGAGTAATTGCAGGTAAATATTGGCAACAATAACTCACACCAGCTTTTAAAGCACCCAAGGCAGCATATTGGGAAATAACAGGGGGACAAATAAGATTGGTATCCTGAACCTTCTTAACTGGCATTAGCAAATGTTGGGGAATAACCATATAGCCAATACGCCAACTAGCAAAACCATAGGCTTTAGATAAACTAAACAGAGAAATAGTATGACTTTCACTCTCAGGTAAGGAAGCAGGAGAAAAATGTTCTACCCCTTCATAAGTAAAATATTCATAGGCTTCATCACTGATATGATAAATGCCTCTTTCTCGACAGATTTGATTGACTTTTGCTAGATCTGAGGCTGAATAAACTACTCCTGTCGGATTGTTGGGAGAAATAGTTACTACTGCCTTGGTTTTACTCGTAATAGCTTTAGCGATCGCGTCTGGTTGAAGTTGATAATTTTTATCTGTAGGGACTAATACAGGTCGGCAATTCGCCATAGTAATTGCCATTTCATGATTGAAATAATAGGGAGTATTGAGAATAATTTCGTCTCCTGCGGAAGTAATAGCAAGAATGGCATTCATAAACGCCATGTTACTTCCTGCCGTCACTACTACACAATTATCTCGATCGATGGTAATTTTGTTTTCGACGTTTAATTTATGCTCGATCGCCTTGCGTAAATCAGGAATTCCCTCTACTGCCTGATATTTATGATTAACTGGATCGGCAAGAAATTCCGTAACCGCAGCGATCGCTTCTGGGGGAGGAGGATAGGAGACAACTCCTTGTCCTAAAGAAATAGTACCTGGATTTTGACGAATCCATTCCCCCACTACAGGAATTAAAGGAGACTGTACCGCTTTCATCCGAGAATTCGAGTTTAACTCTAGTTGTCGATCTTTCATTAAAAATCTCGATCGTATATCCTAGTTAGGGTATTATATCGAACTTCAAACTCCGAACTCTAATTACAATCCTCTCCTAGTAACAAAAAACGACATCCTGGCGAGGGTTCATCTCTAATCATATTTTTGAGGGAAAAACCTTTATATATATCTTCGACTACATCTCCTCGATCGCTTAAATCGAATCTCCCCGTAATATCTGCTTGTGGGTCAAAACTTACTTCTCCTGTTTCGCGATCTGTATCGCTAATCTTGGTTAAAGCAGCTTCAATAACCTCCTGTGAAGGAGACTGCTTTTGAAAAGCAAGATCGAAGTTGACATTCTGTAATAAACTGACAAAGTTATTAAAGTTTTGTCCACTACTAAAGAGAGTATGTAAAGTAGGCGGGTCGTAATTAACTGCTTCGGAAACTGCTTTGGTAAAGTCTGCCGACTGTAAATTTTGTTGGTTATTAACAGATACAGAACAGTCTTGCTGAACTAGTTTACCTCGATCTGCCGAACCACGACCATGAACCCCGATAACAAATCCATTATTGTCAAAAACTGGTCCACCACTCATGCCTGGACGAGTTTGATCGAAATAAAAAAGGCTGTAGCCGTTTTCTCCTTGACTTGGTTCAATTTTGCGGGTGATGGGTGTCCAAGCTAAACGTCTTTGTCTACGAGCCACTTTTCCGCGACAATTCCCTGTAGTGGCATCTTTTTCTTTCTCAGGATCGGGCCAACCAGAAATATAAATTCTTTCTCCTACTTCTACATTATCTACATCACCTACCGAGGCAACAGGATAATTGCGATCGCTTTGAAAACTAACTATGGCTAAATCTGCTCCAGCAACTCTACGAGGAATTTTAAGAGAGTAACAGCCAAAACGCAATAAGTCAAATTCTACTTTCGGTCGATCTTCTAGGGGACAATCTCTGCCGTCATTAATTTCTTTAACTTCATAAACTAGTCCATCACTGGTACGAATTCCATAGGGCTGATTTTGTTCTAGATATCTCTGTTTGAAGTTGTGGGTAACAGTTAAAACATAATAAGTATTATTATTTCTCGCAATAATTACTCCAGAGCCAGGATTCCAAACCCCATCAGGATTATTTTGTTGCGCTAGAGGATTATTCCGATTAGCTTCTAATTCAGCAACTAATTCTGGAGTTAATCCAGGGGCAATAACTACTGTGGTTTGCCTGGCAATAGAATTAATTTCTTCTAAAGATAGCTCTGCCAATGCTGGAGTAGGAAGGGCGATCGCGCTTACGTTTAGCAGTAATACCCCCAGAAATTGACCGATTATTTTGTTAATCGCAATCATGATTCTGCCACAAAAGTAACTACTTTTTGTTGGTTATATGGTATCGCATTTGGTAATAGCTGTGTTACTAATGTTTACAAAAAAATGTATTGTCTGATATACGGGCAAGTCGCAAACCACCTCTAACTGATAAATGATAAATGCTAAATGTTCAATGATTTAGCTTCCGGCAAAATTAACATAGCATCACCAAAAGAATAAAAGCGATACTTATGGGCGATCGCTTCTCGATATAAATTTAACAGACGCTCGCGACCAATTAAAGCACTTACTAACATCAACAAACTAGAGTAAGGCAGATGAAAATTAGTAATTAAACCGTCAACTATTTGCCAATCATAACCTGGATAAATAAACAAATTTGTTTTACCCCGAAAAGATTGTAAAACTTTTCCTTCTCTTACTCCAGAAACTGTTGCAGCACCCTCTATCGCTCTTACCGCAGTAGTTCCTACCGCTATAACTCTTCCCCCCCTGGCTTTGGTTTCTGTAATTTGTTCCACTACTGGAGAACTAACTTCTACCCATTCTTGGTGCATCGCATGGTCTGTAATTTTTTCTGTTTCCACAGGACGAAATGTGCCTACGCCTACGTGGAGAGTTATATAAGCTTGTTGAATTCCTCGTGCCGATAACTTGTCCAATAATTGGCTGGTAAAATGTAAACCTGCTGTGGGTGCAGCTACTGCCCCTGGTTGTTGGGCGTAAACAGTTTGATATTGATGGGGTTGAGATTGAGGAGAAGAAATGTAGGGAGGTAAAGGAATTTGACCATAATCGGCTAATATTTCCTGAAAAGAATAGTCAGTCGGTAGGGTAAATTGCAAAATCCTTCCTCCTGTAGCTTCATCTCGCTCTATTACCCTAGCTTTAAGTCGAGCTTGGTTTTTTTGCCAATTTTTTTGTGGTTCAAACAAAATTTCTGCGCCTATAGGTAATCTTCTACCAGGTTTAACCAAAGCCAACCAACAATTGTTTTCTTTCTCTTCTAGCAATAGAATCTCTATTTTTGTACCCGTAGACTTATAGCCATAGAGTCGGGCTGGTATGACACGAGTGTTGTTAAGAATTAATAAATCTCCTGGTGATAGCCAATCTATTAGAGAATGAAAAATACTGTGAACATGATTTTTGGGTGAATCTACTACCAAAAGACGAGAATTATCTCTGGGAACGATAGGAGTTTGAGCGATAAGCTCTTCAGGTAATTCATAACTATAGCTTGACAGTAAGCGATCGTCACTTATTCCTGTTGTTTTGTTCATTGTGTACTAGATAATTGGGTGATATCCCCTATATTAAATTTGCAAGATCGGGTGCTTTTCCCCTAGCATAAGCGATCGTTTTCTTGCCAGACTATTAGAGTAAGGCTGTTACAGGAATGTTTATGGATTATCTTTACTCTCTCGCCAATGCTAGCCTCATTTTAAGAACGATCGAATATCTTCGGCAGAGAAAGCAAGACAATAGCCCGGAGCTTACCGTTATTCACCAAATCGATGGCTGGATTGTGAAAATTAGGTTTGTTCGCCCTCTTACCCCCGAACAACACGGGAATTTTCAAGCTTTCATGAGTGAGTTGGGCATTACCTACGAACCAGACATGCGCTTACAGATGGTGTTTTGGAGTTTAGAAACAGGGCAATCAGTGGTAGAAGTGATGCGCCGTTATCAGGTAGCTGTTGTTTCTCATGGTAAGCCAGATACCAAAGATATTGAAGCTTTTCGTCAACAGTTTACTAGGGGATTGGGTTATTGCCCGGAAACCTTAGCTTAGAACAAACTAAATAAGACTCGGGATTTTTTTGATTTTACGAAAACAGGCAGACTAAAGTTACTAATCCTAAAATAAGCATTAGTCCCGCAGGCATAAATTTACGAGTTTTGATTAGACGAACTGTGAACACTCCTACTAGCAATAAAGTAATTAGCTGAGCAAGAGTTAAGCCGATGGTCAGTCCTTTTAACTGCGCCCAAGCAGAAACAATCAGGACAATCCCACTAATGCTACCTAAAATTAGGGAAACCTGACTTTTAGCCCGAGCATATCCAAATATCCCCCCTACAATAGAAGTGATTCCGTAGGCTATGGCTGCCAGTGTTGATGTATTCATGGTTAGTGAAAAATTAAATCTGTAAGTTAAAAGCTAGATATAATTTGTAAAACTCTTTCAAAGTCGTCCAATTTGCCCACAATCCTGCGTATGGGTTGGGGCCAAACACGAACTAGGGTAGGCGTAGCAGAAATCTGATAATTTTCTGCTTGCTCCGGATTTTTGGAAATATCAATTACTTTTAGAGTATAAGGGTAGATAAGACCTTCTTCTAAAAGTTGGTGTATTTTTGTTAAGGTTTTTTCGACGGCAGCATTATCGCTAGAGATATATAAGTGGAGAACATAGCCACTATTGTTTTTATTTGATGAAAAAGAAAGTAGTTTTATATCTTGATTTGTTGTCGGGGAACTCTGTAGAACATAGGTATTACTCTCATTTTCTTTTCTTTTAGAGTCAACAGAAACATTAGTTGTCAGGTTTTGCCTCTGACTTAATTGAGAAAAAGATTCGTTGGTTCTACTTTCAGGTAAGTTTCCTAGTTGTTCGTTAGAGTTTGGGTCTGAGCGAATAATTAAATTATGGTTTTCCCATAGTTGAGGGAACTGGTGACGGTAAGTTTCTAGTACAATTGGACTGCAATACTCTTCTTGCCAAGAAGCAGTATGCCAAACTATTTCTTCTGTCTGAAATAAAACTCTTAATAAAGGTAGATAGCGTTGTACTGCTGGATAAATTTCGGCTGAAATTCTAAGTTTTTGTGTTCGCGCTTCTAACCATCGATCGACTGTAGCTGTATATCCAGGTACTAGAAAATGAGGAGGTTCTGACAAGCCCAATATTTGTTGTAAATTAAGGCACAAATGAATATGCCAATGAGCTTGCTTACTACGATCGATACCATAAATTAAATCTCCTCCTGGCGTAAACAAGGCAATTCCCTTAAATAACCGAGGTAAGGAAGTTGAATTATGAGTCAAGATTAGCGGTGTTTTTGACAAATAAAAAATAGGGAATTTTTAATTCCCTTAGCTTGTTATTGTAGCTCTTACTTTCTACTTAGATTCAATTGTGAACGGTTACCAGTAATATTTTATTCCAAAAGCTTAATTCTCCATCATAAGTACGATCGCTGACAACTAACTTAGTATCTTCCTCTTAGCATCATCGCTATTTCATTTTTACTAGGAGAGCATTCTAGAGCAGTTTCTTCAGTAATTCTACCGTTTTCGTATAGTTTAAATAGAGAGTGATTGGTCGTAATCATACCATCGAACTCTCCATCCTGCATCAAGTTGTGAATTTCCTCATACTTACCCTGTCGAATATAGTCTTTAACGGTCTCTGTATTAATCAAGATATCGTGATAGGCAGCCCTTTTCCCGTCTGTAGTACGACACAATCCCTGAGCAATAACTGCCACTAAGGATTCAGCGATCGCTACTCGCATAGCATCTTGTTCGTCTGCATTATAAAGAGTAAGAATTCTTTCGATCGTTTTAATTGCACTGTTAGTATGTAAGGTTCCCATAACTAAGTGACCGGTTTGTGCAGCCTTCAACGCTGTATTAACTGTTTCTCGATCGCGCATTTCTCCGATTAGAATTATGTCTGGATCTTCCCTTAATGCTGCTTTAAGAGCACTATCGAACTTATGGGTATTAATCCCTACTTCCCTTTGTTTGATTAAAGACCTACGACTACGATGTACAAATTCGATCGGGTCTTCGATGGTAATAATATGTTTGGCGTGTTCGTTATTAATGTAGTCTACCATTGCTGCCATTGTAGTAGATTTACCAGAGCCAGTAGGCCCTGTTACTAAAACAATTCCTTTATGGGCATCAGAAATATCTCGAAAAACTGGTGGTAATCCCAAATCCTCCATACTGAGAATTTTAAGAGGAATCAAACGCATCACTAAAGCATGACCTTTCAGGGTATTAAATACATTGACCCTTGCCCTGGCAAATTCATATTGAGTTGCACCATCAAACTCTAGTTCTTGCTGAAATTTTTGAATCTCTTTGTTGGAAAGGATTTCGTATAACCAACTCATAAATGTATTGTGGTCGGTTTTAGGATAGTCTGTCAGCATCATTTCTCCGCGATCGCGCATACGGGGAACTTCGCCTACTCCTAAATGAATATCAGAAAATCCTGACTCAAAGGCTTTACGAACTATATATTCAAGAGATGGTTGACCAGACGATCTTTTAGGATAATTAGAACTTTCTTGAATTCTGGTTTTTGACGAAGAAGAATTATTGGCAACCGACTGAGTTGTTAAGTGTCCGGTAGTCGGATCTACAGATGGTGGTGGTGGTGGTGGTGGCAAGGGTAAACCCATAGAATTAGTCATTTGAGTTTTATTAATTTTGTTTTTTTGTGTTAGCTTTTTTCTGCTCTTAATATGCCCAAGACCATCATTTTTCTAACATTAATAGTTCAATATCTATTTCTTTTAGTTAATAGAGTTCAGTTGTATTTAATTCAAAACAAAAATAAATGCTCGTAGTTTTTCCTTAAGTATTTCTTCCTAAAACTCGTCCTAGTTAAATGAGAAAAAAAGGGCTGAATTATAAAGAAAGATTAAGTTATAAGACTAAATTTTGTCCTGATATCGAGGAAAAAAAAGAAAATAAGCCAACGATAGTTGGGGATCGCAAAAAATCTGGTTTATTTAACATCGATGGTATTTCTCTAATGTTAACTTTTATTTAAAAAAGATCATTCTTATTCAAGGTTTTTCTATACTTGATTTTAATAAGACCGCTAGCATAGAGAGCTAGCTAACGAAGATCGAGTTTCTTTTCGTTAATTGTTGTTGTTGTTAATAATACCTGGAATAAAAAATGCAATTAGTTCAAGAAAATAATTTACAGAAAAATCGTTATTTAGCAGTTATTAAAGATTTTTTACTTTGGAGTTTTACTCTGACAGTTTGCTTATTAGTGGTAGGCTTCCCCGTAGGTGTTTTAGTCGTAACATTTGGTATTCTTTCAACACTAATATTGCAATTTGTCTTTCCGGCAAGTGCTGTTTTGCTAGTAACGGGTAGTCTCTTAGCCCTGAATGTTTTAATTGTTTTCGTGGGAGCAGCAATTTTAACCCTTAAAGGCATCCATCCCCAAGAAGTTAGTTGGTTGAGATGGCTGCATGGAAAAGCCGAACTAGCAAATACTTCCGTATATGCTTCTTGTCCTCTTACTTGTGAAATCAGCTTATAGATAGCAAATCCAATATCTACATGACCTTTGGCTTAAGTAAGGTCTACAATAAGTTGTATTGGTTAATCCAGCCTAGTAATAGGCTGCTTTTTTTTTGGTTGAATCAGCAATATGAACCTATCTAACTTTTCTCTGTGCGTCACTTTAGGAACACGTCCAGAAGCAATTAAACTTGCTCCAGTGATTCAACAACTTCGTAGTTTAGCAAAATTTAAAACCTATTTGTTGCTAACAGGGCAGCACAAAGAAATGGTCGAGCAAGTAATGAAGTTATTCGATCTAACAGCAGACCGAGATTTAAAAATAATGAAGCCGAAGCAAACATTGACAGAGATCGCCTGTAATAGTTTATTGGGCTTAGAACAAGTTTTTAAAGAGATTCAACCCAATCTAGTTTTAGTGCAAGGAGATACTAGTACTGCATTTGCAGCAACTTTAGCAGCATTTTATCAAAAAATTCCTGTCGGTCATGTTGAAGCTGGTTTAAGAACTAATGATTTGTTTAATCCTTATCCAGAGGAAGCTAATCGTCGGCTTATTTCTCAGTTAACTAAACTTCATTTTGCCCCAACTCAACTAGCGGTTCAAAATTTACATAATTCTGGAGTCACTGGAGAAATTCATCATACTGGCAATACGGTAATTGATGCTTTATTGACAGTGGCAAAAAATCAACCCCAATGCGAAGTAACTGGATTAAATTGGGATAAATATCGAGTCTTACTCGCAACAGTGCATCGACGAGAAAATTGGGGCAAACCTTTAGAGGATATAATGCAAGGATTCCAGCTTATTTTAGATAAGTTTCCCGATACTGCATTACTATTACCCCTGCATCGCAATCCTACTGTAAGAGAGCCAATTAAGAAAATTTTAGGCGATCGCGACCGCGTTTTTCTAGTTGAACCCCTCGATTATGCTGACTTAGTTGGCGCGATTCAAAGGTGCTATTTACTACTCACTGATTCTGGTGGACTTCAAGAAGAAGCACCCAGTTTAGGTAAGCCTGTTTTAGTCCTGAGAGAGACAACCGAAAGACCAGAAGCCATTGAAGCGGGAACGGCAAAACTAATTGGTACAGCACCAGAAAAGATTTTGGCAGTAGCTAGTGAATTACTGATCGATCGAACTGTTTATGACACAATGGCGACAGCAATCAATCCATTTGGTGATGGTCATGCTGCGGAACGAATTATCACAATTATTAGTGATTATTTAGCCGATCGATAATTATATTTCTTCCCATTTCCTAGTCCCTAGATTTTTTTATTTCCCAAGTATCCGTCTCGTGTTAAGCTTAAACGCACTAAAGTTATACCAATTTCATTTAGCTAGGCTACACTTAGGAAATTTAATTACACGATATGATTTTTGCTTGACGCATTATCTGTAGCTTTAGTTTAGGAAATTGGTATTACCTATTCTGTTCCTTCTCCATAAGGCGTTTGAGAATTTTAAAGTGCAATGTAAATGCGTCTAAGCTTAGTGTCACGAAGTTTTCGCCACAAATATGGCATCAGGGTAAGCGCAAGAAAATTAAGAGTCAGATAAGTTAGACTGTAAGGGAATCGAAGCTTGGGGTAGTCCCTACAAACTGATTGGGTTGAATTTATCTTCAACTTGTAACTATGCTAGTCATATATTGTATTACATAGTTTAAGTCATATAAAATAGGCGATCTGGGGAATAGAGGCTGCGCGGTCTCGCGAAGCGAGGCACTTCGTGACCGCTCCTCATTAGGGGGGAGTCTCTGCAATAGGAGTGCAGGTGTCTTCATCAGTTACTTTTGGGGACAGGAGAAACAAGTAAAAATCTCCAGCTTAATTGACTTGAAGTCAAACCTATTTTCATGGCAGGAGTTAGTTCTTTATATCTTTTTTTGAACTTAATTTTTTGTTCAGTTAAATCGAGACGTAGGCAAGACATGAAACTGGCAATAATTATAGTCAAATAAATTAATCCATCTTTGGTGATTTTATTATTGATTGACTCACATTCTTGAGCATGATTTTCTGGGACAAAATTTGGGTAAAGGTGTCGGAGCGCAATTTTTTGATTGAGTAACAGCATAAAACTTCTCTGATTGCTCGCGATCGCGTAGCCTCTATTCCCCAATCGCCTATTCTATATAACTTAAACGATGTAGCACGATATCTAACTAGCATGATTAAAAGTTGAACATAAATTCAACCCAATCAGTTTGTAGGGACTACCCTCTATTTTGCTTAATCACGTCTAGTATGTTCCATTCTCAAGGCAAGAATATGTTCGCAAGGTCCTTTATAGAGTTTATTTTGTTTGTGCCAATTGCAAGTGCATTGGGCATTAATCATACGTCGGTTGGCATCACTAGTTAGAGAAGGATTATAAGTTTTATCTCTATCGTTAACTTCCCCTTGTAAAGTATATGCTCCTGTGGCATCTTCGGTGACAGAAGATATAGTTACTCGATTGTTAGTTAGAAAGCGAGTGGCTTTGGCTTCTCTTTCGTTAGCAAAGCGGAGTTTATCCATTGGTAGGGGTTCTCTGCTTAGTTCGCGAATGCGATAAACTTGTTTGTTAAGGTCATAAATTACTCTACCTGCTTGGGTATATGCTCCTAATGCACCAAGAATTACGGCTGAATTTATATTAAGGCGTTTTGCTAAGTCATAGGGATTTTCTGCCCAATTTTCTTTAAGAGAGTTGAAGATATATTGTTTTGTCCAGCGATCGACCTCGGTGCGGGGTGCCATTAAATCGAAGTTGCCTGAATTTGACCAGTCATTGGCCGTCCAACCCGATAAACCTAGAGTAAAGGACATATCTCCTAAGTCGGCAATATAAAAGGAAGGCATTCCCGTGCCTAAAAGATGAACGGTAAATTTTTTAGTAATGGGGATTAAACGTTCTAAGATATGGAGGCGACGACGACCCCAAACGCGGATTTCTCGCTCTTTTGTTCCCGTATAGGGCGATCGAGCACAGTTTAGTTCTATATTCCAGGGTTCAAAGATGACTTTTACGGGTTGACCTGGAGTAAGATGATAGCGCATTCCGCGAGGCCCTTTTTTCTCTTTATGGCGACGGAGTATTAGGCAGATATTGTAGATATCCATGGGGTGTAAGTCGAACTGGATAGTGGGTAAGGACATAGCCGAACTTACCTGGAGGAAGCCTCTTACCCAGCTATCGGGAAGATCGATCTTGACTTCTTTGAAGGATTCTTCATGGTTGGTTTCTACTTCAAAACCAGAGGGGTCTATTTTGAATTCGGTGGTTTTATAGCTGCGAACTTTTTGGAATTCGTTGTATAGGGCTGCGGAGTAGTCGATGTTGGTCGTACCGCAAGCGAATTCGTTAATGTTTTTGAATACTTCGTAACTCGCGCCGAGTCTGCCGTAGGTTGATTCGTCTTGGCTGAAGCACTCGAAGAATACTTCGTCGGGGTGGACTGTGATTACTGGGTCGAGGACGAACCACATATCGCGGTCTTTTTGGTACAGGTAGTCATAGTATTTTCGTTGGGCTTGGTAAAAGGGTTTACGACGTTCGTAGCTACTGCGTTGTAGTTGGGTTAGTTCTTCTTGTAGGGGTTTGATTTTGTCGGCTATTTCTTGGCGTTGTGCTGCCACTAATTGCCAGTCGAGGTCGTCTTGTTGCGATCGCCATTGTTTGTAGGCTTCTCTGTCTTTGGGTTTGAAGCGAAGATCGGAGACTACGACATGGTGTAATGCGCTGATGGCTTCGCGGAAGGTGATGTTTTGGCGGAGTTCACCGATGAAGTAGGTGGGTTGGCGTTGGATGTCTGGGGAAAAGGACATCTGGGTGTTGTTGGCTGTTTGTTGAATGGTGGTATTGTCGGTATAGGTATAGTTGAATTTCATGGGTTTGGTGTTGTTATGTGGTCGTTTTTTTGTATAAACCGCAGAGGGCGCAGAGGGCGCAGAGAGAGATTTGTCTGTTTGGTGTTGTTGATTAGTTGGTTAGGCTAGGAGAGTTGTTGTTATTTACTTGGTTGAGTTTTGCTAGTGAAAAGGGTTAAGTACTACGAATGATTCGTTTTATGCCGTTGGTTAGGCGGGTAACATTGAAGTTGATAAGGAGGGCGAGGTTACAGTTGGTTGCTTTGAGGTAGGAAAGAACTTGTGCTTCGTGTAGTGGGGTTAGAGTTGTTACTGCTTTGAGTTCGACAATCAGGATATTTTCGATGAGGAAATCTAATCTACCTTCGCCGACGGGATGACCTTTATAAGTTACTGAAATTATTTTTTGCCGTTCAAACGAAATATTTTTCGATCGCAATTCCACAGCTAAAGCACTCTCATACACCGATTCCAGAAAACCCGCCCCCAAAACCCGATGAACCTCGATCGCAGCCCCAATCACTGCCCCAGTTAAATCTCCCGACTCTTCCCTAAAATTTTTTCCCACTTTCAACTCCTATCGATAAACCCCTCTCTCCTACCCCAACCAACCAACTAACGGGACTTTGACAAAAAACTAGGTTCAAAAAGGGGTGAAAGCCTGATATATTAATGGTTTAACCTCAAAATAGCTAAATCCTTAATATATCTGGGTTTCAGGCGAATTTACCTCTTCGAGGTAAATTCGGCGTCT
>JASJDJ010000157.1 GCA_030065635.1 Xenococcaceae cyanobacterium MO_188.B32
CAAGTGTATTTTTATCCCTGAAACCGAATTTTGGAGGTTAAACTTTACGAAAAAATAGGAGTTTCAGTTTACAAAATTCGGTTTCTCAAGCAAAAATTGTAACTCAAATTCATCGTCGTCTGAAAAGAGCCGCACCCAATCAAAATTGCTATATCCTCCGTATCAAAAGCTGGTTGACTCATGTAAAAAAGTTAAAAATTTGTCAAGATAAATAAGTAAAACCATTTTACTGTTAAGTTGTTATGTTTCCCTTCTGGAATTATTCTTGTTACGACCATAATACAGTTTCTCCTAAAGCTCATAAAGAACGTAAACTAAAATTTATGAAATGGATTAGAGACGATTTAGAAACTAGATTAGCTGGTATTAATGCTGCAATTTCTACTTTAGAAAGTCAACTCGATCGCGAGGAAGTGAATTAATCAAGTAGAATTTTGAAATTAGGAAATAGTAGCTTAAAAACTACTATTTCCTATGAAAATTAAACCCCAATATCGGGATGAGATTTCTTGAGTCATGCTCCTCAATGATTTACAGCTTCTCATTAAAAAAAATACTTTTAGCAAACGGATGTAGTACAAGGAACAAATTGTTTCTTATAGATTTAAAAAACGAGCGAACGACCAGTTAAGACATTTCAGAATTCATTATTATCACAGACATTTTGTAGGGATGCAGCAGCAAAAATATAAAATGTAGTTTAAAAAACAGTATATTCACGGATAAAAATATAGAATGTACGATTAGGAGCTACATAAATCGATATATAAAATGTGATGGTCTAGAACACCGATTCATTAGTCCCAAAAATTATGGAAAAAAGGAACAAAGTAAACAAGGAGAACAAGGAATACAATTTTCCCAAACTCCCCCGTCTCCTTTGTCTTTTCCTTGTTCATTGTTTTACCCAATGGGAATTTATGAATACTAAATTGATGTTCTAGTTTAGACAAAGTTTTCAAAGTAGCTTTTACTATTCACCAGTTCTGGTATTATAGTATAATACAGAAAATGGATAGTAAATTTGCAACTTTGAAGATCTAGTTGATTTCCACTCACTAAAACGATGTAGCTAGTTACAGAGATATTTATTGTCATTTAAGAGGTGTGCATGGTGAATTCTCAAAATTCAGTCCAAGATTCGAGCTGCCAACCATCTTCTACGCCGATGCTTAATGTTTTTATCAGTCAAAAAGGCTTTGACTACGACATTCTCGACCGACAAACTCAAATTACCGTTAAACAAAAAACATCGGAAATTAAAGGTTTAATTCGTCAAACAGCACAAGAAATTGTTGAGGTAGGGCAAAAGCTAGCCGAGGTTAAACAACAACTTAAACACGGACAATTCAGAAGTTGGCTGAAGAATGAATTTAATTGGAGTGTTTCTTCAGCAACTAAATTTATGCAGGTAAGCGAACAATTCAAAAACGTAAATTTTACGCATTTCAATTTTGCTACTTCCGCCCTTTATGTTTTAGCTGCTCCTTCAACTCCTGACAGTGCCAGACAACATGCCTTAAAAATTGCTAGTCAGGGAGAGAATATCACTTACTCTCTTGCTAAATTAATTATCAAACATCATAAGGAATCAATTGAGCAAAATTCTTACTCCCCCAATCAAATAGATTCGGTAAAAATAGAGCAATCGAATATTCAACAGGCCTTGCCAGTGGTAGATGTTACTCATGAAGATGTCACTGAAAAACCGACTCAAAGTGTCCGAATTATTGGAATTAAGCAAGAGAAACCGAAACATCTTGGAGACAGCATCCAAGATTTTGAGATTATTTATGCTGGAACTTGTGTTGCAGTAGAAGGTCGTCCCAAAGATTTGACGATTTTATTTGAAAAAATGCAGAATGATCCTCAGTTTGCCGAAGATATTTTTAGAAAAGCTAGATTGCTATCGCAATAGTTTCTGAAAAGTAACTACCCAGATACTTAATTCAGGTAAATGCACTCAATTACATTGATGGGTTAGAAGAGGTTTAAATTCGTAAAAGTCTAATCCTCTGTGAAGAATCGAATCGTAAAGTTGAGTTAATCGAGTTGATATAGCCTTGGTAATAGTCAAAAAATAGCAGTGTCGATACTTATTTGCCCAACACAAAAGTCTGTTTATTGACTTAACCCAAAAGTACTGCTCAATTTTATTCCAAGCTTTGAGTTTACTTATAGTTATTTCCCATAAAACCATTTAATGTAAGGATAAACCGCCGTTCATCCCTACCTGAATTATCTGTCGCTTTCATTTATATCTCCGATAACCTTTGTTAGCGGAGATATAGGTGTTTAAACCTGCGAAGTAGTAATACCGTTTACAGCCAATTTCAGTTGGATAGAACCTACTTTTATTCACATCACAGCAAGATTACTTTAAAACCTTGACCGCGGAATGCGGTCGGGGAAGGGGGCTGGTTATTTTTATGTTTATGAATCCGACAGTTAAGTGTTTGTTCTAGCCCCCGCGGAATGGAGCTTCTATTACCCTCAACTGAAGACTCACACCTTATAGATTAAAGATTAAAGCTCCCTTCGCGCCCCGCAGGCTCCGTCGTGTCTTGGTGCGCTACCCAGAGCGTCTTTCGCCGACGCGGGGGTGGATAGGGGGGACTTTTCTAGTTTGATATTTTACTTCCACAGTTGATTGCGGTTTGTTGAAGTCCCCCCATCTCCGCTCACCGCTTTTACGGCGGAGTAACGCTGACCTCTGACCCTAAAATTTACTAATTTGGTCTACTCAATAGAAAACCTTGCTGTGAAAAGTAACTAAAAAATTAATAAGCTTGCGCTATCAACTATTCAACAAGCAATTATATTGTTGATTTTTAAACTTTTTTAATCTAAAAAATCATCTAAAAATCTAATTCACTATATTAAAACGGTACCAAATCCTTAGAGATAGGGGCAAAAATTAGTATAAATTTAACCGATATCACTTTTCGGATCTTCTCTAAAAAGTAATATATCTTATCTTTTTTAAAGTAATAATATTCTCAATAAAAAATGAAAAAATATTAAGTAATCTAAATATCAATTTTTTTTTTTTGTATTGCAATATTGTAGATGGTAGGTTACAAGTAATAGTTCAAAATATCGCAACAGAACTCGTTACAGCCTTATTGTTTTACCTGAATAAAAACAGCTTTATCGAGCAACGACAAAATTAGCAAGATATATCTGAAGAAAACAACTAAGAAATTAGTTCGGCCAGGTATATATTATTTTTTTTGGCTATTTTGAGCTTAATGGAAATGAATACTTTAGAGACTCTTAAACTATGCCAAATAAACGTAGTAGAAAAACCAAAAAACAACAATTTTATTGTCCTTATTGTCAAGCAAGATTGTGGCGTACTGGAAGTCCAAAACACTATATTTATTATCAGGGGATATCAGAAATACAAAAAAATCTGAATATATCTCGAAAAAAAGCAAATTTTTTGATAAAGCAAAACAATACATATCTCGATCGAAGTTCTTGGATTGAAGATTTTTGTTGCGAACAACATGGCAAAATGTGGCTAAAAATATCTTCCAAAGTCAATGGTCTGATGGAAGTATCTCTTGCTAATGAAAATGATTGGAAAAATACAACTGGTACAATCAATCCCAATATTCCTAATCCTTCTGTTAGTGAGTTTAGTTACCGTATGAGTCGCAAGAGTAAAATACGATCCAACTAATTAAACTCGCTTCAAGGGCATACTTATTGAGAATTTATGCCCTATTTTTTTGGTCTTTTAGGCGAATAATGATTTTAAATCTTTAAACTGTATTAGCTTTTAAAAAATGCTCTAGTCAATAAATTTTTGTTTGTTAAGTTTCTTTAAATCGTCTTGAAAAAGAAAATATTAATATATATGATTAAATTGTTGATATTTAAAAGTTAATTTCTTATTTAATAAGGGGCAAAGTTAAATAATAAATTAACTAAAATTTATTACTAAAGACTAGTTTGAACTGATGGTAAATAGCCATAAAAATTTTTGAGTCAAACTAAAGTCTATAGCAACAGAATTTAAGATTAATAGTTCCATTTCTGCGACAGAATTTCTGTTGAGAATTATTTGAGAAGACACCAATGAGTGAACTTAAATGATTCTAGGAGATAGAGGACTATTGTCTATTTTTTTACAACATTTTTTGAATTAACGAATTGTTTTAATTTGTTTTGCTCTTAAGCATTCATGAGCTAGTTAGACAATATTTAGATAAAAATTGTCATCAATACCAATTATTTATCTAATTAGATTGACATAAATATAAATGCACATAAAGCGAAGTTGAATGTGTAAATTGCCAGGTAATTAATTGTCATTTCATTTATCATTTGCTTGAAAGGGGAAATGATAAATGAGCAGTATGCACGCGGTAGTTCCAGCTTGAGTATAACTTAAGCTGGATTGACTGTTTGGAGTGCAATGAAGGATTAATTACCAATCATTAATTTTCTACTCCCTCATCCTTATCTCTTCAAACAATGAAGAAACCACTAAAACAGCTTGAGTCTAACTTGAGCCAGCAAAATCCTTTGGTCAGTGTAATTATTGGTAATTACAACTACGGTCATTTTTTAGCTGAAGCGATCGACAGTGTTTTACAGCAAACCTATCGCCACTTTGAATTAATTGTCGTTGATGATGGTTCTACCGATAATTCACGAGAAGTCATTGAATCTTATCAAGGAAAGTTAATGGCAATCTTTCAACCCAATGGTGGACAAGGCGTGGCTTTTAACACTGGAATAGGGGAAGCTCGAGGCGAAATTATTTGTTTTCTCGATGCCGATGACTATTATCATCCTGATAAATTAAGTAAAATCGTCAGCAGTTTTCAGGCACATCCTCAATGGGTGCAAATATCTCATGGGAGGATTTCCGTCGATCTTCAAGGCAATCGTGTAGGCTCGGGTTCTAAAACTCATAATCAAGGAGATGTCAGCCAGTTACTATTGCAGTGGGGTAGATACGCTATGGGCATAACTTCCGCTTTAGCTTATCGTCGTCAAATTGTCGAACGAGTTTTGCCCATTCCCACAACGAGAAACGAAGCTGCGGATACGTATCTAACAGCAGCAGCACCATTTTATGGAGAAGTCGGCTGTATTGATGAACCACTAATGTTCTATCGCATGCATGGTAATAATTTACAAGCACATACTGACAATATTAGATTTTTGCTGAAACAGCGCGAATTAAATGCCGAGTACATTAATGCAACAGCAGCTAAAGTAGGATTAAGCGATCGCTTTGACTTACGACGGGATGCAGACTATCGCAGCCTAAAAGCAGTTCAACAAGGTACTTTTTCTCTAATCGAGACAATGCAGGTAATCTGGCTTTCGTGGCGAGAAAGTAGGGCAATAAAACGCAGTCCTAAAGACACCCTGGAAAGACTTTTACGACGTGGTCTTTGTGTTCTCTTGCCCTCCGAAGGAAGATCGATCTTGCGTCAAGGATTGCGGGGTTATTTTCGGGGGCAACTAACTCGTATGGGACAACGATTTAATTTGGTAGCCACTAAATAAATTAGAGTCATAGATTAATAAACAATGAATCATCATTTTAATGTTATTCGCAGGCATCGTAATCCCTTACTTCTGCTGAATCTGATTTTGCTCTTTGGGACATTATTATCAGCAACAGTACTAGCCAATATTTGGTCTCCTCCAGTCTGGAAGGCGAGAGCAGAATTTAACCTACCTAATTCTGGGGGCAATTTAAATGCGGATTTAGGTACTTTAGGCAGTCTCAGAGATAGTACTACTGGTTTTTCTCGGGAAGTGAGTCCCCTACAAATTCAGTCAACTATTATTACCAGCGATGCCGTAATGGAGAAAACCTGGTCAATAGATCCAGAGAAAGAAGCTTTCCCCAGCTTCGGCAGCCTTAAGGGTTTATTTACTGTCGAGCCACTACCTCAATCGTCGATTATTTCAGTTGAAGCCCAAGGTTCTAGTCCGGAGTTGGCTTTAGGAAGAGTTCGTAATTTGACAAAAGCTTATCAACAGCGTCTTGATGAGTTACGCAGTTCGGACGCTGATTCTCGACAAGAATTTGCCCAAAAAGAGCTTAAACTGGCTAAAGATGACCTGCTCGAAGCTCAGCGAGAATTGGCTCAATTTCGTCTTATTACAGGTATTGTCGATAGTGGCGGTCAAACTCAACAGTTAGTCAGTTCCATTAATGAACTCAGGACTAGGCTAACTCTCGTGCAATCGGAGGCAGAGGCTAGCCGAACCCGAGCGGAAGTCGCTGCCAGTCATTTAAATACTACCCCAGAAAAGGCAATCCAATCGCTTAATTTAGCAGAAAATCAGGAATATCAAGAGGTAAGACAAAAGTTAGCCGAAACGGAAATTGAGTTATCCGAAGCTCGCAGTCAATATACAGACGCTAGCCCTCAAGTACAAAATCTCTTGTTTGAGCGCGAACAATTGGTCCAAGATCTAGCCAAAAGAGTCAGCGCTGTAATCCCTGGTTCTAGTCGTCGGCAGATCGACCTGACCTTGGGTGGTGATGGCTCAAGCAGACGCCTAGATATGATATCCGAGTTAATTGCTGCTCAAACCACTAGTCAAGGACTCCAGCAACAAACGATTCAAATTCAAAATCAGATTGCCAAACTGACTAATGAGCTTGATGCTATTTCCGCTAATGGATCTAAGCTAGTGGAGCTAGAAAGAAAATATAATATAGCTGAAGGTGTTTATAACGGGATTATTGCTCAAATCAATCAGACAAAGATTGATAACTTTAACAGCTATCCCAATGTGCAGTTAATTGATGGACCGACTCTCGATCCACAACCAGAAACCCCCAGTAAGACACTGATTTTATTAGGCGGGGTGCTAGCTTCGCTATTTGGTAGCTTTAGCCTGTTATTATTCCTCGAATCCTCTGCACCTCTGTTAAGTCCTAAGGATTTAATGTTAGTAGAATATCCCATTTTGTTTAGTATTGCTCATTTTAAAAAGCTTTATATAGGCTGGGATAGCATTTCTAACCGACAGTTACAACAGGCTTCGTCAGAGTCGCCTGAGGAAGAAAACTCCAACGCTCGGGAACCCAGATTGTCCGATCTATCCTCAAGTAGTTACGACGGAGTAGTTTCCGACTGGCAATATAACTATAACTATTCGGCAGAACAAGAGTTTGAGCGTTTGGCAACGATTTTCCGCTCCTTAGTATTAGAGAATCGTCGCATAATGATTACTAGTGCCACGGCTGGCGAAGGTAAAACTACTATTACTTTGGGACTGGCGATCGCTCTGAGAAAATTGGGTTTTCGAGTCTTAGTTGTCGATAGCGATCTCCAGAGATGTAGTCTTAGTAAGCATTTAGGTATTGTGCCAGAAAGGCGAAAAGCTGAAGATGACCAAATCCAGCCCATCGTCAATCTGAGTTATGGACTAGATCTCCTTGCAGCTCCAGCAGTACCCAGAGATGAAACGGTTCAGTTTTGTGCCAAAGGGAATTTTGAACGATACCTCGAGCGAGCACAGGCAGAAGGCGATTATGATTATGTACTGGTAGATACATCCCCCGTTCATCTAACGAGCGAATCAATGCTGATTGCCCCCAGTATTGAAAACGTACTGTTTGTAGTTAGACCGGGAATAAGCGATCGCCATGCAGTCATGAATAGCCTAGAACAGCTTAAATTACATAAAGCGCAAATTAAAGGCTTGATCTTAAACGGAGTTAATGCTTCTGGTAGTAGTTATCGCTATAGTTACAAATCCCAATTAGCAAAAACTCTTGTTGCCGAGCAAGTAGCAAGTTATTAATCTCGATAGATTAATTGAATGGATGCGCAAAGACCTGCGGTATTCGCCCAAGGCGCGAAGGGAATTCGGAGTTAGAAGATTTAATTCTCATTTCTAACTTGACAAAGTACTATGACTCAAATTTTAACTAGACAAAATTATCCCCAGCCACAACAACCCCCAGAAAAGTTATTTACGGGGATTTTTCTGCGTTGGAGTGCCTTGACGCTTTCAGAAAAAGTAGTCTGCGCCAATATCGTCTTGGTGCCAGTCTGGTGGTTCGTGGGCATCACCCAATATATGCTACTATTTTTGTCTCTGGGGATTGTGTTCTATGAATGGCGGCGTTACGGAAGACTGAGATTAAAAAGTCCGAGCTTGGTAGTTATTGCTTTATTCGCCTTTTATGCTTACGGGTACATAGATAATTTTCTCATCTCTTTTGATGCCTACCCGTCTATAGATATACCTCCAGATTTGGAGCTAAATCCTAACATCCGAATTAAGGGGCTGTTCTCTTTTGCAATTCCTTTTCTGGTTTGGTATATCCAGAGTAACAAGGTGAGAGTTCGTTTAGAGGTAGTTGTCTGGGCTTGTTCAGTCACCATCATTCAGATGCTATTGGGCTGGCTGATATTTCAATTTGCCTTTCCAGGAATTATGGAAAATCCACCTCGTACTCTTTATGCCGTGCTGACAGGGAAGGGAAGATTTAACCCAGAAGACGTTAACGGTTGGGGTAACTACTTAGTATTCTTTGAGTCCCTTCATAATGAGACTCGTTTTAGGTTTTTCTTCGATCATTATCAAACTGCCGCCACATTTATAGCTTTTACAGCTTTACTGGCTCTCGAGCTCAAAAATCGTCTTTGGTCTCTATTGCTAATTGTAGCTTGCTGTTTCCTGCTAAATTTGGCTGCTGCTAGAGCTATTTGGTTAGCCTTTTTGCCAGCGGTGTTCGTCCGTTTCTGTTATATATGGGTTAAAGCCAGGAGTGGTTGGCTCTTTTTGGCTCTCTTTGCCATAGTGAGTTTTAGCACCTTATCCATTCCCCCAGTCACTAACGCGGTCTTGAATATTTACACAGATACGCAAGAATTAGTAGGTAATGCTCGTGCGGGTTCGACTGAAGCTCGTGGCAAAGTCTACCAAGAGACTTTAGAGAGGATTCCAGATAAGATTATTTTTGGTCATAAAGTTCCAGGACCAACAGCTAGAAAAGGACCGAGCGTTTTGATAACAGAAGCACCTCGGATTGGTACCCATAGCTTCATTCTAGGAAGCCTACTCTATCGAAAGGGCTTGCTAGGTACAGGAATATTTGCCACTTTTTGGGCATCGCTGATTATCTGGTTATACAACACTCGGGTTGGTAGACCCTTGGGTTGCTTTCTGGTACTGCTGATGTTAACTCTTACTTCCGTAGTGTCAATCATTCACTTTACTATGGTAACTTCTACTTTACTGTGCATGCTAATTCGCCAGCCGCCTCAGCAATCTTCTAGGAGAAAATCAGCATGGATAAGCTCATAGTTTTGCCATCGTGGTGTAGCAGTCTAGGAGGCACGACAGTCTCCCTTTCAATGATGGTTAGGGGGTTTGAGCAGTGTAGTGCATCTGAAAATTTGTGTGTTCTAGTTCAGTCTGGCTCACTCATGGAGGATTATCTACAGCACTTGGGTTATGGTGATTGCTTACAATCAATCGCAGCATCAGACCAGCGTCAGTTTTTTAAGCTGGCATTTCGTTGGGTGAGTAAGCAAAATCGGCATTTTCCCTTACTGTTAGAAAACTGTGCTTCCCGCTATCTACTGCCAACCTTGGCACTGGCTGCACCTGCACTGAGATTTAGCGGTCGTCCTGTTTATCATGTCTTCCGCGACTTAGCACATTCCTATAATCCTCTGGGCAATCTATTCAGAAAGTTTGTCTTTACCTGCCTCTCTCCAGGTGCTATTTGTAACTCACAGTTTACGGCTCAAGCCATAGGCAAACACTTGATACCTGAGATTAAAGGTATTCTTTATCCACCAGTAGATCGGGAGCGGTTTAGCCCTCGCCCTGCTCCTAATTCGCCTCCGCCAGGGTTACAGCCGATTCTGGATTCTGGAGCCAAAATCATGCTCACCCCTGCGCGGATTAGTCAACCAAAACAGATGAATGACAAGAATCTACGAGGATTGATTATAGTATTAGCCAAGTTGAAGGAACTAGGATACCACTACCATGGAGTCATTATCGGACAAGACCATTCTCCTGGCAAGTTGCAGACCCGAACTTTGCTGGAGTTGGCACAACAGTTGGCTGTTTCAGAGCGATTAACGATTTTGCCATCTACCTTTGCGATCGAAGACTACTATCAATATGCCGATGTGTTAGTTACTCTCGCTCCCCGAGAACCTTTTGGACGTACTGTCGTCGAAGCGATTGCCTGTGGAGTGCCAGTAGTTGGCAGTAATACTGGCGGTATTGGTGAGATTTTGAGTAATTTTGCTCCCCAGTGGATTGTCGATCCTTACAAACCGATGGCTGTAGCTCAAACCATTATTAGCCTTGCTAGGGACCCCAATACCTCCTCTGTTCTGGCTCGAGGTCAAAAATGGGTCGAGTCTTATTGTAGCCCTGTAGAGTACGCCAAAAAAATTATGCAAATCGTGAATCTCGACTCGAGCTAACTAATTACAAACGAATGTTACTATCCTAGTTAATTTACCGAGATGAACAAGAGCTTTCACAAACATCTTCTAGCACTTAGAACTGTCTTCTTGAAAATAGTGGGGGTAACAGCAGTGATTGGTGGCCAGAGCGTCAACAATATAGCTATTTTGATGATTTTGTAGTTTCTACTAATGCTGCTGACGTAGGTTTGTGATTTGAGCAAAAATATTCCAGGTGTGACAGCCCACGTCTTCGGTTATCACTCAAGACGTGGGCTTTCCTTTTCTGTAAATTTTTCGTTGATGAGATGTGAATTCGATCTTTAGTACGAACTCATTGTTGATATAAATGAAACAAATTGGTATCTATGTCAGAACTTTTCCTCGTATTTCAGAGGCTTTTATCACAGAGCAAGCCCAAAACCTGACGCAATACGAACCTACGTTTATTGCGAGTACTCTTTTGCAGGAAACACCTTTTCCCTCTATCTCTCTAAGTCAAAATGACTTTTGGAAAATTAAGCAAATAACCCATACCCTGACTTGTTTTCCCAATTTATTTAGTAGATATTTCGAGCTAATTAGCAAATTAGACTTGATTCATGCTCATTTTGGTCCTAATGGGGTTTATGCTATGGCTTTGGCTGAAAAGCTAAAAATTCCTTTTCTCGTAACTTTTCATGGCTATGACATCACCCTTACTCGTCAAGCTATTTGGCGTACGGGGAAACTATTATACTATCAGTTGCTGTTCCACGAACAGGAACTAAAAACCAAAGCTTCAGCATTTATAGCTGTTTCTAATTTCATTCGGCACAAGCTCATCGAGCAAGGCTATCCTCAAGAGAAAATTATTCAGCATCATATTGGTGTTAATACAGCCAAGTTTGTTCCTCCAAGTCAAAAAGCCGACGAACGTTATATTCTTTGTGTAGGTAGACATACAGAGAAAAAAGGTATCGATACCCTCTTACGTGCTTTTGCTCGTATTGCTGCTAAACATCCCCGTGTTACTTTGCTCCAAGTAGGGAAAGGAGAATTAACTACAGAGTTACAGAAACTGACCTTACAACTGGGAATTAATAACCAAGTTCGTTTTTTGGGAGCGCAGCCCCATGAGAAGGTAATGCAACTAATGCAGCAAGCAGAAATATTTGCCCTCCCCAGTCAGGTAGCCAAAAGTGGAGAATGTGAAGGTTTACCAATGGTGATTCTCGAAGCCTCTGCCTGTGGCATACCAGTGGTTTCTACTTATCATAGTGGCATTCCTGAAGCGGTAATCGACGGCGAGACAGGTTTTTTGGTATCGGAAAAAGACGATAAGTCTTTGGCAGAAAAGCTAGATATTTTGTTGAGCGATCGCGCTTTGGGCAAAAAGATGGGAGAGCAAGGAAGGGATTTGATTAATGAGAAGTTTGATATTCGTAAGCAAACTATCAAGTTGGAAGCTATCTATGACTCACTCATTCAATAAATTTGAACCGAGATAGTCAATAAGCTGCTACACATTTACCGCATTTCTCACAAAGATATTTTTATCCGCTATAACCCTTGTCTAGTCAAATCCAAGTTTGACTATTTAAGCAATTTTTATTACTGCAATATTACTTTCATGACATCCCTAAATAGGCGAATTAAGATCTTACTATACGGGAATATTTTTAGAGATTATCGTTCCCAAGTTTTGGGTAAGATTCTTCTTGATTCTGGATATCATATTTCTCTGATATGCCCAGATTATTACATGACAAAATCTTCTTCAATTTCCAAGTTTTTATATTTAATTGAATTGTCACTCAAGGCTGGTTTTGCAGACATAATATTTCTGCCTCCAATGAATACTAGGTTTATCAAAAGTGCTCTTTGGGCAGCCAAAACTTTTCGAAAAAAACTAATCGTGGAAATGTATATATCAATCTATGATACTTTTGTCAGAGATAAAAAAATATTAAAAGGCAAACAAATTGAAGCTGATAGTAACCAAGCTAAAGCAATGTTAGAAAAAGATATATTAGCTTTAACAAAATCTGATTTCATTATTCACACAGCTAGCCATGAACTTGATTACTGGGAAAAGCTGCTAAATATCAAGCTCGAAAAAGAAAAAGTTTTTATCGCACCTAATTTTAATGTTTCTCGGCTAGCTCATAGGAGAAAATTCAAACAAGACGGAAAATTAAAAATCTGCTGGTGGGGAACATTTATTCCTCTTCATGGATTAGATAACATTTTACAAGCAATGAAAATTTTGCAGGAAAAAGAAGTACAGTTTGCCTGTAATTTGTTTGGTGTAGGTAACGCCTTGTTTACTAAGTATGCAGAAAAAATCCAACTAGATCGACTTGAAGATTGTATTACTCTCAGAAAAGATTTAAGCTTTTCTGATGATTCTTTACCAAAATACCTAATTGATAATTGCGATCTGGCATTGGGCATCTTTGGTAATACAGATAAAGCATACAATACTGTTCCCAATAAATTAATTGAAGCTCTTTCAATGGAGATCCCCACTTTAACAATGAGTTCTCCAGCCTTGAAAGAGTTTTTTGAGCCAGAAACTGACCTATGGACTTGCCAGCCTTCCCCTGAAGCGATCGCCGAATCAATTCTCACAATTGCTAACGGTGCAGCCTATCCTGTGGACTGGGAGCAAACTCGCCAAAAAGTCCTAGATACATTTAGCGTTAATCGATATCAAGAGGTTGTAAGTAACGTATTAGAGAGAGTTACAGACGATTGGTTGGGAATAGCAACTTCAGAGGTTGACAGAAAGTTGACTCAATTACATCTGACGTAGCTAAAAGACTTTCAGAAAATCTGACGCAACTTATTAATTTGGGTTCTGAGCATTGGTAACAAGTTAAAGTTATGTACTATTTGTCAATAATATAGTTACAAAATGTTACCAATTTTCAAAATCCCCGCTAATTCTAGCTTTTGAGGTTTTCCTTATTTTTGCGACCGCTAACTGGACAAATGGATATATTTACTAGGAAAAACAATGATAGAAACAAGAGAAAATCTATTGAAGCAAGCAATTTCTTACCTAAGAGTAAAACTGGGCGGAAAACTACATATTACCAAAAAAGAAAAAACTACAACTGTTAATACTTTAAGACTAGACCCAGACCAGGTAATTGAATTAATAGAATTCATTGAAAAACAAGCCAATTTTGACAATAAAGTATCACAAGGATTACCTCATATTTCTCTGACTTATGGACAAGATTTGCATGAGAGAATATTTGAAAAGTCTCAATGATTACTTTAGCCCAATGAAATTACCAAGATTCATGAGCAAAAAATTAGTCGATCGGAGGTTGAATATTTTAAACCTCATAATGAGAGGTTATAGGAGTAAATCTTGATTGGGATAGATAGAAATAGAAGCATTAAACATTGAGCAATTGATATAGATAATATTGATAATTAGGAGGAAGAAATCCTATGTCTGAGCCAAAAGTCACAATTGTGGTTGTACCGCGGGAGCGTTTTGATTTTGCTGAACTTGCCCTCGAGACTCTTTATCAGAAGACCGATTTGCCCTTTAAGTTAGTTTATGTAGATGGTAACTCACGCGCCCCTATCAAGCAATACCTTGAAGAGCAAGCCAAGCAAAAGGGATTTCATCTAATCCGTACAAAGAACTTTTTGTCGCCAAATCAGGCTCGTAATCTCGGTTTGGCCCACGTAAAAACTAAATACGCTGTCATTGTAGATAACGATGTACTTGTTGAATCAGGCTGGCTCGAAAACCTCGTGCAGTGTGCGGAGGAGACAGAGGCATGGGTAGTCGGCCCTATTTATCTTGAAGGGAAACCAGAAGATCAAATTATCCACATGGCAGGAGGACAAACTCATATATATGAGCAAGAAGGACAACGAAAGCTCTTTGTAAGACTTGCTTTCAAAAAAAAGAGACTACCGACAGTGCGTTCCCAATTACAGCGCGGACCTACTGAACATGTAGAGTTTCATTGTGTTCTTATTCGCACTGATGTCTTCAAAAAGCTACCTCTCTTGGACGAAGAAATTGTAAGTCTTCCAGAGAACGTGGATTTATGTTTATCTGTTCGGGAGGCTGGGGGCAAGATTTACTTCGAGCCCAATTCCATTGTGACTTACAGCACATGTGGAGGTACACCACCTCCGGCGACATCGGCAGATTGGCCCTATTTTCTTCTTCGCTGGAGTGATGCTTGGAACCGAGGAAGCCTCGAACACTTTCGTCGTAAATGGAATCTAACTAAGAATGATCCCTACATTCAAGGTCAGTCTAAATGGATAACTAATCATCGTCGAGGAATTGTACTTAAGCCCTTAATGCTACCTATTCTTCTTCCTATTCTTCCTAAAAAGCTTGCTCTCAAAATAATCGGTCTGCTAGACAGAGCAATCAGCTTTTTAGTGTTGCTTATTAACTCGATCTATCGACCGAAATTTGACCTAGCACAAAGGACAAAAAAAACTATGATGGCGAGAGAGTTTAACTAAAATCATTTTGATTTTTTTCCCAAAGTCCCGTTAAGGAGCATTCTGAGAAAATTGCTTTCTCCACTTCCTTTCTCAACCAGCAAAATATTACATCAATCAGCAATACTTCTGAAATACTTATGAT
>JASJDJ010000158.1 GCA_030065635.1 Xenococcaceae cyanobacterium MO_188.B32
TTCATTACCGCTTCCGAGATACATTAGATGGTATCTATCGTCAGGCGCGTGGTTACGGAGAAAGTCAGGTTCTCTTATACAAAAAATACAAGTCATTAGCTAGCCCTAAGCCTTGGACAGAAAACATCAAGACGTGGTTACGTTTGTTAAAGCACTTTCGGCTATCATCGTCTAAAGAAGACCACGCTAGATTGTTGTGGCAACTGGGTTGGCGTGTAGGACGATTGCACGGTTCTTTTAAGTACCAAGTGCTATAACTTTAGTATTTCACGAGTATTTCAAGATGAGGATTTATCTATGTTGATTGACGCCCGAACATTACTAGAAGACACAGTTGTTGAGCAGGAAATTTGTATTGTCGGTGCTGGAGCAGCAGGCATTACAATGGCACGGGAGTTTATCGACCAACCCTATAAAGTCTGTCTTTTAGAGAGTGGAGGATTAGATTTTGATGAAGCCACGCAATCTCTCTACGGGGATGAAAATATTGGTAGTCCCTATTATCCATTAAAAGAGACCCGCGCCCGATATCTCGGCGGTTCGACTAATCTTTGGGGAGGATGGAGTAGACCCCTTGACGACATCGATTTTGAAGACCGCCCGTGGATGCCACATAGTGGCTGGCCGATTACTAAAGCGGAACTAGTCCCGTATTACGAACGTGCCCAAAAAGTCTGTAACCTTGGACCTTTCGAGTACGATTTTGCCTATTGGCAAGAAGCATTAGAGCAACATCAATATCGGCAATTGCCGTTTTCTGGAGACAAGGTCACTACTTGCCTTTGGCAGATTATACCTCCGACCCACTTGCGTTTTGGTCAGGTTTATAAAGCAGAATTAGAACAGGCGCAAAACATCGATACCTATCTCCATGCCAATGTAGTTGAGATAGAAACAAACGATACAGCTAAGTCAGTGACAAGACTGCGGGTTGCCACTTTAGAAGGTAAAAAATTCTGGATTTCAGCTAAAGTTTTTATTCTAGCCGTCGGCGGAATCGAAAATCCACGCTTGCTGTTAGCCTCCAACAAAGTCCAAAACACTGGATTAGGTAATCAACACGACCTTGTTGGTAGATATTTTATGGAACATCCGTACATAATATCGGGTCAAGTTCGGCTTTCTAATCTAGCTCCTTTATACACTCAGAGAAATTTTCAGCTTGGTAAGATGTTTATGGGAGTTGGCTTAGGTCTGTCCAAAGCAGTTCAAGAGCGCGAGCAACTTCTCAATTTTGGTACCCGCCTGCTTCCCCTACAAGAGGAATGGGTAGAAGCTTTCAACCGATTGCGGGGTCGGCAGAAAAAGGGGCATAAAGCCTTCCCCACTATCCATGAAGGTCGTAAGTACGGCAGAAGTGAAGTATCTGTCAGAGAAGATTTGGTCAAAGTGATTGCCAATCTCGATCGCGTTGCGATTAAAACCTATCGAAAACTATTTGACAGCAAATCTTTATCTAAGTTTTGCGACACTCATCTGATATCGGAGCAAGCCCCAAATCCAGATAGCCGCATTACCCTCAGTTCCGAACGGGATAGATTGGGTCTCCATCGCGCTCAGCTCGATTGGCGTTTGAGTCCGATTGACAAGCATACAATTAGGCGATCGCAACAAATAATTGCAGAAGAGTTCGAGCGTTCTGGTCTTGGTAAAGTCCAAATTGAACTTACCGATGATGAGTCTTCTTGGCAATTCTTGACCGGTTCTTACCATCACATGGGTACTACCCGCATGAATACCAACCCAAGACTAGGGGTCGTCAACGAGCATTGTCAAGTTCACGGCATTAGCAATTTGTACGTAGCTGGCAGCTCGGTTTTCCCGACTAGCGGTCTTTCTAATCCTACCCTCACCATTATTGCTTTGGCTATCCGGCTTGCCGACCAGATTAAAGAATGCCAGAAGAATAGCACGAATCATCTCAACAGTTATGTAGCATCATGAACATCTAGTTAAGTTAACTATTCCATCAATCAGCAATACTTCTGAAATACTTATGATTGAACTAAGTGTGATCATTCCCTGTTTCAATGCAGCCGATACTATTGCTAATCAACTTGAAGCCCTTGCGAACCAGCAATGCTTCCAACCATGGGAGGTGATTGTTTCCGACAATGGCTCAACAGATGAATCAGTAGCAATATTAGAACAATATAAAGAGAAACTACCTAATTTACATATTGTTGACTCGTCTGACAAGCAAGGAGCAGCACATGCCAAAAATGTTGGCGTATTGGCTGCTGCTGGCGAAGCATTAGCATTTTGTGATGCCGACGACGAGGTAGCCCTTGGATGGGTGGCGGCTATGGGTGAGGCACTCTCTAAGTATGATTTTGTGGCTTGCCGACGAGAATACAATAAGCTCAACGAACCCTGGACGCTAAAGTATCGCAGGAGCACCCAGCGAAATGGACTTCAAAAAGCTGAAGCTCTCTGTTACCTACCTCATGCATCTGGTAGCACTCTTGGGGTTAAACGTTCAGTTTACGATGCTGTCGGTGGGTTTGATGAATCTATACCCATACTCGATGACACTGACTTTTGTTGGAAGATTCAACTGAAGGGGACGAAACTTCACTTCGTGCCAGAGGCTGTCCTTCATTACCGCTTCCGAGATACATTAGATGGTATCTATCGTCAGGCGCGTGGTTACGGAGAAAGTCAGGTTCTCTTATACAAAAAGTACAAGTCACTAGGTAAGCCTAAGCCTTGGACAGAAAGCATCAAAACGTGGTTGCGTTTGTTGAAGTACTTTCTGCTATCATCGTCTAAAGAATACCGCGCTAGATTGTTGTGGCAACTGGGCTTCGGTGTAGGACGATTGCACGGTTCTTTTAAGTACCGAGTGCTGGCACTTTAGTATTTCACGATGAGAATTTATCTATGTTGATTGATGCCCGGACATTACCAGAAGACACAGTTCTATAGAGAGATTAGTATACATTCAGCACTATTTTACCTGTAATGATTCTCATGTCACTTGCATCATCTCAAAATATCTGGAATCGTTTTCGGAAGACTTGGCAGTCGGCTGGTATAAAGGGCATTACCTCTACCATCTGGGCTTTCTTTTGGATGCGTTGGGCGGGATTAGGCTTTGGCGGACGAATTGCCACTTGGCTTGCCACTTGGTTCGCTCCACCCTACAAGAAACGCCGTCCCTTGGCACGTTACAATTCCCAAGGCTATATCGCACCCAGTGCAACTATTTATCATTCTAATCTGCAACTGGGGGCTAATGTTTTTCTTGGCGATGGCGTTACCATCTTTGAGGAGCGCAATGGCGGTTCTGTGAAACTAGGCGATCGCGTCCACTTGCATAATGATACCTGCATCCAGACTGGTGATGGTGGTAGTCTGAAGATTGGTTCGGATACTCACATTCAACCGCGTTGCCAGTTTTCGGCTTACCAGGCATCAATTCAAATCGGCTGTGGCGTACAAATTGCCCCAAATTGCGCCTTCTATTCCGACGATTATGGCATTGTACCTGGTGAAGCTATTAAATATCAACCATTACAGACAAAAAGAGGCATTATTGTGGAGGACGATGCCTGGTTAGGGCATGGCGCAGTCGTCTTAGATGGGGTACGTATTGGTAAAGGTGCGGTAATTGGCTCTGGCACTGTAGTAAATCGAGATATACCTGATGGCGCGATCGCCGTTGGTGTACCTGCCCATATTATCCCCATGCGTAGCAACTTAATAAAAATTGTCTAGAAATATAAATGCGTATTAAAATTCCCCTAACAATCCGCAAGTTTCTCAAAGCTACTAGCTTCTGGCGAGATAACTATTTTATTCTGCGAGAGTTCAAATACTTTCGTGGGATTGCTATTTTAGCCATCATATTTACGACACTAGCAGCAGTTTTTGAGGGTTTTGGAGTTGGATTTATCCTCTCTTTCTTACAAAGCTTTACTAATCCTGATGCAGCACCAATTCAAACAGGAATTGACTGGATTGATATCTGGATTTTAGGAATTAATGCTCCTGCTACTGAAAGACTCTATCGAATTACGGGTTTAATTTTTCTGACAACCCTATTACGTCTAGGCTTTACCTATTTGGGACAGATTTATAGCTTTATAACGCAAATTAATTTAGGATATCGACTGCGCCTACGCATTTTTGAACAGTTGCAAGCACTTTCTCTTTCTTACTTTAGCAAGACTCGTTCGGGAAATTTAATCAACAGCCTGACTGGTGAAATTCGCCAGATTACAATGGCTTTGATGATATTTTCCACTTTACTTATTAAGGCAGAAACCTTGTTAGTCTTTGGAATAGCAATGTTATTGTTGTCCTGGCAGTTGACGATTATTTCAGTGATGCTGTTGAGTCTCGTGTCGGTAGGGTTATCAACGCTGCTGCGCAAGGTAAGAGAAGCCAGTTTTGACGTAACTAAGGCTAATGCCAAGTATACTTCGGTGTCGCTGGAATTTATTCAGGGCATTCGTACAGTTCAAGCTTTTGCCGGTCAGGACTTTGAACGCCAACGCTGTGATGATGCGAACTCCCAAATTTTGCAAGCTCTGAACAAAGCTCTGTTGGTTAGGGCATCAGTTGAACCTCTATCAGAAGGGGCAGGAATTTTAATGCTACTTGGCATCTTGATTACAGGATTTGCCTTCCTCATCCCCAATGGATATCTGCAATCAGCTTCTTTTCTGACATTTTTAGTAGTATTGCTGCGTATTACGCCAATTATACGCCAACTCAATTCAATCCGAGCCAGGTTAAATAATTTGTCTGGTTCGTTTGACAACATTCAGCAGCTTTTGAGAACCGATGACAAACCCTATTTGGACAATGGCACAGTCCCATTTGTGGGGTTGAAGCGAGAGATTAAATTTGTAGCGGTAGATTTCGGCTATGATGCCAATGAAATGGTATTGCAGCAAATTTTTCTAACTATCCCCAGAGGACAGACAGTCGCGCTAGTGGGAGCTTCGGGTGCTGGCAAATCAACCTTGGCGGATTTAATTCCCAGATTTTACGAACCTACCAACGGCAAGATTCTTATTGATGGGTTGGATTTGCGCGAGTTTGACATCAACTCCCTACGGCGAAAACTAGCTGTAGTCAGTCAAAATACCTTCATCTTCAATGCTTCAGTACGCGATAATATCGCTTATGCGATGTCAAAAGTAGATGATGCAGATATTAGGGAAGCAGCTAGATTAGCTAATGCCTTGGAGTTTATCCAAAATCTACCTGAAGGTTTCGATACTCAACTAGGAGAAAGAGGAACTCGCTTGTCTGGTGGACAACGTCAACGAATTGCCATCGCTCGCGCTTTGCTCAGAAACCCAGACATTTTGATTTTAGATGAAGCAACCAGTGCCTTAGATTCGGTTTCCGAAAGATTGATTCAAGAATCAATTGAAAAGCTGTCTGTAGGTCGAACGGTAATCGCGATCGCCCATCGGCTTTCCACTATTATGAAAGCGGATCGAGTTATAGTACTAGAACAGGGACGCATTGTAGAAGAAGGAACCTATCAAGAATTAGTACGACAGCGCGGTCAACTATGGCGGTATCACCAGATGCAACATGAAGTTGAGTTGGCTCGTTAAAAACTAATGTTACCAAGTCGGCGGTAAGTAAATTCCTTCCAGGGATAAAAAGATAGCTCAGCCCGCCTCCGCGATTGGGGATTAGGAAGTCAGGAATCACCAAAATGCAACTTTTTTAAGCGGGTCCTGCCTGAAAATATTTGCTACTTTCTATTACTGTTTATATTACCAAAGGTCAAACAATATGCGATTACTACTTGTCTGCAACCCAGGAGGACACTTCTCGACGATGATGGGTTTAAAAGAATTTTGGTCGGCTCACTACCGAGAATGGGTCACTTACCCCAAATTCGATACAGAACGACTGCGCCGTCGAGAAATCGTCCACTGGGTAATGATGCAAGAAGCGAGAATGATAGGTAGAGCGGTCGTCAATTTTTTCCATGCCCTATTCATTCTCTACCAAAGTAAACCAGATTTAGTAATTTCCACTGGTGCTAGCTTAGCCGTACCGTTTATTTATGCCAGCAAACTTATGGGCATTAGAACGGTATTTGTTGAAAGTATCTCTCGTTCCAGAGGTCTTAGTCTTAGTGGCAAACTTGTCTACAACATAGTAGACGAATTTTATGTCCAATGGCCCGAATGTTTGGAACTTCATCCCAAAGCCAAATACAGAGGAGTAGTTGCTTAGTCTGAACCGTAAAATTAACCACTTAATTCATTATGATTGTTTTTACTTTAGGAACGATTATTTTTCCTTTCGATCGCACTGTTGACTGGTTACATCACTTATTGTCAGAAGAAATTATTACCGAACCAGTCTTATTTCAACATGGTGCAACTTCTGTCGCCCAACTGCATCATCCCCTGTTGACTACTGTCGTTTCTTTAAGCAAAACCGAAATGCAGGAGTCAATAGAGCAGGCTTCTCTGGTAATTTCCCATGCAGGGCAAGGGTCGACCAGAATGTTAGCAGAAATGGGGGTATCTTTCGTGTTGCTGCCCAGACTGAAATGCTACGGAGAACACATAGACGATCATCAGTTGTTATTTGCCGAGACGGTAGCAAAATTTGGCATCACCTACTGTACTGACTTAAATTCTCTAGTCAATTACATTAAAGAACCACCTCTACCTTTTGACGGCAAATTATTTGATGCTCCCTCTCTAGCGACGTATTTCCAAAAATTTTATCGAGCTCCCCTTTCTCCCGTTAAAGTTAAGCCTCTAGTTAACCTTAGCTCAGGACTCTACTATGATTAGTTTGCCCGAAAATTCCCCAGTTCTTTGGCAACGATTGCAAACTAAATGGCAAGTTTCTGGATTTCCAGGTTTAGCTGCCACCGCCTGGATGTGGTTTTGGATGCGCTGGGCTGGAGCGGGTTATCTGGGTAAGCTTAGTACGGCGATCGCCACCTGGTTGGCTCCCCCCTATTACTCCCGTCGTTGCCTTGCTCGCTATCATCCCCTGGGTTATATCGCTCCTGGGGCAACCATTTATCATCGGTTATTACAACGGGGAACCAATGTTTTTATTGGCGATCGCGTGACCATATTTCAAGACCGAGATGGTGGCAAAGTTACCCTAGGAGATCGAGTTCATCTCTATGGCGATACCTACATCCAAACTGGAGAAGCTGGTACGGTTGTTATTGGTAGTGATACCCATATTCAGCCACGCTGTCAGTTATCTGCTTATAAAGCACCAATTAAGATTGGTTGTAAGGTACAGATCGCTCCTAACTGCGCTTTTTATCCTTATGCTCATGGCATTGCCCCAGATCGATTAATTAAAGACCAGCCCTTAACCACTAAAGGTGGCATCATTATCGAAGATGATGTTTGGTTAGGTTATGGAGTAATCGTTCTCGATGGTGTACGTATTGGTCGAGGTGCAGTGATTGGGGCCGGTTCAGTCGTTACCCAAGATATCCCTGCTGATGCGGTCGCTGTAGGCGTACCTGCTCGTGTTGTCAAAATGCGTAGCGCGACAGTTTCATAAACCATCAAATTAATTAGCGAGATAAAACTAGCAAAAACTATGAACCAACATCGACCCTTGGTCAGTATTGGCATGCCAGTTTACAATGGCGAACCTTTTTTAGAAGTTGCTTTGAATTCGCTCTTAGGACAAACTTTTGAGGATTTTGAGCTAATTATTTCTGATAACGGTTCGACCGACCGAACAGAAGAGATTTGTCGCCAATATGCCAACGCAGACCGACGCATTCGCTATTTCCGTAGCGAACAAAATTTAGGGGCGGGGTGGAATTTCGATCGCGTCGTTAAGTTAGCTACTGGAAAATATTTTAAATGGGCTTGTCATGACGACCTCTGCTCTCTGGAATTTCTTCAGCGATGCATAGATATTTTAGAACAAGACCCTAAGACCGTTTTAGCCTACCCCAAAACTTTGATTATCGATGAAAATGGGTCAGAAATTGAAAAATACGAAGACCAATTTAATTTGCGATCGCCTCAACCTAGTAAGCGATTTAAAATTTATCATCACTTAGTTCGTTATGGACATCAATGCCATCCTTTTCATGGCTTGATCAGAGGGGACGTACTAACAAAGTTGTTGCCTTTGGGAAGTTATCCTTCCTCAGATTTAGTTTTACTCGGAAAACTAACTCTTTATGGCAAATTCTACGAAGTTCCTAGTTATTTATTCTGGAAGAGAGACCATCCCGCCACCTCCGTCAGAGCTCACCGTCCTTTCCGAGAACGTATCGCTTGGTATGACCCAACTCAAAAAGGCAAGCTGTACTTAACCAGATGGAAATGGTTAAAGGAATATATTCAGGCAATTGAAAATGCTCCTCTTAACTGGCAAGAGCGAGTTAGTTGTAATTTTCAAATGCTGCAATGGCTAATTTGGAATAGTGGTTGGTTAACCAAAGATTTACTTAAGGCTGCTGCATGGCCAATTATAAAGCCCTTGATTAATAAGCAGTTTCCAACCGAACTGTCCGAACAGCGCACGGCACTTGAATTAAGTCATAAATAATTTAGGAGTTAAACTAATGAAAGCGGTAATACTAGCTGGTGGATTAGGAACTCGTTTGAGTGAAGAGACCAGTATTCGACCCAAGCCAATGGTGGAAATTGGTGGTAAGCCGATTCTGTGGCACATTATGAAAACCTATTCTGCCCACGGAATCAATGATTTCATCATCTGCTGTGGTTATAAGGGCTACGTAATTAAAGAATATTTTGCCAACTATTTTTTGCATATGTCTGATGTTACCTTTGATATGCGGTTTAATCAGATGAATGTTCACAATGGTTATGCCGAACCGTGGCGAGTCACCCTGGTAGATACAGGAGAATCAACCATGACTGGAGGCAGGCTCAAGAGAATCGGCGAGCATATTAATGAAACCTTCTGTTTTACCTATGGAGATGGGGTCGGCGACGTTAATATTCAGGAATTAATCGCCTTTCATAAAACACAAAAGACCTTGGCAACTCTAACCGCAACCCAACCGCCAGGACGCTTTGGTGCGATTTGTTTGGGGCAAGAACAAACCAAAATTACCAGTTTTCAGGAAAAACCCGAAGGTGATGGAGCCTGGATTAATGGAGGTTATTTTGTGCTCGAACCAGAAGTAATTGATTTTATTGCTGATGATTCGACTATTTGGGAACAAGAACCCTTGAAAAAATTAGCTCATATGGAACAACTATCTGCCTACAAACACTATGGATTCTGGCAACCAATGGATACTTTGCGAGACAAACGCTACTTGGAAAAATTGTGGCAGAGTGGCGATGCACCTTGGAAAATTTGGTAATTAATTTGGTAATTAAACAATAACAAGTCAATAAATTTATGTACGATTTTACAATTGTTGGTGGTGGAATTGTCGGTCTTTCTACGGCTATGGCTCTAGGTCAAACCTATCCTCAAGCCAAAATTGCCGTTTTAGAGAAAGAATCTCAGTGGGCATTTCACCAAACCGGACATAACAGTGGAGTGATTCACTCAGGAATTTATTACAAACCCGGTGGGTTCAAGGCTCGATTTTGTCGTGCAGGAAATCGATCGATGGTAGAGTTTTGTCAGCAACATAACATCGATTACGAGATCTGTGGCAAAGTCATTGTTGCCGTGGAAGAATCAGAGCTACCTTTATTGGAAAATTTATACCAACGCGGTTTGCAAAATGGTCTAAAAGTCAGCAAAATTAGTGCGGAAGAGGTCAAAGAAATTGAACCCCATGTCCGTTGTCTCGCTGGTTTACACGTACCCAGTACGGGAATAGTTAACTATAAACAGGTATGCCAAAAGTTTGCCGACTTAATCAGGCTTCAGGGTGGAGAACTTTATCTCAATACCAAGTTAGTCAGAATTGTTAATGCCAGTAACAGTCAAATTTTAGAAACTACCCAAGGGATGTTTGCTACCAAATTTGTAATTAACTGTGCTGGACTACATAGCGATCGCGTTGCCAAATTAGGTAAAGCCAAGCCCGATGCTAAAATTATCCCTTTTCGCGGGGAATACTACGAACTAATACCAGAAAAACGCTCCCTGGTCAACACCTTAATCTATCCCGTACCCAATCCTGCTTTTCCTTTCTTAGGAGTCCATTTTACCAAGATGATCGATGGCAGCGTTCATGCAGGTCCTAATGCAGTACTGAGTTTTAAACGTGAAGGCTATCACAAGACAGATTTCGAGCTCAAAGACTTGGTAGAAGTATTAACTTATCCAGGTTTTTGGAAACTAGCTGCTAAACACAGCGATGAAGGCATCCAAGAAATAATTCGCTCTTTTAGTAAAGCTGCATTTGTCCGTAGTTTACAAAGACTAATTCCTGAAGTTCAAGCAGACGATTTGATTCCTACCCATGCAGGAGTACGGGCTCAAGCACTGAGGAATAATGGCAAACTCGTAGATGATTTCTCGATCGTCAAAGGTCAAAACTCCATTCACGTTTGTAATGCACCTTCTCCTGCTGCTACTTCGTCAATCGAAATCGGCAAAGCCATAGTAGAACAAATTGTCGATCGAGCACCAATCAAAGTATCTGGGACTAGAGAAGCAGAAGCAGCAGAATATGCGGAAAAAACTTGAACATTGGGATCATCAAGAACCAGTTACTACTTAAAGAGTCCAGACACCCAATTTCTATTTTCCGATCGAACCTCATTTTGTTCTTCCCTTCTTTCAATTTCTTCCCTTACAGATGAAAGTCTGGATACTTACTAATTTTTTGGCTTAACCAAGTCTTTTGTAGCATATGAAGGCTAGACATCAATTCAGTATTCATAAATTCCTGGTTGGTTAAGCTCATTGCACGGCATGTTTCAAGTGGGATTTCACGTCATTTGTCCTTTGTCCCAATAACGAATGACGAATAACGAAACCTAGAGAATATGAAAGTATTCTGACTTTTCACGCCCGTGGAATATTCAGGTTAATTAAATAAAAAAAACTACTCCGTTCAAATTGTCATAGCTTATGAAGATACTTGTTACTGGAACAGAAGGATATCTCGGCTCTCTATTAGCCCCAATCTTAATGCAACACGGACACGAAGTCATTGGCGTAGATACTGGGTACTACAAAGTCGGTTGGCTCTATAATACCAATCGGATAACCCCCAAAACCCTCAATAAAGATCTTCGGCATATTACCGCTGAAGACCTGCAAGGAGTTGAGGCAGTCGTCCATATGGCAGAACTTTCCAACGACCCTGCCGGTCAGTTAGCTCCCCATATTACCTACGAAATCAATCATCATGGCTCGGTGCGTCTAGCTAAATTAGCCAAAGCAGCAGGGGTTAAACGCTTTGTCTATATGTCTTCTTGTAGTGTTTATGGCCTAGCAACTGAGGACTACGTTACTGAAGAATCACCAGTCAATCCTCAAACTGACTATGCTAAATGCAAAACTTTAGTAGAGAGGGATGTCAAACCATTAGCTGACGATGGTTTTTCCCCTACATTCCTCCGCAATGCTACCGCTTACGGTGCTTCTCCTCGGATGCGCTTTGATATTGTCCTCAATAACTTATCCGGACTAGCCTGGACAACCAAACAAATTAAGATGACCAGTGACGGTACTCCTTGGCGTCCTCTAGTCCACGGCTTAGATATTTGCAAGGCAATTTTATGTACTCTCGAAGCACCACGAGTTCTCGTTCACAACCAAATTTTCAATGTAGGAGACACCGCTCACAATTATCAAATCAAAGAAGTAGCCGAAACTATTGCTGAAGTCTTTAGTGGATGTCAACTCAGTTTTGGTCAAAGCGATGGAGATAATCGTAGCTACCGCGTTTCCTTCGAGAAAATTAATAGTAAGCTGCCTGGTTTCCGCTGTGACTGGAATGCTCGGCTTGGTGCCCAACAGTTGTTCGACGTATTTACGCAAATAGATATGACTGCTGAAATATTCTTATTCAGAGGGTTCACGAGACTGAAGCAATTGGAATATTTAATTAGAACTCAGCAAATCGATCGAAACTTCTTCTGGACTCAGCCATCCAAAGTTGTCAGTATACCCCAGCAGAAAAAAGAACCAGCAGTTGTTTAAAAGTTATGTTATAAACTCTTAACTTTTTTACCTTGCTTAAGGCAAAGGTTAACTGCCGAAGATAGCAAATTACGAGTTCGGAAAACGGTTAACTTTTGTCTTGGCAAAAGATTTTTACCATGGACATCTTCAAATCTCTTTTCCTTTCATCGATCTTAGTTTTATTGCCTCAAAGTTTGTCAGCCGACATATTATTGACAAACACTTTTGATGAGGGAAGATACGATCTTATTTACAGACAATACCAAAACAAACAATGTAGCCAAGATTCCGATTATTTGAATAACAGTCTTTTTAAATTTGTCTCCTCTCCTGTCCGCAGTGGCAGGTTAGCAATGCAACATCATATCAAAAATTGTGATGAGCGGAGCGAGATAGGAATTCCTCATAGCTTTTTCCAAGAACAAGAAGAAGAAGAATACTGGATAGGCTGGAGCTACTTTATTCCCAAAGACTTTATTAAGCCGGTCATAGGAGAACCTGACTATACGCTCATACAACAAATGGCATATGGAGCATCCTGGATCGATCAGCGAGAGGGCGTGACACTTTTTGAATGCAACCGAAAAGTGATCGGAGATGGGAAATTACAAAGAACATCAGGAGCTCCAACTAGCTGGATGAGTATTTCGCCTCGCGGCGACACGTTTAATTACAATATTACCTTTTACAAAGGAATGGATCCTGAAGGAAGATACATTTTTGGCTGTAAAAGATTGAGCATTCCAGCAAGGCTTAACGAATGGGAAGACTTTGTGATGAATATAAAGCCTTCCTCAGATTCTGAGCAAGGATTTGTCAAAATTTGGAAAAATGGCAAGCTTTACGTCAATGAAAGGGTTGCGCTGCTTCGTCCTGGCATAAAATTTATGGATACGTGGAAAATTGGTGCATACGTGGGCGACCCAGGTCATGGCGAAAGACTTCTCTACACGGATGAGCTGCGGGTAGGAAACGCAAATTCTTCTTTTGAGGCAGTCTCTCCCAGAGACTACTAAGTTTTACAGTATTACAGTTCCTATTTTCCCATCGCGCTTTTCTTGATAACAAACTTATAACTGAAACAGATCATGTTAATCGACATACAAGAGTTGTCAGAAAACACTCTCATCGAGAGTGACATTTGTATTGTTGGGGGTGGAGCAGCAGGCATTACCCTAGCCCGCGAATTTATCGACCAACCCTATCAAGTCTGCCTTCTAGAAAGTGGGGGATTAGACTTTGAGGAAGCCACCCAATCCCTCTATGAAGCTGAGCATATTGGGGTTCCGTTTCAACCCTTAGGAGAGTCACGAGCTCGTTATTTGGGCGGTTCTACCAATCTCTGGGGAGGATGGAGTCGTCCCTTTGATGATATCGATTTTGAAGACCGCCCCTGGATGCCTTATAGTGGTTGGCCAATTCCTAAAGCAGAGCTAAATCCATATTATCAACGTGCTCGAAAAGTCTGTGGACTCGGATCTGATAAATATGATTTTGCCGACTGGGAAGATGCTTTCAAAGAGCTTCAATTACACCGTCTACCCTTGCCAGAGCAGATAGAAACCTATATTTGGCAAATTGTGCCCCCAACCCACTTGCGCTTTGGGCAGGCTTACAGAGCAGAACTGGAGCAGGCTAGCAACATTAAGACTTATCTTCACGCTAACGTAGTAGAGGTTGAGACCAACGAAGTTGCTAAGACTGCAACTCGACTGCGGGTTGCCACCCTCGAAGGGAAAAAGTTCTGGGTTAGTGCCAAAGCTTTTATTTTGGCTGTTGGTGGCATTGAAAACCCGCGCTTGCTGTTAGCTTCCAACCAAGTTCAGAGTAATGGTTTGGGGAATCAACACGATTTGGTGGGCAGATTCTTTATGGAGCATCCACACTTGCCGTCAGGTAAAATTCTGCTTTCAAACCCTGCTGCTTTATACACCCAGAATATACGAGTTGGCGAGACATTTTTGGCAACAGGTTTAGGTTTGTCCCAGAAAGTCCAAGAGCAAGAGCAAATTTTGAATTTCAGTGCTAGGCTTATACCGCAGCTTCCGGACTGGGTAAAAGCTTTTAACAACCTGAAGTACAGATTGCGACAGCAACCAAAAACAGTCCACGAAGCTTTTCCTACCATTGGAGAAGGTCAGAGGTATAGAAGCGACACGTCTGCGCTCGAAGATTTAAGCAAAGTAATTGCCAATCTAGACCGCGTTGCTGCTAGAGCCTATGCCAAGCTGTTCGACAAATCTTTCCATAGCCGACAATCCAACCTCTGCCAGACTCACCTCATAGGAGAGCAAGCTCCTAATCCAGATAGCCGCATTAAGCTTAGTGCTGAGCGTGACAAGCTGGGGATCAATCGCGTACAGCTAGACTGGCGTTTGAGTCCCATTGACAAGTACACTATGCAGCGTTCACAACAGATACTGGCTGAGGAGTTTGCTCACTCTGGGCTTGGTCAGGTTCAAAACGAGTTGAATGATGACGACACATTTTGGCAACCAGTTAGAGGTTCTTACCATCACATGGGAACCACGCGTATGAGTACCAATCCCAAGCAGGGTGTTGTCAACGAGAATTGTCGAGTTCACGGCATCAGTAATTTGTACGTAGCAGGTAGCTCAGTTTTCCCCACCAGCGGTCTTTCCAATCCCACACTCACCCTGATCGCTCTGGCTGTCCGACTGGCGGATCACCTCAAAGAAACGATGGCTAATCAATCAACAACTGTTAAGGCTGAAGATTTGCAAACAGCAGGGTAGTAGTCTGTCAACTTTGAATTGATGGATAGGAGAAAAGTTCGGAATTCGGAATTCGGAATTCGGAGGAGCGAAGATTTAACCCTCATTTCTAACTTGACAAAATAGTAGTTCCAATTTTTCCAATCCCGCTCTTATTTAGAACAAACTTATAACTCAAATAGATCATGTTAATCGACATACAAGAGTTGCCAGAAAACACTCTCATCAAGAGTGACATTTGTATTGTTGGTCGATAAATTCGCGGGCTAGGGTAATGCCTGCTGCTCCACCCCCAACAATACAAATGTCAC
>JASJDJ010000159.1 GCA_030065635.1 Xenococcaceae cyanobacterium MO_188.B32
GTCTAATTGATTTTGATGTCGGCAGAAACTCTCACAACACACTGTCGCGTTCCAGCCGGAGCGAACACCAGGTTCAAACCTTGATGCGGTAGGCTTTTTAGCAGAGCGCGATCGCCTTTGGGGTGAGAAATGCGGGTAATCAGTGTAGAAAATAACCTCTAATCCTTAGTACTAGCCTAGAGCTTAATTTTCTGCATCTGTCCATTCTCATGAAGCAGCCCTTCATGAGAATAAGAGAACTGAAACCATAGCTTAGCCTAAAATTCCCCTTATTCTCACTCCATCAAGTTAATTCTCGTTCTTTTTCCTCATTCCATTTCTATTTAGTGGCGATTTCAGATATATTTCATTTGTGGGGCTGCTGGATGTGGGTTAAAACGATAAACAAATATAAACATAGTCGCCGAATCAGAGAAATTACGTTACAACTAATAACTATTGAACACTCGCTGACGATCGGTAACTCATATATGTGTGGAATAGTAGGGTACATAGGAACTCAAACAGCTACAGAGATTCTGGTCTCTGGTCTAGAAAGATTAGCATACCGTGGGTATGACTCAGCAGGAGTAGCAACAATTTCTGAGGGAAAACTAAACTGTGTTAGAGCTAAAGGAAAACTCTACAATCTCAGAGAAAAATTAGAAAGAGATGTCACTCAATCTCAAATTGGCATCGGACATACTCGCTGGGCAACTCATGGCAAACCAGAAGAACATAATGCCCATCCTCATTTAGACCAAGCAATGGGAGTGGCCGTAGTTCAAAACGGAATAATCGAAAACTATCGTGAACTACGAGAAGAATTAATTAGCAAAGGATATGAATTTCGTTCAGAAACAGATACAGAAGTCATTCCTAACCTAATCGCCGAAGCTTTAGCCAATTCTGCTAGCTCTTTATTAGAAGCAGTACGACAAGTAATTCCTTGTCTAGAAGGACAATTTGCGATCGCAGTTATTAGTGCCGATCATCCTTATGAATTAGTAGTAGCCAGACAACAAGCACCTCTAACTTTAGGATTTGGACAAGGAGAATTTTTCTGTGCTTCTGATGTTACAGCTTTATTACCCTACACCCATGCTGTTCTTACCTTAGATAAAGGAGAAATGGCGAGACTTACCCCTTTAGGAGTAGAGATATATAGTTTTGAGGGCGATCGTTTAACTAAATTTCCCCGTACCCTAGATTGGAATCCCACCCAAACGGAAAAACAAGGATTCCGCCACTATATGCTCAAGGAAATCTATGAGCAACCAGGGGTAGTCAGAACTTGTTTAGAAAGCTATCTGAACCCTAATTGGCACGCCGATGAAAATCCTGATTTTAGTCCTGTCACTCTCGGTTTGTCTCCTCGAATTTACGAAAATCTAGAACAAATTCAAATTCTGGCTTGCGGTACCAGTTGGCACGCTAGTTTAGTAGGAAAATATTTATTAGAACAGTTAGCTAATATTCCCACAACTGTAGACTACGCTTCTGAGTTTCGTTACTCTCCTAGACCCCTCATTGCTAATACCCTAACTATTGGCGTTACTCAGTCGGGAGAAACCGCAGATACTTTAGCTGCCTTAGAAATGGAGAGAGACAGAAGGGCTAATCTAGAACCAAAATTCCAAGTAAGATTATTGGGTATTACTAATCGTCCAGAAAGTAGTTTGGCTCAATTAGTCGATCAGATCGTTAATACCCAGGCAGGAATTGAAATTGGGGTGGCAGCCACTAAAACCTTTGTGGCACAAGTAATGGGATTTTACTTTTTAGCTTTGGATTTGGCTTACCGTCGTCAAACCTTATCTATGGAGAGAATTGGTGAAATTATAGATGGTTTGCGTCACATACCTACTCACATAGAGAAAATATTAGAAACCCAAGAAAGTTACTTAGAAGAATTAGCTCACGAATTTGTCGAAACCCAAGACTTTATTTTTGTAGGACGGGGAATTAACTTCCCTATTGCCTTAGAAGGTGCATTAAAACTCAAAGAAATTAGTTACATCCATGCAGAAGCCTATCCTGCTGGAGAAATGAAACACGGTCCGATCGCGCTGTTGGATAGTAAAGTACCAGTAGTAGCAGTAGCTATGCCAGGAAATGTGTATGAAAAGGTTATTTCCAACGCCCAAGAAGCCAAAGCCAGAGATGCCAGGTTAATTGGTGTTACTTCGGCGATGAATGCCCAAGAAGCAGCCCATATCTTTGATGATTTGTTAACTGTGCCAGAAGTAGAGGAGTTGATTTCGCCCATTTTGGCAGTGATACCTTTGCAACTATTGGCTTATCATATTGCAGCAAGAAGAGGCTTGGATGTCGATCAGCCTAGAAATTTGGCGAAAAGCGTCACTGTTGAGTAGAAAAATCGAAATTATTTGGTTGTTTGTGGAGTGATAAAAAAGTTGGAAACTTTTAAAAAAGTTAGAAACTAAATAAAAAAGTTGGAAACTTTAAGTGTATAATACAGTAACATTGTATTATCACGGTTTTCCAATGGCTAGAAGCAAGAGTGATTGGACGCAAGCTAAGTTTGAGCGATATGTAAAAGAAGGAAGAGGTAAAGGCAGTGGGAAACACTATAAACCTTGGATAACCATTCAAGATTTTCCCTCAAAAGGAAGAGTATCGCGATCGCCTGGTTGGAAGAGCGATCGCGTACATCATTTTATGTCTGATTGGGAATTAAGATTTTTCTATTTATTAGAGTGGTCGGATGCAGTTAAAGATATCAAAGAGCAATATCCATTACTGGATTTAGATTTAGCATTCAGCATTGCTGATGAAATGGGAATTAAATATCCCAAAGATCGAAAAAGTGATACTCCTTACGTATTAACTACTGATTTCATGTTGACAGTGAAGCAAGGAACAAAACCGATTCAAATTGCCCGTACTGTCAAATTAGCCAAAGAGCTGGAAAAGAAAAGAGTTTTAGAGCTATTACAACTGGAACAACGCTACTGGGATAGACAAAACATTGATTGGGCAGTAGTGACAGAGCAAGAAATATCTAAAATTTTTGCAGACAACATCAAATGGATTCATTCTGCTTATAAATGGGAATTAGCGGCAGAAAACAATAATGAGAATTGCTATTATCTAAGCAACATCTTAAAAGAAAGATTAACCACCAAAAAAACGAAAATTAATACAATAACAACAGCTTTAGATAAAGAGATCGGCATTAGATCTGGAACATCTCTATCACTATTCAAACATTTAATTGCCAGAAAAGAAATCATTGTCGATATGCTAGAGACTAAATTATCTGGTAGTTCTCACACAACTATTATTAAAAAAGTGACTTAATTGACAATAAGAACTGACAATGGTTAATTTATATGTCAACGATTTGATAGAATGGCTGGATGATTCTGAAACAACCACAGTAGAAAGAATTGTTTGGATAGACGAAAACTACATTCTTGCTTTTCTTTTCGATATTAATAAAAATAAAGGCGTACCCTATCCTAAAGGAATTAGTGAGATTGAAGCAGCTATCACTGAGGGCTATGCTTTAAAATTAAAATCCGATCCTTGGTTAAAGATAGTTACCGAAGATAAATTATCTGATAAAGAAATAGAAATTAGAAATAGAGCTTGGGAAGTAATTGCCGAGTTGGTTCAGCAAGAACCAGATATATACGATCGCGCTATTCGTGGTTCTTTTGTTAACAAAGCAATTGCTAGTTCCGAAGAAAAAATCACCAAAAAAACTATCTATGGTTATTTAAGAAAATATTGGCAAAGAGGAAAAAATAAAAATGCCTTACTTCCCGACTATTATAATTCAGGGGGAAGGGGCAAAACTAAAAACTATAGTAGCGATAAAAAAAGAGGGCGACCTAGAAAATACAGCAAAATTTCAAAAATAGGCAAAGGAGTTAACATCACTGAAGAAGATCGCAGAATATTTCGGATTGCTATTGCTAAATTTTATAACAATCGTAAAAAGAATTACTTAACAACTGCTTATAAATTAATGCTTAAAGAATATTATGCAGAAGAAACTATTTTTGATAAAAATGGAGTCAAAAAATCAATTTTAATTCCTCCTGAAAAAAGACCTACTTTAACTCAATTTAGATATTGGTATAACAAAGAACAAAAGGATATTAAGAAAACTACTATTTCCAGAAGAGGTAGCAGAGCTTTTGCTCTGGAAAATCGAGCTATTTTAGGAACTTCCAAGCAAGAAACAATGGGTCCTGGCTCTCGCTATCAAATTGATGCCACTATTGCCGATGTCTATCTCGTTTCTAAATATAATCGCAATTGGATTATTGGCAGACCAGTAGTTTATATTGTCATAGATGTTTTCAGTCGCATGATAACTGGTGTGTACGTCGGCTTAGAAGGACCTTCATGGCTGGGAATGATGATGGCTTTAGTTAATTCTGCCACAGATAAGGTTAAATTTTGTGCCGAATATGGGATTGAAATTACTGAAGAAGAATGGCTAGCCCATCATATACCAGATGCAATTTTAGGCGATCGCGGTGAATTGGTAGGTAAAAATGTGGAAACCTCAATTGACAATCTCGGTATTCGGATTGAAAATGCTGCTCCTTATCGAGCCGATTGGAAAGGTTTAGTAGAAAGGCATTTTCGGATCATACACGATCGCGTCAAACCATTTCTTCCTGGCTATGTAGATGTTGACTTTACCCAAAGAGGAGGCAAAGACTATCGTTTAGATGCCAAACTCGATTTAGATCAATTTACGAGAATTATTATTTATTTAATTCGCTATCACAATAACGAACATCATTTACAAGAATACGACCGAGAACAAATGATGATAGCTGATGATATTTTAGCGATTCCCAAAGAATTATGGAAATGGGGAATTGCTAACCGTTCGGGAAGATTGAGAACTATTCCCGAAGATATTGTCAAGCTTAATTTGATGCCTGCCGATAAAGCTACAATTACTCCCAAAGGAATTAGATTTAAACAGCTTTATTACACTTGTGAAAAAGCTACCAAACAACAGTGGTTTGAGAGAGCTAGAAGTAAATCGATGACTAAGGAAGAGAAGTCATTAGATATTTCCTACGATCCTAGAAAGCCAGATATTATTTATCTACGTTCTCCTGATGGTAGAGATTTTGAAAAGTGCTTTTTAATCGATCTTGATAACAAATATTCAGGTAGAAGTATTTACGATATTGAATACCTGCAAGAATATGAAAAGCAGCAACAACAAGTTAATCAAGGTCAACAAGTACAAAAAGAGATTGACTTAATGGCAGCGATAGAAAATGAAGTCAAACAAGCACAAATTTTAACTGATGCGGTTCAAGATAAAACTCTAAGCAACAATCAAAGAGTAACAGGAATTAGAGATAATAGGGTATCTGACAAAGAAAAACTTAGGGAAGAAGAAGCGTTTGAATTGGGTCAAAATAAATCATTAAATCAAACTGAATCAATAGAAGAGGTCAAAAAAGTTAAACCACAAACTGCACCTAGTAAAGCCAAATCTGACAAATCTCTCAAACGCAAAAATTTAGAACTACTAAAAAGAATGCGTTTAGAACGATCGATAACAGAGGATTAATTAAATTATGAATAAAGTTTCAATTCCTAATGACGATAAAGCAATTATTGCCATATATCGCGACCAAAAGCTACGTGAATACAATGCTAATCCTATGATTCAAGCATTACCCCCGATCGTGTCCGACGAAGAGTTTCTCAAATCGGCAACAGTAATGCCCGATTTTGCTCCCGAAGAAAGAATATTGGAGTCTCATTTGAGATTTCACTGTGTAGAAAGACTATCAAGATATTTTGATCCTATTGACAAAACTTTAGAGTTACAAAGAATCATTAGCGTTTTACTGAGGCAAGGATACATAGCACGCAATATCTTGCAACCTCAATATGCTCGTCGTGCCAATCAAATTTATCAAGCAATTCAAAATAAAGGTGGCAAAACCATAGAAAATTATGTTGATGTTCCTACATCGGCTTCTGGCTTTACTTTAATCGGTCCTTCGGGAATGGGAAAAACTACCAATCTGAAAAATATTCTCAGTCTTTATCCTCAAGTCATTGTCCATCCCGAACATAATGTCTGTCAGTTAGTTTGGATCAAAGTTGATTGTCCCCATGCTGGTTCACTCAAAGGTTTATGTATCGATGTGTTCAAAGAAATAGACCGTTTGCTAGGCACAAACTATTTTAAAAAATTCGGCTCGACTCGTAACTCTGAAGACTATATGTTGGCTCAGGTAGCTCAACTTGCTCATACCCATCATTTGGGGATGCTAGTGATTGATGAGATGCAAAACTTAGTTAACGCTAGAAGAAGTAAAGACGACTTGCTCAATTTTCTAGTCAAAATGGACAATATTATTGGCGTGCCAGTTATCCGAGTTGGTACAAATGAAGCCTCCCCTATTCTTCAAGGCAATTTTAGGAATGCAAGGCGAGGAACAGGAGAAGGAGGGGTTCTCTGGGATCGCATGAAACAGGAAGATGAGGATGAGTGGGGAGAATGGCAATTTTTTGTAGAAGGTATGTGGCAGTATCAATGGACAGCAAAATATACAGAACTAATGGATGAAATATATGATGCTCTTTACTTTGAAACTCAAGGCATTATCGATCTGGTAGTTAAGTTATTTAAAATGGTTCAGTGGCGTGCGATCGCTGAAGGGGGAGATGAAATTATTACCGTCGATCTAATACATGAAGTAGCAAAAGAAGGATTGTATTTAGTCAAACCCATGCTTGATTCTATTAGATCGGGTGATACTGAGTGGATGCTTAAATATAAGGATATTGCTCCTTTAAATACAGTTGAATATCAAAATAAATATCAGTCTCAGCTAGATCGACAAAATCAAAAAGAAATTCGGGTTTGGCTCGTAAACAGCAAGAGCAACAATCACCTATATTAAGTACTGTAATACTGAAATTAATTCAGGAACTAAATGTTGATGCACTCTCAGCTAAACAATGTGCTGAGAAAGTTTTTGACCTAAACAAAAAGCAGCATAATGTTCAATCATTAGTTAATGAGGCTTATGCTTTAAGCCTACAAAGTGGAGCAACTGTTCCGATTGAGATTGAAACAAAGAATCAAAAGAAAACTCAAAAAGCTAAATTAGAACCAAAATATCAAGAAAACGATATGAGGCTAATTGTTGCCAAAGCCAAAGAAAATGGTATTTCGGCATATGAAGCTTTAAAACAAGCAGGATTTATCAGAAATCCCATTGATGATTTCATTAACATTAACTAATGCTCGGTTCTTTTCCTACTCCCTATCCTGACGAGCTACTTTATAGTGTAGTTGCTAGATATCATGTCCGTAGTGGTAACAAAAGTTTTCGGCAAACTCATGAAGAATTGTTTGAAACAATAGAGCTACAACCAGACAAAATTGTTTTACCCAATAATCTTAATTTTCTAGTTAGTCAGCTTCCTCAAGGTTCAAAAATAACAGTTGAAAGCTTAATTAAAAGAAATACCCTCTATCCTTTTTTTCGTACTTTTCTCACCCCTATAGAAATATATTCATTCAAAAACTTACTCCGAGAAAAATCCAGCATTTCTATATCTAAAGCTGCCAAAATATCCGATAAAGAACGCAACAAGGTTTTGAAATTCTGCCCTAAATGTCATGTAGAAGACGAACAAAAATACGGTGAAGCCTATTGGCATCGTCAACATCAAATACCTGGAATGTTAGTTTGCTTAAAACATGAGACACCTTTATCTCACAGTCAAGTATTTCTAGATAACGAGCAAATTCATTACTATGCTGCCAGTCAAGTAGATCTTGAAATAAAACGAAATACTTACTTAGAAGACTTCATTGATAGATCGCTTTCCCTCGCTCAAGAAATTGATTGGCTCAGTCATAATTATGTTGAATTTAGAGGCATGACTTGGTTAAGAAATGTATACAAGTCATTATTAATCGAACGAAAATTTATTACCAAATATTCTCGCACCAAATTCAAATATCACGACCAGCAATTTGCCGATGCTTTTCTGGAATTTTATGGAGAAGATTTGCTAGGAGCTATTCAGCCAAAAATACTAGAAAAATTAGAAAAGTATCTAGAATATTATTTACTCTCTTGCGATATTACTCAAACCATAGATCGCATAACCCATGTCTTGATTATTAAGTTTTTGTGCGGTTCGATAAGAGATATTTTTACCTAGCAGTAGTCATTTTTAGCGACTAAACTAGATAGATAATTTTGGCTCTCAATAACTATTTATGGCGATCGCTCAAGTATGTATAGAAGAAGAGAATGAAGACATCGAAATCATTCAAAATCTCTACATAGAATTGGCTTTTCCTGTAATGGGGAAAGTGCGATCGCAATAAAGGAAACGAATTAAACTTGACAGACCGTTCTAAATTGCTAATCCGCCTTCCATCGGAAAAAGTACCTTTTGTTTATTCTTTTGGCGGTAAATCTTTAACTATCGGCAAACATAAGATTCGGTTGGGAATTCCCGAAATGAATTTTCTGCAACCAAAATCCCAATTGCGATCGCATATCGTCGTCATACGGCGATACGAACTACCAGATACATTTCTCAAAGCAGCACAAAGACAATTAGAACAGCTTAATATTCAGGCGGATATTAAACTAATTACCACTAAAGAAGGTACTCCCAAGCGAAAAACCATCAAAGTCAAACAAACCTTAGTCGGTTTTGGCGTTGAAGCAAATAATTTGAGCGAGGCAGATTCAATCATTCTTCAGGAAAAGGGATTAGGCGGAAAACAGAAGATGGGTTGTGGCGTGTTTGTTTAAGATATTGCGGAGATGATTGCTACAGCAGTTGAACCAAAAATAGAGATAAGTTTGAGCGATCCTAGTATGACCATGCTACATCGTGCGGGAGTTGCTGGTTTATATATGACTTTAAAAGCTTTAGCAAAGCGTTATCCCATCTTAAAATCTCGACAGTGTAATTTCAAATGGACTCTAACTAAAAATACGATTAGCCTTAGCTGGAAAGGAAACGACTACGAAGCATTAGACTGGCTGTTCCAAGAATCATTCCAAATTAGTAGCAATGGTTTAATTTCTCTAATAGGCTTACAATCTCTCAGTTGGTCAAGCCAATTAGCTACTCATGTTGGAATTAAAAACACCTTTTTGCAACACAATCAATTCTTCAAATCCGCAGGAGATGCTACTGCATTTCTGACTATGGATAATCTAGAAGTTGCAGTCGATTACAAAAAAGTTAAGTCTTACGCTCACCAGAATTATGCCGAACAACTCTGTCCGATAGAAAAACTCAATTTCAAACGTATCTTTACTAAATTAAAACTTTTTAGTATTATTTTTATTACAAAAAAAATTCATGATTTTTTGTCTCTCAGGGGGGCAATAGCAAACAACTCAGCGTTTGCCCTGCAACTAAATTAGATGTCGTAAGGCGTTGTGAACGTGCCGAGCTGGAGGGCATAGGCAAAAGGGGGTACTGCAACTAAATTAGATGTCGTAAGGCGTTGTGAACAGAAAAGAGCTTTCTCCTTATATAATTTTGAATGACTGCAACTAAATTAGATGTCGTAAGGCGTTGTGAAGATCATTAAAATTAGATTTTCACTCAGAAACTAACTCAGTTAACTCTTCTAAAGTACAATCTCCATAGCATTTATCACTTAACTTATTAATCCCATCAATCAATCGACCTAGTGCTTCTCCACCGATCTCTGGCAATACATCTTGAGTTTTGATTCGAGAAATGCTTGTAGGATGAGCTTTTAATTCATCAGCTAAAGCTTTATTGGTAATACGTCTGCGTGCCATTACCTCTCTAAGCTTCCATCTTACAACGCTTCTTTTTTGGGAATTTGATACCGTCATCAGTATCTATTAATTGATCCTTGACCTTAACTTTACCTACCAAGAATAGCAAATTGTGCTGTCGATATAGCGTTGACATAACTAATTACACAACTTAATAGATTAATAGTCTACAATTATAGCTTTATAAGCTATTATAAAGTCATAAGAGAAAGGCGATCGCGCCGGGAAGCATGAATTCGCCTTCTCTTACAAACCCAATAAAATAAAAGGTCTATTACTATGATTGCACAGAACCCAGATGCAACCCAAATTTGTGCTGACGAATTAACTGAAGGCGATATCATTCGTCACTTTACGGGAGATATTTGGCAAGTTATTTCCGAACCTGAATATACAGATTCTGGTATTAGCTTTGAGGTGCTTTGTTTGGATGTAGAAACACCACCTAATACTCAGCAGGTGATATTTGCTGCTGGTTGGAGATTCGAGTTACTCGATTACCAACCTTTGATGACAGCTTAAAGAATAGGAAAGAGATCGCACTAATTAACTATTGCGATCGCCTTTCTTTATTTATGTAGCTCTTTTCTAAAGTGCTGCATAGCTTCTTGAACGAGTTGCTCTCGACGGGAACCGCCGCCGCAAGCGTGGAATAAGCTGCTTGCGAAGCAGCATTTCCGCTTGCAAAGACCGCACTCGTCCGCTTGTGCTGTCTGATTTTTCCTTCTCTACATCTAAAACAATTCACTTCAAATCAAAATGCTTGGATTTTTCCCTACACTATACCCAAGCGAGTTGCTCTATAGCGCGATCGCTCGCTATCAAATCCGCAATGGTAACTTAAGTCCGAAATCAAACATCGAAGAATTATTCAATTCCAGAAATATCACTGCTACAGCCGATTTACCCTGTGGTTTAGATAATTTAGTTGAGAATCTTCCACCCTATTCTTTAGTTACCGCAGACAGTTTGATTCAAAGGCATACTCTGTATCGATTTTACGCGCCGTTTCTGCCACCGAAGAATAAATACGGTGACCCGCATTTCTCACCCCAAAGGCGATCGCTAACTGGAGAAGGCTTACTGCATCTATGTTTGACCCTGGTGTTAACTCAGTCACGTGAAACAACAGTCTGTGGTTTGAGTTCCAGTCAGCATCAAAATCAATTAAATCTTGAAAAAAAAGCAATTTACTCGGCATAAAATAAGAGTAAATATATTGATTATATCGATAAATATCTCTAAAGCAATAGAAAAAAGATAAGGTATATTTTAAGGATAAAAGCAATTTTGATTTTATCTTTTTAATGACTCCTAGTTCTACAAACTATAGCCCAAATCACTTTAACTTTGGAAGTATAAAAGGAAGAAAAGTAATAGCTGATTTTAGTGGAGGAAGAATTACCTCGGATGCAGGAATTATTTTGCTGGCAGAGTTAGACGAAAAGCTGAAAATAACAGAGAAATTTGCTCGATGTTTTCAAGATTACCGAGATTCATCCTATACATATTATTCAGTTCATAAATTACTGGCGCAAAGAGTTTATCCTAAAGGATACACTTCGTTATGGTATTGTTTTAGGCTATAAAGATGTTACGAATCGCGCGTTCCCTTGCGTCTTACGCCGACGCGGGGTCGCTCGTCAATGACCATGATAAATTAAGCTATGACCCAGCCTTAGAAATTGCCTGAGAAAAGCTAGATTTTATTAATTCAAAAAAGACTGGTTTGGCTGGTAAAAGTACAATTAATCGACTAGAATATTGTCCCGAAACAATTCTAAATCAGAAAGAAAGTCGTTACCATAGAATAGAACATGACCCAAAAGAGATTGAAAAAGCTTTTGTTGGGAAAAGCATTTGGATAAGTTGCCTGAGACTAGGTCTTATTTGGAGTCGGTAACTGAAACCGTAGAGAATTTTCAGATTAGAAGAGTTGAATGGGCGATCGCAGAATTAGATCGCCGAGGAGAGGAGATCAAGGAATGGAAGATATTGAGGTTGGCTTGTTTGAGAGGAGATTTGTCGGATAAGGTGAAAACATTTCTAGAAAAGCAGTTAAGACTCAATCTTTTTTAGTACGATTGATAATTTTGTATTTGTAGGATTAAGCTGCGTCTTCAATATGGCTTTCAAGTGCGATCGCTTGAGGGAGATCTTTTCGTGGGTTTGCTTCTAGAATTGAAATTTTTGTCATTTTGACTTTGAATGAGACGATTTTTGTAAATGAATGTCACGCTCGATAAGAGAAACAGCGTCAACATAAAAAGCCCAAAATCCGCTTCATACAAGTAATTCAATTGAGAAACGAAAAATTAGTCAGGCAAATTTTTAGAGAAATAGAGGAGATAAGATTGCTTTTTAGTCGGTTGTAGTTGGAGCTTCCATCAACAAAAGAAGTAGCTTTAAACAAGTCAAATCTGTCAAAATCCAATGGATTTTGACAAGTTGAAAAAAGTTTATGAGCAATTATTTTAAGCATTATCTGATATAATTTGTCTCGTTTTATGGGAATAGCATCTTTTAATTCTGAGATAAAATTATTCAGATGATGACGAGCTCCTTGCAGAGACATACGTAAAGGATTTACTCCTTTTTGACTTCCAGCTTGCCACATTACTGTTCTTAATAAGTTGTAAGCTAAAAGATGAATATATATTTCTTTTCTGACCATTTCAGGAGTTTTACCTCGCAAGATATCCATGCCGAGAGTAGTTTTAATATGTTTTAAATCCAATTCAACATCCCATCGAGCTTCATAAATTTTTACTAATTCTACTATTATTCCTATTGCTGCTCCAGTTGTGATACTGAATAAAACCATAATTTTTGCCAAAGGCGGGAAGGGGGGGAATATCCCCATCGATAACTTTTAAATGACAAAGATAACTTAAAATCCCCCCCTCCCGGCCACAACCTGCTTTTTGAGAACTGGGTTGAGGGTAAGCTTCTTGGTTGTCATTTGTATCAGGCATTGAGACTGTTGAACCATCCTATTACTTTGACGAGCGACCCCGCGCCGACGAAAGGCGCAAGGGAACGCGCTCGTCGTGACATGACGACCACACCAACTATCTTCAGGAGTAGTTTTTGACTCCAGCTCGTTCCCGACATTAATAAATAATTTTTGGAGTGATTTTTCTGGTAATCTTTTTCGCGCTTGGCTGGTTCGCACTATTGTCTTAGTCACGGAATTTCTAATCCTTCTCCTGCCTTCCCTTGCAATTATTCTACTGACAGCATTATGACAAGTTTTATCTGTATCCAAAACCTGTGATAAAAATGCCCGCTCTAGTTACAATTGGGGAGAAAATTCTGTGACGATATTTAATTTTTTCTTCATCTAAAACGTCGGCAATAAAAGATTCTGGTAAGAGTTGTTGAAATGGTAGTCCAAGAGATGAACTGTATTTATCTACTAAAACTTGGACTCGGCTCAATTGAGTCGGCAGATCTTAGGCTCTCCTCATAAAGGTTAACCCTATGAATACCAGACTTTTGAGCTTTTTTTGATAACAGCGATCGCACTTATCGAGCGTGACATTCGTTCATAGGTGAACAGATCGAGGGAGCTTGGAAACTTAACGTTCAGGATTTAGTGCGGCGTGATACTGGACGACTCAATCAATGGAAGCTTGAGATTGAGTACGAACCTACAGAACAAGTTATCTCAAAAGACGAGCGCGAAC
>JASJDJ010000160.1 GCA_030065635.1 Xenococcaceae cyanobacterium MO_188.B32
CTGACTAGAACCCATGAACTAAATTGTCAGGGTTCCCTTAGAAAAACTTATGTTACAAGCAGTTTAAAAATAGTAAAGCTTATCTTTTAAACAAGCTGATTATTGTTAATTTTTTCGGCTACTTTTTCAGCAAATCCTATTTACAGATACGAAAAATACCTCCAAGATCGAGGCTTATCTCAAAAAGACTTTCCAGCGATCGCGCGAGGAAAACTGCTTCCTAACGATGTCTTTATTGCTAACAGCCAACTTCCGACTCAATTTATCGATACTATGCGATCGCAGATGCTAGCCCATCAGGACAAACTAATGGAAGGCATTATCGCTGCTGAATCGAAATTTAAAGGAGGTAGTTTAGTTGCTGCTCAAGATTCTGATTACGAGATGATTCGCCAAGTATATCGAGCGATTGGGCAAGGTGCATATATCGAATAAATCCCGTATCTTATCGTATGGACATAGCCAAAATAACTAAAAAAATTCGCCAAAAATTGGCTAGCTCGAATATCGAGCGCAAGATAGGATACGGCTACGCTTTAACTATCGGTATTGCTGCGATAGGAACCACAATTGGTTTATTTATCGGCGAATATTATCAAACCCAGGCGCAACAGAAATTAATCTTGGTTGACCAGAACCAAGATCTGATTCAGGAGTTACAAAATCATGTTTTAATATTACGTTTTCATCCGCAACAATTGATTACTGTTGCGGATAATTCGATTTGGCTTCAGTACGAAAAGGACAAATTCCATGCTAATAACGCTCGAATCAACACTATTTTGTCTGAGTTGAACGTTCTCATCCACAATAACCCGAAATATATTGTAGATATCAAAGATTATCAAACTTTAGTCCGAGAATACGAGCAGACTGTAGAAGATTACTTCCAATTAATCGAATCTTTGTGGAAAGAAATGGATAGTCTCAACTCAAGTACTTCCAAAACTTTACCGACTAAGGAGCTAGTGCTGGAGACTATCCAAAGCAATCGAAATAGCTCGAGCGAGATTAAATTTGAACGTCTCTCGGAAAAATTGATCTCCATCGCCAATTTAATAGAAATTCAAGACGACGAAGCTAACCAACAACTGATTCAAGCCGATTTACTCAAACAAAAGATAATTATCATCAGTATGCTTCTGTCAGTGGCGATCGCAGTTTTGCTAGCACAATATACTAGCAAGGCGATCGCTAGTCCTATTCAAGAAGTTACCCGTGTAGCCGAAAAAGTTACTCGCCAGTCTGATTTTGAAATTCAGGCACAAATTAATACTCAAGACGAAGTTGGCTTATTAGCCGAGGCTTTGAATCAACTGATCGCTCAAGTCAAAAATCTTTTAGCCGAGCGAGAAGCAGAAGTGATGCGTCAAAAACAACAGAGTGAAGAATTACAAGAGGCTAAAGAAGCTGCCGATGCTGCTAACAGAGCCAAAAGCGAATTTATCGCTAACATGAGCCACGAATTGCGCACCCCTCTCAATGGCATTTTGGGATACGCTCAAATTCTCAGTCGAGATTGCACTTTAAACTCTCGTCAAAGAAAAGGTTTAAAGATTATTCAAGATAGTGGCAATCATTTGTTGACCTTAATTAATGACATTCTAGATATATCCAAAATCGAAGCGCGCAAGCTAGAACTGTTTCCTCAAGATATACATCTAGCCACTTTTTTATCTGGGATAGAGAACATTGTGAGGATGCGAGCTATGGAAAAAAATCTTGTTTTTAAATATCAAGCTTTAACTTCTTTACCAACAGGAATAATAGCTGATGAAAAGCGTTTGCGACAAATTCTCCTCAATCTATTAAGTAATGCCATTAAATTTACTGATTTAGGACAAGTAACTCTCAAGATAAGTAGTCGCTCTCGCGAAATTTCACTTCAGGAAGAAGAGAGTAGCAATTTTCTTAATTACCAGACTTTTCGCTTTGAAGTTACCGATACAGGTATTGGAATAGATTCTCAACAGTTAGATGAAATTTTTCAAGCTTTTGAACAAGTAAGCGATAAAAAACGCCAAGATGAAGGAACAGGATTAGGTCTCGCTATTAGCAAGCAACTGGTTGAATTAATGGGCGGTAAATTACAAGTTCGTAGCGCATTGGGTCAAGGTTCGACGTTCTGGTTTGAAATTGATTTACCTGTGTTAGCAACTGTGATTAAGAGAGAAACAAGGGAAAATAAGCAGCGTCAGATTGTTGGTTATCAAGGTTCAAGAAAACTGGCAACAACAGAAGCCTCTACTGCTCAAACTTTAATTGTCCCACCTCTCGAAGAAATGGAAATACTCTACGAACTAGCGATGCTAGGCAGCATGAAGAAAATTCGTGAACGAGCTATTTATCTGGAGGAATTAGATGAACAATATGCTCCCCTTGCTGCCCAACTTAAAAATTTAGCCCAGGGTTTTCAAGAAAAAGCGATCGTTCATTTACTCGAACAATATCTGCCTTAAAACGCAAAACAGACAACTAATCGATCTAGATCGATGTTTTTAATTCATAAACAAGGAAAGTTAAAATGCGTTACTCATCTATATTCTTAACTCTTAAAGACCGTTTTTCCAGAACAGCAATTGTTATGCTGCTTGGCTTAACAGTTACTTTATTAAACACGAGTTGTAATTCAACTTCTCAAGGCAATTCTAATGAATTGCTGGGTAACGTTACTAATTCGTCAGTTAAAAAACTAAAAAATTCAGAGCAAAAACTGAGTAGTCTCAATATTGCCATGAGTCCCTCCCAAAGTTCGGAAGAGCAACGGCAAAAGCGTCAACTTCTAGCTGATTATCTTCAAGAACAATTAGGATTGTCAGTTAACATTGAAATTCCTCAAGACTATGAAACAGCGATTGACTTAATTGCAGAAGGAAAAGTACAAATGGCTTATTTAGGGCCGTTTTCCTACGTTAAAGCCCGACAACGTAATTTTCAGCTCGAACCTCTTGTTGCTTATATTGACAAAAGAACGGGAAGACCTTGGTATACTAGTGCGATCGTCGCTGATACCCAGAGCGGAATTAAGACTATCGCAGATTTAAAAGGTAAGCGTGTTGGTTTTGTTAATCAATCCTCAACTTCTGGGTATCTAGTTCCTGTAGCTCATCTCAAAAGCCATAACATCGATCCAGAGCAAGACTTCGCAGAACTTAAATATACTGGTAGCCACAACAAAAATGCCGTAGCTTTAGAGTCTGGACAGGTAGATGCCATTGGTATTAATAAACCGACCTATTTAAAAGCTCAAAAATCGGGACAACTCCCTCTGGAAAAATATCAAGTCATCTGGGAATCCGACCCCATTCCCAATGCTCCCATTGTGATCTCCAGAAAGCTACCAGCTCAGGTGAAATCTAATTTACAGAAAGCGTTAATTAATGCTCCGCAAGATCTAGCAGCTCTTAGTGGTGCTAAATCAGATGGCTACACTTTAGTTCGAGATGAAGACTACGAACCAATTAGAGAACTACAAAAAATCTTGGAAATAGACACTGCTGAGTAGAAAGAGATGAAGATAACAACTAAATTTATTAGTTCTTCGATATTAGTTGTTATGCTCATTACTCTGGTGATGAGCGGTAGTTCTCTTTTGCTCAGAAAAGTGGAGAAATCGGTGACGGTAAGTCGCGATCGAACCAGAAAAGCGATCGATACAGCTTTATATTTACAAATTTCTTTACAAGATCAAGTAGTAGCACTCAAAGATTTTTTGATGTTAAATCGCAACCCTGCCGATATGACGAGATATCAGAAAGCGATGTCTAATTTTCTCCTTAGTTTAAATGAACTAGAGTTGTTGATGTCGGAATTGTCAGAAATATCCGTAATTCGTCGCCGTCATGGCAATCTCGTCCGTCTGGCAACAGGACTTACCGATACTCCTTCCAGCTTTGCCCAACTTCAACAAGATGTCAGAGCTATCAACGGTTTTAGTGAAGATATCGAACTTTACATAGACTTATTGATAGACCGAAGCCGACAACAAGACGATCTAACTCAGCAACGGATAAATCAATTTAAACAAACTGTTGTAGTTATTCAATATATAGTCACTGCTGTTATCATTGCAATTTTGTTTGGTCAGTTTAAATTAATTTTACTGCCAGTAATTCATTCAATCCACAAACTACAGCAAGGAACGACAACCATTGGTCGAGGTGATTTAAAGTATCGTCTAGAAATCAAAACTGGAGACGAAATCGAGCAGCTAGCTCTGGAGTTTAATAAGATGGCTGCTAAACTCGATCGATCTTATCAGCAATTAGAACAGGAAAAAGAAGTAGCGGAAGTAGCCAGTCAAGCCAAAAGCGAATTTCTCTCTAGTATGAGCCACGAACTGCGTACCCCCCTCAACGGCATTCTCGGTTACGCTCAAATTCTTCGGCGTGATTGGCAAAGCCACCGCCCAAAGGGCGATCGCCATCTTATCGAGCGTCAAGCAGAGGGACTAAAAATTATTCATCAAAGCGGTAATCACCTACTAACCCTCATCAACGATATTCTCGATCTATCTAAAATTGAAGCCCGCAAGCTAGAACTTTTCCCCAGCGATTTTAATTTATCGGTGTTTCTAGAAGGAATTATCGGCATTATGCGGATGCGGGCATTGGAAAAAGATGTCTTATTTGTCTACGAAGCTTCTACAGCTTTACCGACAGGTATCCAAGCCGATGAAAAACGCTTGCGACAAGTGTTAATTAATCTCTTAGGCAATGCCATTAAATTTACGGAACAAGGGCAAGTAACTCTCAGGGTTAGCAGTATCGGAAAGATACAAAACAATCGCCAAACTCTTCGTTTTGAAGTTATCGATACTGGTGTCGGTATGACACCTCAGCAGCTAGCCAAAATATTTCAACCCTTTGAGCAAGTTGGAGATATTAACAAACGAGCTATGGGTACTGGTTTGGGTTTAGCTATTAGTAAACAGTTGGTGGAATTGATGGCAGGAGAACTACAAGTCAGCAGCGACCTGGGAAAAGGCTCTAATTTCTGGTTTGAGTTAGCTTTTCCCGTGATTGAAGCTGCCACAGTAACTAAACCAGATACTTTCGGCAGAGTCGTTAATTACCAAGGCGATCGCCGTCAGCTTCTGGTTGTTGATGATAAAGAAGTCAATCGTTTGTTATTACTCAATATGCTCGAACCTCTGGGCTTTAAGATTACTACGGCAGAAAACGGACAACAGGCGATCGAGCTGACTCAAAAACTAAAACCCGACTTAATCATTACTGATTTGGTAATGCCCGTGAAAAGTGGTTGGGAAGCTGTCCAGGAGATTCGTCAAATCCCAGGAATTCAGGATACACCTATCATTATCGTCTCCGCTAGCGTTTTAGAAGTCGATCGTCATAAGAGTCAACTTGCTGGATGTGATGCCTTTTTACCCAAACCGATAGACGAACAACAATTACTCTCATTGCTCCAAGAGTATTTACACTTGACCTGGATTTATGAGGATATAGACGAACATAACTCACCGCGACTGGTAACAACTGAATCCAGCACCGCTCTGAGTTTAATTGCCCCGCCTCCAGAAGAGATGGAAATACTCTACGAGCTAGCTATGCTAGGCAGCATGAAGAAAATTAGAGAAAGAGCTATTTATCTGGAGGAATTAGACGAACAATACGCTCCTCTTGCTGCCAAACTCCAAGAATTGGCTCAAGGTTTTCAAGAAAAGGCGATCGTTCATTTAATCGAACAATATCTGCAGTAAGCTGGTTTTCGTTCAAATCATAACTCCAAACTCCGAATTCTGAGGCACTTGCGGTGGGCGGTTGTACCGACATAAGCAAAGTGCCGAACCCGAAGGGCGAATTCCGAACTCCGAACTCTGATAGTTAAATTAGTCAAAATTATGGCTCAAGGTCATCAAATTGTGCGACAACCTCCCCTTAAAAACGGTATACCAATCTCGTTCTTATTAGTAATACCGTTTGTGCTGCAAATTTTTGCAGTTGTTGGTATAACTGGCTATTTATCTTTTCGTAATGGACAAAAAGTAGTTAAAGAGCTGGTTACGCAATTACAGGAAGAAGCAACCGATCGAGTTGAGCTACATTTAGATAATTATTTGGCAACTGCCACAGAGTTGACCAAAATTAACGTAGATGCCATTGAGTTAGAACTGGTAGATCTGCACGATCTCGAGACAGCAGGACGTTTTTTCTGGAAACAGCTACAGATATTTAAAGACGTAAAATATATTTCTTATCTCCTAGAAACAGGAGAATTTATTGGTGTCGGACTTTGGCCGAAAGATGGCAAAATTTATATTGATGAAATATCGGCAAAAACTAACTGGAAAAATCATAGTTATTTAGCCGACGAGCAGGGCAATCGCGCCGAGTTTGATGAGGCAACTGATTACGATCCTAAGTCAGAAAGTTGGTATGCAGAAACCATTAAAGCAGGTAAGCTAAATTGGTCCAAAATTTATCCTTGGGATGAATATCCTGGTGTTTTCTCTGTGGCTATTAGCCACCCGATTTATGACAGCGAACAAAATTTGGTAACTATCTTCGGTGTCGATCTAATTCTGACGGAAATTAGTAATTTTTTAGCAAATATCGACATTAGCCCTTCCTCCAAAGTGTTTATCATCGAGCGAGATGGATTAATTGTTGCTAGTTCGAGTTCGGAAAAACCCTACCAGATGGTTGATGAGGAAGCACAACGGCTCAATGTTCTTCAAAGTAGCGATTCCCTAATTAAAAAAATAGCTCAGTATTTAAGCCAACATTTCGGTGACTTCGATCGAATTAATAGCACTCAACAGCTTAACTTTGACATTGATGGCGATCGCTATTTTACTCGGATAACACCCTGGCAAGATGAACTGGGTTTAGATTGGCTGGTAGTGGTAGCCATGCCAGAATCGGATTTTATGAAGGAGATTAATGCCCATAATCGCACGACTATCTTACTCTGTCTCGCTTCACTATTAGTTGCCACTGGGTTAGGAATTATTACCTCCCATTGGATAACTAGCCCCATCCGTCGTTTAAGTAATGCTACCAAAGCGATCGCGGAAATTAACGATATCCTCGATCTCGCCAAAATCGAAGCTCGCAAACTAGAACTATATTTAACCGATATTCATCTCGCCAGGTTCCTTTCAGGTGTAGCAGGAATTATCAAAATGCGAGCCTTGGAAAAAGACATTTTATTTCAATACGAAGCTTCACTCGCTCTACCTACAGGTATTCAAGCCGATGAAAAAAGACTAAGGCAAGTCTTACTTAACTTACTCGGCAATGCCGTGAAATTTACTGACTACGGAACAGTCACTTTACAGGTGATTTCACTTGAGCAAGAACAATCAGAGAATGGCAGTTTAAAGCAAACTCTCAGGTTTGAAGTTCAAGATACAGGAGTAGGCATGAATCCCCAACAGCTAGCCAAAATCTTTCAACCCTTTGAACAAGTCGGAGATGTTAAACGCCGTGGGGCAGGAACGGGGTTGGGTTTAACCATTAGCAGACAATTAGTAGAACTGATGGGAGGTCAATTACAAGTTAGTAGCGAATTAGGTCGAGGTTCGACTTTCTGGTTTGAAGCTACTTTCCCTGTAGTAGAAGAAGTTAAAGCTCAAGATACCTTAACCGAACAGAGAAGAATAGTTGGTTATCAAGGCGAACGACGACAGATTTTGGTAGTGGATGACAAACAAGAGAATCGTCTGGTCTTACAAAATATGCTCGAACCGTTAGGTTTCGAGATAACTCTAGGAGAAGATGGTCAACAAGAAATTGAACTGGCACGGCAAATCCAACCAGACTGCATCTTGACCGATTTAGTCATGCCAGTTAAAACAGGATTTGAAGCAGTTAAAGCAATTCGTAATCTACCTGAACTAAAAGAAGTAATTATAATCGCTATTTCTGCCAGTGTGCTGGATATGGATCGGGAAAAAAGTAAGATGTTTGGTTGTAATTCCTTTTTACCCAAACCAGTAGAGGAGACAAAATTACTGGCACTGTTACAAGAATATTTACAGTTAGATTGGATTTATGAGGAGGTAGAAGAAGAAGATGCTTCTCATCTAGTAACAACTGAATTAAGCACTAATCAAACCTTAGTCGCTCCACCCCCAGAAGAGCTGGAAATCCTCTACGAACTAGCCATGCTGGGCAGCATGAAGCAAATTAGGGAAAGAGCAATCTATCTGGAGGAATTAGACGAACAATATGGTCCTTTGGCAGCAAAACTTAAAGATTTAGCTGGTGGTTTTCAGGAAAAAGCGATTGTTAATTTAATCGAACAGTATTTAGTGTGACATCCTCCTGCGATAAATCGCAGGCTTCCTTACCTCGCGATAAGGCATTCCTGCACCACGCCACTTACCTAGAATCATGACAGCTATCACAATCCCCCGACAGACCGACTTTACAGGCAATTTCTTTCCCCGTGAGTCCCACGGTACTAACGGACATCTCACGTTTTTGAGGAGATCTCAAAAACCTTGTCCTTACGTATTTGGAATACTCAAACATCTATGTACGCTTGAGATTTTACCGACAAAACTATTTTGTCGAACCTCATATCTCAAATTGTCAAGGTGCTTTGCTTTGTACGAGGTTACAGCAATTTTAGCTAGATTTTACGTACAAAATTATTCTACAACGCTTAGAGTCTTTGATATATGAAGATTTTCGGTTTAAAGTGTAAAGTTCGATTCATCCCACCGATGAATCGGGGGACTTCTCTCACGTCAAGTTAAAACATCTTTTAATTAATTCAATCATGCTACTAAAAGGTTATCAAAATATTATTAAAATTAATACAACTGCGGATTCTCTAATTTATCGAGGCATTAGAGAACGAGATAATACTTCTGTAGTTCTAAAAGTAACTAAAGATGATTATCCTGCACCAGAAATAATTGTTCGTCATCAAAAAGAATATGAAATTACTCGTTATATTAATGCAGAAGAAGTAATTAAAGTCTATGAATTAAAGTCATGGGTTCATAGATTGGTAATAGTATTAGAAGACTTTCAAGGTGAATCTTTAAAAGCTCTATCAGAACAAAAAAAGTTTGAACTCGAAGAAATTCTCTCCATTATCCTCAAAATCAATGATGGTCTAGCTGCAATTCATCAAGCTAAAGTCATTCATAAAGATATTAAACCCAGTAATATTCTGTTAAATCGAGTAACTGGAGCGTTAAAGATTATTGATTTTGGCATTGCTACCAGCTTGTTAAAAGAAAACCCCACCCTGCAACATCCCAATGCTTTAGAAGGGACTTTAACCTATATATCTCCCGAACAAACAGGGAGAATGAATCGTACCTTAGACTATCGTACTGATTTTTATTCATTAGGGGTGACTTTTTACGAACTGTTAACGCAAAAATTGCCTTTCAGTTCCTCAGGAGCAATGGAGTTAATTTACTCCCATCTGGCACAAAAACCTATTCCTCCCCATAAAATAGATCCTGCTATTCCCTCAGTAGTCTCTAGGATAGTCATGAAACTGATGGCGAAAAATGCCGAAGATCGCTATCAAAGTTCGTTGGGATTGAAACACGATCTCGAACAATGTTTGATTCAATTAACCAGTAAAGGTTCGATCGCTGAATTTGAATTAGGAACAAGAGATCTTAGCGATCGCTTTTTGCTGCCTGAAAAGTTATATGGTAGAGAATCAGAAGTACAAACCCTATTAGCTAGTTTTGAACGAGTCGCCCGGGGAAGTTCGGAAATTATTCTAGTAGCAGGATTCTCTGGCATCGGTAAAACTGCGGTAATTAATGAAATATATAAACCAATTACTCGTCAGCAGGGTTATTTCATCAAAGGTAAATTCGATCAATTCAATTGCAACATTCCTTTTCGTGTCTTTGTGCAAGCTTTTCGCAGCTTAATCGAGCAATTACTCAGTGAATCTGATGCCCAGTTAGCCCAGTGGAAGCAAAAAATTCTGGCAGCAGTCGGTGAAAATGGGCAAGTTATTATTGATGTCATCCCCGAACTAGAAAATATTATCGGTCAACAGCCTTCTGTGACGGAACTATCGGGAAGTACTGCTCGAGAACGCTTTAACCGAGTTTTTGGCAAGTTTGTGCGGGTATTTACAACCAAAGAACATCCTTTGGTGATTTTTTTGGATGATTTGCAGTGGGCAGATTTGGCATCACTCAATCTGATGAAATTACTGCTGAATGAGTCGGAACAGGGCTATTTATTGGTTTTGGGAGCATATCGAGATAACGAAGTGTTTGCTGCTCATCCGTTGATGCTAACTCTCAAAGAAATTGCTCAACAGGGAGTAGATATTAACACTTTAACTTTGACTCCTCTCAATGAGTCGAACATCAATCATTTAGTTGCTGACACTTTACTCTGTTCGACAGAAAATGCCAAGTCTTTATCGGCATTAATTTTTAAAAATACACGGGGTAATCCTTTTTTTGCTACCCAGTTTTTAAAAGGATTACATGAGGAGGGTTGTCTTCAATTCGATCCCGAACTGAGATTCTGGCAATACAATTTATCCCAAGTGCTTCAGCTAGAACTTAGCGACGATGTAGTGAAATTTATGCTGACTCGGTTACAAAAATTACCAGCAGCTACTCAAGAAGTGTTGAAGCTGGCTGCTTGTATTGGGAATCGTTTTGATTTGGCAACTCTAACATTAGTCTGCGATCTGCCTCAACCAGAAGTAACTGAGAATTTATGGCAAGGGATTAAAGAAGGGCTTTTAATATTAGAAAGTCAAACTCATCATTCATTTCAGAGTGCAGACAAAGAAGACGATCGAAGTGTTACTGTTTCAGCTAGCTATCACTTTTTACACGATCGCATTCAACAAGCTGCATATTCACTGATTTCCGATAATCAAAAGGCAGGGGTTCATTATCGCATTGGGCGATTGCTGCTTCAGAAAATACCATCGAGCGATCGAGAAGAGCGAATCTTCGAGTTAGTAGCTCAATTGAATTATGGGATAATTTTCATCGCACAACAAACCGAACGGGATGAACTCGCTCATCTCAATCTGATTGCTGCTCGGAAAGCTAGAAGTACCACTGCCTATAGAGCAGGTCTTAATTATGTCAGCAACGGATTATCTTTACTGGGTAATAATAAATGGCAGCGTAACTATGAAATGAGTCTATCTTTCCATGACTTAGGGGTTGAATTAGCATCCTTATGTGGTGAGTTGGAAGTAATGGAGCAGTTCATTCAAACAATTTCGGTTGAGGCACATTCTATTCTGGATCGGGTAGCAAGTTGTCGAATTCAAATATATACCTACACCTCCCAGAATAGCGTTACCCAAGCTGTTGCCATTGGTCGAGATATCTTGGAAAAACTGGGCATTAAAATTAGCGATCGCAGCTTAATGGAGCAACTCAAAAGTATCGCTGCTGAGATTAAAAACTTACTAGACAATCGAGAGATTGAAGATTTAATCGAAGCAGATGTGATGACTGATGCCTGGCAAATTTCCAAAGTACAAATATTAAACAATCTAATTCCTGCTGCTAGGTTATCTGGCTCCCCTATTTGTCTGATCTTTATTGCTTTAGCAACTAAGTTATCAATTCAATACGGTAATATTGCCGATTCAGCTACTAGCTATGCTTTTTATGCCTATATTGCTGTTAATATCTTCAGAAATATCGATGCAGGTATTAGTTTTGGCGAGTTAGCAGTTCGGGTCATGGAGCGTTTCCATGCTCGACATCTCCAGCCTGAAATTGCCTATATGCAAGGATTTTACTTGTCTCATCGCACAACTCATTTGCGAGAAACTTTACTTCCTTTGCAAACAGCTTACATTGTTGGTTTAGAAGTGGGAAGTCTGGAATTTGCGGGATATGTTGCTAGCGCATTTTGCTTTCATTCTTTTTGGGCTGGTAAACCTCTGGCAGATTTAGAACCAGAAATTCGTGCCTATTATGCTGCGCTCAAAAAGTTAAACCACAAGACTGGTAAAAATTGGTGTGGAATTTGTTTACAGGTAATTCTCAACTTACTAGACCGCGCTGAAGATAAATTACAGTTGTCTGGGGAAGTTATTGATGAGCGGGAACTCCTACCACAACTTCTTAAATCCCCAGATTGGATGGGTGTCTACCAGATACAGATTCACAAATTATATCTTGCTTACATATTTAACGATCTCGGCTCTATTCATAATTATCAGGAACAAATAGCAGCTATATTGAATTCGGTACAGGGTAACTTTAGTATTGCTGCTTATTATTTTTATACTTCCCTAGCAGCGATCGCCATAGCCAAAAGAGAGTCGGCAAATCTAGGGGAAGTCTTGCAACAAGTAAAAGAGAATCAAGAGCAACTACAAAGAGATTGGGTCAGCTATTCACCTCAAAATCATCGACACAAGTGGCAGTTGGTGGAAGCAGAAGTTGCGGGTTTAGTGGGCAAAAAAGCTCAAGCTATCGAACTCTACGATAAAGCGATCGCTGGAGCGAAAGCCAATCAATACCTTCAGGAAGAAGCTCTGGCTAACGAACTAGCTACCAAATTCTATCTTGATTGGGGTAAAGTAAAAATAGCTGCGGTTTATTTGCAAGAAGCCTATTATTGCTATACCCGTTGGGGTGCTAAAGCAAAAACTAATGATTTAGAAAAGCGTTATCCCGATCTACTTCGTTCTCTTGTTCCCCAGAAAACGCCTACTTTTAATCCTTTAGCAACTTTGGCAACCTTTTCAACTGGCAATTTATCGAGTCACGACTTCTCCCAAACCAGTCAAAATTCAAGTTTTAGTCTCAATACTGCTCTTGATTTTGCAGCCATACTCAAAGCAGCTCAAGCTATTACAAAAACCATCGAACTGGATGAACTACTGCGCCAATTATGCCAGATTATTTTACGAAACTCTGGTGGCGATCGCTGTATTTTAATTCTGCCTGAAGCTTGTCAAGAATGGTGCGTTAGAGCGCTCGCTACACCGCAAACTATGTTAATTTGTGGGGAACTGCTCGCAGAAAATCCCCATGTTCCCGTGAAGTTAATCCAATATGTTAAAAACACCCAAAAAGTCATCCTGGTAGATAATCTGCAAACCAAATTACCCATCATTGATGATTATCTGCTTCAGCAACAGCCTCAAAGCATTGCTTGTTTCCCTCTTTTCTATCAAGAAAGATTAAATGGCATCTTGTATTTGCACTCATCAGCTACTAGTGGTGTTTTTTCCCCAGAGAGAATTGTAGTGCTAAATTTTCTCTGTAGCCAGGCAGCGATATCTTTAGAACACGCCAGCTTATATCATCAATTAGAGAACTATTCTCAAACCCTGGAACAACGGGTTCGAGAGCGCACAGAAGAATTACAACAGGCAAAAGAAAAAGCCGAAGTAGCCAGTCAAGCCAAAAGCGAATTTCTCTCTAGTATGAGCCACGAACTAAGAACCCCCCTCAACGGCATCCTGGGTTACACTCAAATTCTCCGACGCGATCGCCACCTAAGTG
>JASJDJ010000161.1 GCA_030065635.1 Xenococcaceae cyanobacterium MO_188.B32
TCTTTTGTACTAATATAAGTGGCGATCGCTAATGTCAAAATAGGGATTTCAGACATCAGGAAATTACTCTTTATTTAAGAGCCAATAAATTTCTCCTGATTGATAATGCTCAATTTCAGCTTGGCGATCGCGGAGACATTGCAGAAACACTAATAAACCGTTGATAGTTCATTTGTACACCTTGAAAGGGCTGGTTCTGCTCCCAATCCTTTCGGTTGGTCATGGCAACCAGAATCCTGATTGACTCCGCCCGATACGAGTCGATACCATTCATGCAGTTATCTTTATACCTGACTGTATTTATATAGACAAGCTGGTACGTACTCATTCCCTAATTGTATGCAATTATGAGAGTCATAATGGTCTACCCCGAAATATTGAGCCGATACCTTTAAGTAGCCTGTTCAAGGTGAGTGCCATAAAGCCAACGACAAGGTTTGAACTTCCAGTTAAAAGGCTTGGCCAGAGTCTGATTGAAATAAGCAATAAAATCTCTAATTTTCTGTTGAAGCTGTTCAACCGAGGTAAAATTGCCACGTTTCAGTAGTTTCAGCCACGAGAATACCAAACCACATCTCAATTTGACCATCGCCAGGAGGTATGCTTGGGTGTGTAGAGAAATCGAATCCGATGGGATGGGTCACTCAGAAAAGCCGCTCTAGACTCCATGGTGGCTAAGATGCCAGATTTACCCTTCTCCCCAAGCTCTAGCTTCAAATCACAATGAGCAGCAACTAAACGCACCAAAGTTTCGGATTTATGGGTATTGAGTTGGTCAGCAATAAAGAGCCAGTCATCTGGCGGGGCAGTAGCAATCACCGTCTTAATATGTGAGCGCGAAGTCGGCTTCAGTTCTGGTTGGTCCCAGCTGGGCTGCAATCAATTGACCCAACACCACGTCTAATGATGCAATCAGACAACAAGTACCATGGCGCTCATAGCCATACTCCCTTCGTTCAACTCGTCCCGGTTGAGCGGATTGGGTGGGGTGGGCTCTCTCCAAGGCTTGAATGCCGGTTTTTTCATCGACGCTGATGACATGAATACCCTGGGAGAGCAAGGCTGGTGCCTTTTCATAGGTTTGACACACCTCCATCACCTCCCGTTGGAACGTCTCAGGGCAATCTGGCATAGCATTGAGCCAGTAACGGCTTCGATGGGGTGAAATGTCCATTTCTGACAAGAGTCGATTCACCGTCCGAATCGAGATTTGGGCAACAATGTTTCGTTTGACGGCTTCGTCCGCAATTTCTTGGGCGCTCCAATGGCTAATAGGACGTCCACTCTTTTCTGGGTCTTCACAGGCAATCGCGATTAGGTGAGTGATTTGTTCAGGACTGAACTGAGGGGGAGTACCAGACCGTGGTGCATCCCTCAGCCAAATCTTAATCCGTTTTTCCAGGGATTTGGCTGAGGCATCGGCCAGGCTGATTGACAAAATTTTCTGGCCTTCTTCCCATCTTTGGAGCCAAAGACGTGCTGTTTTGCGGTCTATTCCTAAGTTCCGTGCAATTTCAGTCATGAACGAGCATATTTTTGGGTTGAACAGCCTGTTGAAACAGGATATTTAGCTATCCTAAATTTTTTTCAACAGGTTGTTAAATTTTTCCTCATTCAAGTGGGGAGAAACTTCTGCCGCCTACTACTAGTCACTGGTCGTGGTACTCATAAAGAGCCTGATTGCAGAGGAGCCGTATGAGGTAAAAGTTTCATGTACGGTTCTGAAGACAAGTCGCCTCGGTGACGAGGTGGCTTAGTTTAACTAAACATATTGTAGCTTAATAAAACTACAATTCGATCCCATGCTTTTTTTTATACTGCGTGGGATTTATATTATTTCTTCGAGTTTGGTATGAATCGGCAGATTAATTTTCCGTCTTTTGTTAAAATTTGTATAGATAACCCGCTGGAAAATTAGGAGAAAGATCGCTTTGCCTCATACAATTGTCACAGAAACTTGCGAAGGCGTAGCTGACTGTGTAGATGCTTGTCCTGTAGCTTGTATTCATCCAGGTCCGGGAAAAAACGCTAAAGGGACGGATTGGTACTGGATTGATTTTGCTACTTGTATCGACTGTGGCATTTGTTTGCAAGTTTGCCCAGTAGAATCGGCAATAGTAGCTGAGGAAAGACCAGACTTACAGAAAACTCCACAGTAGCCCATAGCTCAATTATAATTTGGCACTTATAGTCCTCCCTAGAGTACAATTCAAAACAGGTAAAGAGGCTCGACCGCACCTGGACTGATGACCTATACGACTCAGCAGTTAATTGAAATACTCGATCGCGAACTACAAGCCAACTGGAAAGGGGAACGCATTGTCTTGTCATCGGCAGAGAGAATCAACGATCCAGTTGTAGCCAAACTGCTGAATATGAATCGAGTCAGTAAAGTCTTTGCATATCAAGATTTTCGCCATCAAATCCACCAATACCAGAGAGAAAATCGAGTTTCTGGTATTATTTGGCGTAGCTGTACTTTTAAAGATAAAACTTTTTCCTATCCTGAAATTTACAATCAATTAATTCCTTTAGATGAAGATAAAACGATTCTTATTCAAGCCAAAGAATCTGTCATCGATTTTTGGCGAGAAGTAACTGAAGGAATGGATTTCTGGTTAGCTAATGCGCCAGGAAAAAATTATAATTTGAATTCTACTAAATTATCCTTAGAAACTGACATAGAGACTCGGGGACACCGAGACGCGGAGACAATCTCTCAAAATGAGAAGGTGGTTACTTCCCATTCTTCTGTAAAGAAAACAAATCATCATCAAAAAATTAACCGTGAATACGTCGATAAACTAATTAAACAAGCAGAATGGGCAGAAATCGACGCAGCCCTCAGCGAAATTTATCTTGGTTTATGTTGGGGCGATCCTCTAGAATATCGCTATCAATGGGCAAAACCTAAATCGGGATGCGATCGCATTATTGCAGCCTACACCGAACCGAGTTCAATTAAAATTTAATCTTATGTTGGTATTTACTAAAGGAAAAACATTATGTCTCAACAAGAAGCAGTAGGAGTTATTGAAACTCTGGGGTTCCCAGCTGTTTTAGCTGCTGCTGATGCCATGGTTAAAGGGGGTCGTGTTACTATAGTCTTCTTCGATAAAGCAGAAAGAGGTAACTTTATCGTAGTAATCCGTGGTGGAATTTCAGAAGTTAGACCAGCAATGGAAGCAGGATTAGCAGCAGCGGAAAATACTTTTGGGGGTAAAGTAATGACTCACTACACTGTACCCAACCCACCAGATAATGTAGTTGCAGTTCTGCCCATAGAATATACAGAAAAAGTAGCACAATTCCGATACTAACCTATATTCAAAAGGGAGTAGAAAGGCTAAAATTAGAAGTTGCCGTAACCAAATAAAATTCATGAAGTTTAAGCAGGTTTTGCCGTTGCCAGGCAAAGTACCTTTGAAACCTAATTTTTATTTGTTTTTTGTCATTAAACTAAGGAGATGATTTATGCCAGCGCAACAGGCAGTAGGGTCTATTGAAACTAAAGGATTTCCAGGCATACTAGCAGCAGCAGATGCCATGGTCAAAGCAGGGCGAGTTACCCTAGTTGGATATATTAGAGTCGGTAGTGCCCGCTTTAATATTAATATTCGCGGTGATGTCTCTGAAGTTAAAACCGCTATGGAGGCGGGAATTGAAGCAGTAGAGAAAGCTTACGGTGCTACCCTCGAATCTTGGGTAATTATTCCTCGCCCCCATGAAAATGTTGTTGCCGTATTGCCTATTGACTATCATGAAGGTGTACAAGAATACCGCGAGCGCGTCGAAGGCAGAAATTTACCTATTGGTGCACCCACTCGTTAAAGTAGTTTTAAAGAAATAAATATATTTGTAGTCTGTAGTATATTTCGTTCTACGAAAACTTAATTTTTCCCATCTTGCTTTGTTGAAGGTGGGTTTTCTTTCTCGATCTTCTTTGTCACCGTTACTACAGTTGGAACGAAAGAATGAACTTTTTTTCCTCTGCTTCCTCTGCTCCCTCTGCTTACCCAATTTTAATTTCCCTGATTCAAACAGACTTCATATCAAAAGATCGGCAAAAAAGACTAAATTAATTAAGCTATTGTACTGATGAACCGATCAGGAGTAGTTTCTATTATTAATTTATATATTATTTATTAGCTATTAAGAAAATATTAAATTTAAGCTCAGTCGAAACTGATGACACAGAAAACTATATTAATAATTAGTAGCGAGGAAGAAATAAATCAGAACATTAAGGAAATGATTACTGAAAAGAAATTCTCGGTAATCACTGCTAGTAACGATAAGATTAGCTTAACTAAAATTCGCCAAAAACCACCTGATTTAATCTTTTGTCAGCTAGGTACTCCTGAAATTGATGGTTATCACCTTTTAACTGAGTTAAGAAAAAGTAGTCGTACATTTACTATTCCTTTTATTTTTATTACTACTAAATTTGATGCAGGGCAATGGCGTAGAGGTATGGCTCTTGGAGCAGATGACTTTTTACTTCAACCCTTTACCAATTCAGAGTTACACGAGGCGATCGATACTCGATTAGCCAAACAAGAAGCTTTAATAAATCAATATAAGCAAGAGTTGGAGCATCTACGTAGCAGTATTCTAGATTTTTTGCCTCATGAAATGCGTACGGCGTTAACAGGAATTCTGGCTTCGTCGAATTTATTGATAACACAGCTAGATCGGCTAGATTTATCCATAATTCGCGAACTTCTTAGTTGTATCGACTCCTCCAGTCAGAGATTATCTAGATTAGTTCATAATTTCTTATTGTATTCAGAATTAAGCTTAATTAATCAAAATCCAGACCAAATTAAGTTATGTCGCTCTCTAGAAAATTACTCATCTTCAAAAACAGTAGAATATATCGTAATTAAGATTGGCAAAGAGCGTAATCGACGAATAAATATAAATTGGCATACTGAAGATATATCTTTAGCTATTAGTCCTTTACACTTAACTAAACTAGTTGAAGAATTAATTGATAACGCTCTAAAATTCTCTTCTGTAGGTATGCCGATCGAAGTCACTGGTCGCAAAAACGGCGATTATTTTCATTTATCTGTAAGCGATCGCGGTAGGGGAATGACTGCCGAGCAAATTGCCTTAATCGGAGCTTGTATTCAATTCGATCGTTCGACCTACGAACAACAAGGATGTGGTTTAGGACTGGCAATTGTCAAGCAACTATTACAAATTTACGGGGGGAAACTAATTATCAACAGTATTTTAAATCAAGAAACTAGGGTGAATGTGTATATCCCTTTGGTTAAATCCTCTCTTTTTTTGATGCTCCAACCCAAGCAAAAGAAGATGAAGACAAGTGAAATAGCTTCAGCCTCTAGTTGCTAAAAATTTAGTCAGCGTTACTCGGTAAATTTTCTATTTTAAAAAAGTTTCTCTTTTAAAGATGCTCTATAATCATAAGCTAACTGTATAAGTAAAATTACGAATATCAGAGTTTGACTGAGGAGAGTAAAAGTTGAAAAAAATTGAAGCAATTATCCGTCCCTTCAAGTTGGATGAAGTTAAAATTGCTCTGGTTAATGCAGGAGTAGTTGGTATGACCGTTTCCGAAGTAAGGGGATTTGGTCGTCAAAAAGGTCAAACTGAACGTTATCGAGGTTCAGAATACACGGTCGAATTTCTGCAAAAACTTAAAATTGAGATAGTAATTGAAGATAATCAGGTCGATATGGTAGTAGATAAAATTATTTCTGCTGCCAGGACTGGAGAAATTGGTGATGGAAAAATATTTGTGTCTCCAGTAGATGATATTATCCGTATTCGTACAGGAGAAAGAAATCTAGAAGCTGTTTAACATTATTGTATTATTTATTTTTATGTGTAGGGGTTTGGCACTGTTAAACCCCTACAGTTTTTTGGTCAGGTATTAGCCAAAACGGTAATGTTTTTTGACGTTACTATTGATTTTCCAAACACAAGACATTCCTGCGGGAAATGTAACCAAATCCCCCTTGCCCATTTTTACAGGTTCGCCACCATTAGGAGTAACAACTACATCCCCTGCAAGAAAATAGCAGGTTTCCGATTCGTCATAAGTCCAAGGAAATTCTGATACCTCTTTAGTCCAGATTGACCAATTGAATACCCCTAAGTCCTTCAGGCGTTCTTGATTTGGTTGAGATTCTATTGTGATGGTTGTGGTTTGCTTAGCTGTCATAATTTTTTCTTACTGCAAAAATAAAATTTAATCGCCAATTAAAGATAAGCGATCGCCTTTGAGTATAAATGTTATCGCTCGCCATATCCTAGCCATTGCTATACTATGCACTAAAATTATAGATATAAAAAAACCCTTATTTAGCCAAGAATGCAGCCTACTGATTCAAGCAAATTTACCGAACAAGCCTGGGATGGCATCGTTAAATCCCAAGAAGTTGCTAAACATTTTCAAAATAAGAATTTAGAGGTAGAACACGTTATCTTGGCATTGCTAGAGCAAGAAGGATTAGCCCATAATATTTTTAAACAAGCCAAGATCGAAATTCCTCGCCTCAAACAACAACTAGAAATTTTTACTAATCGTCAGCCGAAAACAGGAGGAAATCAATTATTTCTCGGTGAATGGTTAGACAAAATGCTAGACAAGGCGGAATCTTGTCGAGCTAGTTGGGAAGATCAGTATATTTCCGTCGAACATTTATTAATTGGTTTTGCTGAAGATAATCGGATTGGTAGACGTACAATCCGTAATTTTAATTTAGACCCCCAGGATTTAGAAAAGGCAATTAAAGACATTAGGGGGACACAAAAAGTCACTCAACAAAATCAAGAAGAACGCTATCAGGCTTTAGAAAAATACGGGCGAGATCTAACCGAACAAGCAAAAGCAGGTAAATTAGATCCAGTAATTGGTCGAGATGAAGAAATTCGCCGTGTTATTCAGGTTCTTTCTCGTCGTTCCAAAAATAATCCCGTTCTTATTGGTGAACCAGGAGTAGGTAAAACCGCGATCGCTGAGGGCTTGGCACAACGCATTGTCAATGGTGATGTGCCCGAATCTCTCAAAAATCGCCAGCTAATCTCTCTAGATATGGGTAGTTTAATTGCTGGGGCAAAATATCGGGGAGAATTTGAAGACCGTTTGCGTTCAGTCCTTAAAGAAGTTACCCAGTCCGAAGGACAAATCGTCATGTTTATCGATGAAGTCCATACCGTAGTTGGTGCGGGTTCTCGTGAAGGTTCGATGGATGCGGGTAATTTACTCAAACCGATGCTAGCTAGGGGAGAGTTACGCTGTATTGGGGCGACTACTTTAGATGAATATCGCAAACATATTGAAAAAGACCCTGCTTTAGAAAGGCGTTTTCAGCAGGTTTATGTCAAACAACCATCTGTAGAAGATACTATTTCGATTCTGCGAGGACTCAAAGAACGCTACGAAGTCCATCACGGGGTTAAAATTACCGATTCTGCCCTAGTAGCAGCAGCAACTCTTTCTGACCGTTATATCAGCGACAGGTTTCTGCCAGATAAAGCGATCGATCTGGTAGATGAAGCAGCAGCCAAACTAAAGATGGAGATTACTTCTAAACCAGTAGAACTAGAAGATATCGATCGTCGAGTGATGCAGTTGCAGATGGAAAAACTTTCCCTAGAAGGGGAAAATCAAAGTCAACGTCCTGGTATGTTAGTGATAGACCCCGCTTCTAGAGAGAGACTAGGACGCATTAAAGACGAAATAGAAGAATTAGAAGGTAAACAACAGCAACTCTCTTCTCAGTGGCAATCAGAAAAGCAACTTTTAGATGAGATTAATGCACTTAAAGAAGAAGAAGAACAACTAAGATTACAAGTAGAACAAGCAGAAAGAGCTTACGATCTTAATAAAGCTGCTCAATTAAAATATGGCAAGTTAGAAATCCTCCAAAGAGATTTAGAGGTTAAAGAAACAAAACTGCTCGATATTCAATCTCAAGGAGCAGCCCTACTAAGAGAAGAAGTTAGAGAATCAGATATTGCCGAAATAGTAGCAAATTGGACGGGTATTCCCGTTAATCGTCTTTTAGAATCAGAAAGACAAAAACTCTTGCAACTAGAAGGACATTTACATCAAAAAGTAATCGGACAAGATGAAGCCGTAGCTGCCGTAGCTGCTGCTATTCGTCGTGCTAGGGCAGGAATGAAAGATCCGAGCAGACCGATTGGTTCTTTTTTATTTATGGGCCCTACTGGGGTAGGCAAAACCGAATTAGCCAGGGCTTTGGCTCAATTTCTGTTCGATAGCGAAGAAGCTATGGTCAGAATTGATATGTCCGAGTACATGGAAAAACACGCTGTTTCTCGTTTAGTCGGTGCCCCTCCCGGGTATGTAGGCTATGAAGAAGGAGGTCAACTTTCAGAAGCAGTCCGTCGTCGTCCTTATTCTGTAGTTTTGTTAGATGAAGTGGAAAAAGCCCACAAAGACGTGTTTAATATCTTGCTGCAAGTACTGGACGATGGCAGAATTACTGATTCTCAAGGGAGAGTAGTAGACTTTCGTAACACGATCATTGTCATGACTAGCAATATCGGTAGCGAACACATACTCAATGTGGCAGGGGAAGACAAAGACTACGAAACTATCTATAAACAAGTTACTCAAGCTTTAAGAAAACATTTTCGACCAGAATTTTTGAACCGTGTAGACGATTTAATTGTTTTCCATGCTTTAAAACGGGAAGAGTTAAGAAAAATTGTTAGCTTACAAATCCAACGTATACAAAAGTTATTAGCAGAACAAAAAATTACCATCGAACTATCTGATTCTGCTCAAGAATATATAGTTAACGTTGGTTACGATCCTGCTTATGGGGCACGCCCTCTCAAACGAGCAATTCAGCGAACCTTAGAAAACCCTATCGCTACTAAGATTTTAGAGAATAAATTTGTTGAAGGAGACAAGATTTTAGTAGATTCTGTTGATAATAATCTAACTTTTGGTAAGTCATAAGTAGGCAGGTAAATTTATTTGTATATTTTTTTTGTTTATGACTATGTTATCTTTTCTCCTCTGTCTTGGTGGACATTCCCTTGCGTCTTTCGCCGACGCGGGCTTCCACCGCTGCTCCCCTGCACCTGAAGCTCCTTTGCTTGTTGTTAAATTACACAATTAATTTTGCACAGGTACTTAGGTTCTTATCCATAGCAGTACAAGCATAGGTTAGGACAATTAGTTAGTGGTTAGTAGCAAATAAATTTATTTTTATGTCTTAACACTAATACTTAACGCTATATTTCAACAAAATCAATAACTTGTGTGGATAATTATAGGACGTAGCTGACTACGTCCTTATTGCTATAGTCATTTATTTATATTTAGAGGTAACAATCCTTAAACATTTCTTTGCACAAATTCTCTTTGATCATTATCTGTCGGAATGCTTCTACTAAATATTCCTTAGATTGTTCTAAAGTTAAACTCTCTATTTCTTGTTTCAATACTTGAAGCTTAAATTGTTGCTCCATAGTTAATTGACCTTTATTAGTGTCCATGATTTGACTCCTTGATTTGATTTTAAGATGATACAAACTGAAAAGATAGTGACTAAATTAAATTACGTTCAAATTATTTAATTTAGTTAACTGCATCACACTTAATAAATCGAGCTAGGACACAGACTGAGAATTAACTATGATTTATTAATTTACTTTTAAGCTATGAACTAGCTATGATTTTGTATGAAAATGCAGTAATTAACACTTTGAATTGATAATGAGTTTTCATGATTAACAATTTACAACCTGATTTTCATTTATTTAATAATCGATCTACAGCAAGATTGATACTTTTAAACGAAAACTCAATTTATGTAGTCTGAGACAGAAACTTAAATTACCTCCTCTAAATTAGTACTATTGTTTTATTAACTCGATTATAACAAATTTTTTTTATTACCGATCGGTAGCACCTTCTGAAGAAGATTGACTAAATCAAATAGTATTTTTTCTTAGAGATGAATAGAAAGATATATTACTTTTAATAATTGAAATGACAAGAAAAATGAACTTTCTTATTATATTGATATGTTATAAATCAAGTAAGTATGCACTTACATAGTAACAACTCATTTTTAGGATAGTAAAAAAGTATATCTTCAGATATAGAGTGGTCTCAACTAATTTCTTGGAGAAAACTTGTCTTTTTTTCTCCATCTTTACGCTGAGGTTTTCTCGGTGCAAGCGTGCGAAGTTTTTTGCAGTCTTGCTTATTCTCTAGACTATATTTTTCCCAAAAGTAAACTTACTTCTTTTCCACTAGTGCTTTGTCAAAATTGATTTGAGGGATCTTGATAAATATCTCCCCCTGCTTCCCCTGCTTCCCCTGCCGGAAAGGGGGGAAATATTCCCACAAACAAACTGCCGAGTTCAACAGATAATTTAAAGTCCCCCCTTTCCGCCCCTGCTTGCCTCAACCCATCAATCTATTATCTACTTTATAGCTAATATTGTAGCCGCGCTAGATTCTACATCATTACTTGTTTGGCACTACCACAACGGGATATCTTGCACTTTGTCAGGAATCAGAACTTATTTTCTGATGAACTGAGTAAATTATTTAAGTCATCAAGATCGACTGAGGCTTCAGCAATCGAGCTAATTAAACCCCACATTCATCAGCCCCACGAATGTAGTATTTGCGAAATCAGAGTCAAACCATCATGAAATGGAGAAGTGAGAGCTTCCATCTCCTCTAGAGGATGAAAAGAAGGTAAAATTACAGCCAAAGTGATGGGTTCAAGTCCCCTCATTCTCATGAAGGGTTGCTTCATGAGAATGAGCAGAGTAATAAGGAACTAATTATCCAGAATAATTAGGAAAAAATCAAGATAATTTTGACCGAAGAAAACCCGATAAAGTCAATATGATAAAGAGAAATCTTCAGATAATAAATTAAATCAAGAGACCGAACCAATACCAATCACCATAACTCATGGTTATTCGAGAGACCCTTCGGGTTCGCAGTCGCTCATGGGGGAAACCCCCAAGACCGCGCTGACTCACCATCGACCAGATTTAAAACAATTTATCGTAGATTTAATCGTCGCGGGAGATGGCAATATACCAGTATTAATGAAATAGCATCGGGGAATTCTTCGTGATAAAAAAGCTTTTGGAAACATAGCACAAAATTATCGAAAAAAAATCAATTTAGAGACAACAATAGTAGGAGATAGTGCTTTATACAGCAAAGATAACTTAGAATTGCTGAAACAAATCAAATGGCGTGCCCAGAGTTCCCCTCTCAATAAAAGAGGCGAAAAATCTGGTCAGCAGTTTATCAAATTCAGAATTTAAAAGCAGTCAAATAGCTGGTTATAGCTGGGTAGAGAGAGAAAGTAATTATGGTGGAATACGCCAAAGATGGTTAGTAGTTAAAAGTGAAGCGAGAACCAAATCAGATTTGGTTTCACTAGAGAATAAGATAATCAAAGAATATCAATCAACTCAGAAAAAACTCACAAAATTGTCTCAGAAAAAGTTTAAGAGTGACACCGAAGCAGAATTAAATTTAAAACTCATACAGTCCAAACTAAAATTCCATTTAATTGATGAGGTACAAATCACAGAGAATCAGGATAAAACTTATCAAATAACTGAAGTCATTCAAGCCAATCATGATGTAATTGAAGCTTATAAAAATCGCGCAGGCAAATTTATTATTGCTACGAATCGACTAGATCGTGAATCATTTAGTTGTGATGAAATGCTGATTAAATATAAAGAACAACAAAATGTAGAGAGAGGTGAAAGCTTTCCTAAAAGACCCTTTATTTTTTGCGTGAAGCGTGTATTCTTGAAGTCCCCTCGTAGAATTGAAACCATGGCGATGCTGATGGGTTTATGTTTAATGGTCTATTCTTTGGGACAAAGAGAGGTTCGTCGCCAGTTATTTACTGCTCAAACGGGAATTCCTAATCAATTAGGTAAATTAACCAACCGACCTACATTACGCTGGATTTTTCAATGCGCATCAAGGCATTCATTTATTAGTTCATCAAGGAATTAAACAAGTGGTTAATTTAACAGAAGAACGTCAATTAACGCTTAAGTTTTTCCCTTTATATTGTCAACAATATTATCTTTTATCTGGGTAGTTATTGCCAGAAGTATTTGAGTTTTAATGAGCTTCAATTATGAATAATTTTGGCTTTGGTTCGCCAGAGAGCGAGATTAATTTTCTGCATCTATCCATTCTCATGAAGCGCTGCTTCATGAGAATCAGAGGAGTTTAGCGATCGCGCTTGAGCGATTTTTCTCTCATTCTCACTCGATAAGCGTTCATACTCGTTCTTTTTCTTTATTGCATCGCTTTTCCACAACGATTTCAGATGTATTTCATTTGTGGGGCTGATGGATGTGGGTTATAAGTCTTCAAAAATTCAGGATTGTTTTGAATTTCACGGCGATTTTGAAGCGCAGTATCAGTAGATGGACAAGTTTTTCAGAAGCGCGATCGCCATTTCACTTGTCCCTCAACAGGGGCGTAGAACTGTTGAACCCAGACTTGTCTGAGGATTTCTACGGCAGGAATCAAACGTAACCACATCACGGAGCATTTTTCGCATAAATTCTTTTTAGTAGGCTAAAACCATCTTCTCCCATTTGATTACCATTAGCTTCTCGTTCAGAATCGAGTTTAGGCAGGCGATAGTTTTCAACTCTCCTTCCATAACGGTCAAACCAATCTTTCTTGAGACGTTTGGCTAACCAATCAGGGGCAGCTACCGCCAAACTATTAAGGGCTGCCCGCATTGTCTCCCCCAAGGTTTCTAGACGATTGAGGGGACGAATTGCAGCTAAAATATGTGTTGAATCAGTACGTTGTCGCTTATGCTCTTTAATTAATTCTTTTTCTCGTAATTGCTCTAAGATTCGGTTCAGTAGCAGTTCTTCAGAGCCTCCTTCAATCAAACGTTTCCGAAACTCACTCAAAGCAGAAAAATCAAATCCAGAGTCTTCCAAAGGTAGAGAAAGCGCATATTTCCAATCGATTCTTCCTCTGACTGCAGACGGCACGCTTGACGATCTGATAGGTTTTCCATGTACTGCATCACACAGATTAAAGCTAATCTCCAAGGTGATTGAGCGGGTTGACCTTTCACTGAAAATAAATCAGCAAAGTCCTCATCAACGTAAATACTGCCCAAGGTATCTCGAATCTTAATGTAAATATTTCCTTTAGGAAAAGCAGCTTTGGCGACTCGCACTGTTTGTTCTGGAACTGGTGGAATGGGTTGTGGATGTAATGAGATTGGTTCAAATTGTCCCCAAATTTCTATTTTCAGGATATCGGTTCAAACCATGTAATACTTGGAAATCAGTTTCACCCGCCTCGACCATGTAATACTTGAGATTTGAATTTGAAGGGCGAGATTATTAACGATCCTGATGATTTGTTCGACCGCTTACCCCAACTAAAAGAAGAATATGATTTTGTGGTGGTGGATGGTCCCGCTAGCATGAGCGAAACTACCCGTGTTATTCTCACCCGTGCCGATATCGCTTTAGTCCC
>JASJDJ010000162.1 GCA_030065635.1 Xenococcaceae cyanobacterium MO_188.B32
TTCTACAGAATTTTGTTAGGTGTCTGTAGATACCCCTAATAAATATGCTGCTTCTGATCTGCTTAACTTTGGCATAATTGATTTTAATGAACTATGCCTAAGTTTACCTAATTATTTATTGTGCAGCACGTAGCCGATCTAACTCCTATCTTAGATTTGCTACTTTTAGGTGCTTTTGTTGAAGGAGAATTACAAGGCGTTGCTTTTGTTACTCCACCAGAAGTAAACAATACAGGTAAGCAAGAAGCAAAGGATAAACTAGACGAACAACTAGCGATCGACATGGGAGAAGCAGTTATCTTGAGACTAGAAGCATATAGTCAGATTAAAGAAGCTAATCAACCACAGCAACCACACTTTTATCTTAATACCCTTGGTGTTATGCCCAAGAGTCAGGGACAAGGAGTCGGCAAAGCTTTAATGGCAGAATTACACAAACTATCTGAGGAATCTCCCCAATCTTCTGGTGTTGCCCTAGATACTGAAAATGAGCAAAATCTTAATTTTTATCAGCATCTTGGCTATTCAGTTTCGACAATAACTAATCTCGATCGAGTCAAAATATGGTCTATGTTTCGACAATAATATTATTATTTTTTTCTCTCCTCAATGACTAATAACTACTAACTACTAACTACTAACTCTTTCATTCAATCTTCTCTATCGGTGATGTTTTAGCAAGGATTTTCGTTGTGCCTAAATCGGTAAATTTGACTGCTAGAGTCGCTTTTTTCCCAGAACCTAAAATATGAGTAATTTCTCCTTCACCAAAGTCTTTATGCAAAACGCGATCGCCTACTGACCAATTAATATTATTATTTGCTGTAATTGTTTTTTGTTCTTTACTTCGGCGACGGAAAGAGTTGTTAATATTACTACTAACTAAATCTTCGGGTAATTCGTATAAAAACTGAGAAACAATAGCAGGTTCTCTCGAACCCCAAAGACGACGTTCTCTGGTATAAGTTAAGAATAATTGCTCTTGAGCGCGAGTAATGCCTACATAACAAAGACGGCGTTCCTCTTCTAGTTCTAAAGGATCGTTGAGAGTACGACTATGGGGTAATAAACCTTGTTCTATTCCGACTAAAAAAATAATAGGAAACTCTAAACCTTTAGCGGAATGAAGAGTCATTAAGGAAACTTTTTCTTGTCCTTCTTGAAGATTATCTAAATCAGAAGCTAAAGATGCACTCGCTAAAAAGGCTTCTAAACTCGTTTCTTCATTATCTTCTTGAAACTGCACGATCGCGTTATACAATTCATAGACGTTTTCTAAACGGTTGTCTGCTTCATCTGTACCTTTCGCTTTTAAATCTGCTACATAACCAGACTTTTCCATAATTTGGTTTAATATTTCTGCTGCGGTTAAATTGTCTAATTGTGCTTGAGCGTCGAGGATCATTTGCACGAATTTAGTCAGAGATTTCGCTGCTCTTCCCCCCATAGTATTAACCGAAGTTTCATCAGTAATAATTTCCCAGAGAGGTACACCCAATTGTTGAGCAGCATCTACTAAAGAGTTAATAGTTGTTTTACCAATTCCACGACGGGGAGTATTAATAATTCTCAGCAAACTAACAGTATCTACTGGATTAGCAATAACTCGTAAATAGGCGATCGCGTCTTTAATTTCTTTACGGTCATAGAATTTTAAACCGCCGACGATATTGTAGGGGACATTACTATGAATTAGTAAATCTTCAAAAGGACGAGACTGAGCATTAGTACGATATAAAATAGCAAAACTTCCCCAATTAAGTTCGGGGTTATCTTCTGCCATCATTTTGATTTGCTGAATGACAAATTTAGCTTCTTGTTGCTCATCTTCTGCTTTATAAACATAAATTTGTTCTCCAACTCCTCTAGTAGGTTTAAGAACTTTATCAATCCGTTGAGTATTATTTTCAATTAAAGTATTAGCAGCCTGAAGAATATTTTCGCGAGAACGATAATTTTCCTCTAATTTAATCATGGTACGAGTATCATCATCAGGCAAACCATCCCCAAAATCTTGTTGAAAGTCTAAGAGAATAGTAAAATCTGCCAAACGAAAAGAATAAATAGATTGATCTGCATCTCCCACTACAAAGAGCGATCGCCCTTGCCAATTCCATTCGTTTTTATTGGTTTCTGCGTTAGTACTTAATAATCTAATTAATTCGTATTGAATGCGATTAGTATCTTGATATTCATCTACTAAAATATGTTGAAACTGACTATGCCAATAACCTAGAATTGATTCATTTTGTTGAAAAATTCGAGCAGGTACAAAAATTAAATCATCAAAATCAAGAGCATTATTAGCTGCTAATTGAGCTTGATATTCATTATAAACTTCAGCAATTACTCTACCCCGATAGCCCTGTTCTTGTTTGAGAAATTGTTCGGGATTCAGTCCCTGATTTTTAGCATTACTAATGGCATAGCGAACTCTACGAGGGTCAAATTTTTTATCATCTAAATTTAACTGTTTAGTAACAATATTTTTAATCAAACTCTGAACATCCGACTCATCAAAGATAGAAAAATTACGCTTCCAAGTACGTCCTTGTTCATCTTGATACTTATTGATGTCGTAACGCAGTAAACGAGCAAATAAACTATGAAAAGTACCAATCCAGAGAGGTTTAGTCGTCTTCTTATAAACCCGCGATCGCAATTGTTTCTGTTCGTACTCAGACAATAATTCTAATTGTTTTCCATGTCTTTCTAAAGCCAATTCTTGCACGAAAATATACTCAATCCTTTCTCGCATTTCCCGCGCTGCTTTATTGGTAAAAGTTACCGCCAAGATATTTTCTGGCTCGACTTGATGATTGCGGATTAAATTAGCAATACGATAAGTTAAAGCCCTAGTTTTACCCGAACCTGCACCAGCAACAACCAACAAAGGGCCACAAAAATGTTCTACAGCCTGACGCTGAGAAGGATTGAGATGACTAATAAAATCAGTTTTGGCAACCATGGCAACAGTAACAAGAGGTCTCCCATGTTATGTTACCATCCAGAAATGTTGTAACATTAATTACTCTGTCTCAAGCCACTGCTTCTATTCTGGAAAAGAAAAACTGCCATAGGGTGCGATCGCAATGATGAATTATTAATTTTTGTTTGTAGTCAGCATGGGAACATGATATAAAATCTTTGAACCAAAGATTTTGGTGAGTACTCCTCTTGAATTGCCAATCCAAACTAAATAGACTAAATAGCTTTGGAGTTTATGAGTTAGAAGGTTTAACTGACTATGAAAAAAACAATTGCTGTAGCTTTCACCACCATTAGTTTTAGTATTATATTTGGCTCTGTTGGCTTAACAGAGCAACAATCTAAGCCCCCAGGTGCGATTTGGAATACTGTTTGGAAATACCCAGATGGTAGTACTGGTGAAGTTGACACTGTTTTTTATGCCGCACCAAGAGACGGGAAACTAGCTGAATACCCAGACTATCATAACGGTCGCTTGATCGGTAAATTCAGACAGGAATCTCGGGGAAACCAAAAATTTGAAGGATACTGGGTACAAGATAGTGGTAGCGCACAAACTTGCACAAGTACTAAGGATGGTAGCAATCACTATGGAAAAGCCGAGTTTACTATAAATCCAGATCAAACCGATCAATTTACTGGCAAGTGGAGCTATTGTGATGAAGAGCCAGCTTATGATTGGAATGGTACTCTAGAAAGTTATTAATAAGTTGGACAGTTTTGTTAAAAGAAATTAGTTTTTCGTGCTGCTAGTTAGCTTTTGTCTTTGTTTCAGGTGGTTCCGAATTGCTTGTACACGACTAATTACTTCACTCTTATCTACTGTTAACATCTGACGCGATCAGGCGTAGCCTGGCACTGCGTGATCGCATGACAATTTGACCATCAATAATTACAGTCTGTACATCTTCTGGTCGTAAACTATAGACTAAATTAGCAGGAATATTATGATTGGGTTGATGGTGGACTCCTGACAGGTCAATCAAAATTAAATCTGCTAGATATCCTGGTGCTAGTCTTCCTAACTTCTTCTCTAGACCAAAAACCCTTGCACTTTCTACGGTAGCAATATAAAGAGCTTCAGCACAGGGCAAAACTTCAGGCTTTCTTTGCAGAAATTTTGGCATCATTGCCAGTAAGCGCAGGGATTCCCAGAGGTCTAGGGTATTGTTACTAGCTGCTCCGTCTGTGGCTAACCCTACTGGTATTCCCGCCTGTCGTAACTCGGTGACTGGAGCTATGTCCATTCCCAGCTTGAGATAAGTTTTGGGCGCATGAGCAATCCCCGTCTGATATTTAGCGAGAATTTCGATATCACTAGACAAAACACCACAAGCGTGAGCCAAAATAGTCGGCACTGATAATACTCCAGTTTGTTCGATAATCTGAATTGGAGTCAAACCACGGTTGTGCAAACTAGTTTGAGTCTGCTCTTTGGTTTCCGAAACGTGGATGTGAATTCCTACCCCCAGTTTTTCCGCAGCTTTAACAGTAGCTCTTAGGAAATCATCATCACAGGTATAGGGAGCATGGGGAGCCATAATCGTACGGATGCGACCATTAGCTGTACCCTGCCACTGTCTGACAAAAGCTGATGTTTGCTCAATAATTGATTCGCCCTGAAAACCAAACATTGCCCAGCCTAAATTAGCACGAATGCCAGCTTTTTTCACAGCTTCCGCAGCTTTATCCATATAAAAGTAATGGTCGGCAACAGCAGTAACACCTGCTTCCACCATTTCGATTATTCCCAGCAACATTCCCCAATAGATATCTTCTGGAGTTAGATGATTTTCTATAGGCCAAATACACTCATTTAATCACTTTTCTAAAGGAACATCCTCTGCTAGTCCCCGCAACAAAACCATGGGTACATGAGCATGAGTATTAATTAGTCCAGGCATGGCTAACATTCCCCTACCATCTATACAAGTATGAAAATGACTTTCATCTGCTAGAGCTGTTGGTTGAATAGCCTCAATTAAATTTCCTTGTATTAAAATATCTTGCTGAGTGAGAACATCAGCACTACTGCCGTTATCCAATTGTAAAACCGAGCAATTTTTAATCAATAAATCTGACAAAGAAACCTCCTAACTCACCGTTCGCTTATTTTTAAATGGAGTTGGTTAATAAATGAGAGCAATAAGCCTCGGTACAAAGCTTTCAGCCGTTTAACAGGAGATAGAGAGACAATTTTAGGCCCTCGCTATGACCACGAAGTGATCGGGATTTGAAGAATCTGAAGAGCGCGATCGCGCAGTGGCACTGCGCGATCGCATGAACTAAATTCCCTCTGGCTTACCTCCTCTACATCTTCTTAAACCCTTATGATGTAAGCTTTTCGTCATTATAATTCTGAAGGGATCGGAAAGAGCGAGCGAACGGTGAGTCCTAATTCTGGTGGCTATATTCGTCCAAGTAATAATAGAGATATTGGTAAGAAGTCTAAGATGTTATGTTACCAATTGACTCAAGACATTATCTATTGCTTAAGTTTTTATGAAAGTTATTGGTTTGATTAGTGGTACTTCTGTCGATGGGATTGATTCGGCTTTGGTAGAAATCAGCGGACGGGATAAAGATTTACACCTAGAGTTACTTAAAGGAGAAACTTATCCCTATCCCACCAAATTAAAAGAACAAATTTTAGCCGTTTGTCATGGATATCCTTTATCCATAGAAGAATTAGCCCAATTAGATGATGCGATCGCCACTAACTTTGCTTTAGCTGCTCAATCTCTCCAATCACAAGCTACACGAGCTGAATTAATTGGCTCTCACGGTCAAACCGTATTTCATCGACCACCCATCTTACAGCCAGAAAAAAACCAAGATCGAACAAAATCGCCTCTGGGATACAGTCTGCAATTGGGAAGAGGAGCATTAATCGCTAATTTAACTAATATTCCTACCGTAAGCAACTTTCGGGCAGCAGATATTGCTGCGGGGGGAGAAGGTGCGCCTTTGGTACCCAAAGTAGATGCTTGTTTACTGGCTCATCCTAGCAAACATAGAGCCGTACAGAATATTGGGGGAATTGGCAATATCACTTACCTACCGCCAACTCATGAGCTAGACTGGGAACAACAAGTGTGTGGTTGGGACACAGGTCCTGGCAATGCACTAATCGATCTAGCTGTACAACAACTTACAAATGGTCGTCAAACCTACGATCGCCATGGTGAATGGGCAGCTTCTGGTACTCCCTGTACCAAATTAGTCGAGAAGTGGTTAGAACAAGATTTTTTTGGGCAATCTCCACCTAAATCTACTGGTAGAGAACTTTTTGGTGAAGCTTATTTAGCTCAATGCTGGCAAGATGCTTGTGGCGAACAACTAAGTCCCGCAGATTGGCTAGCAACTTTGACCCAATTAACTGTAGCTTCTATTGTTCATAGCTATCGTAGCTTTTTATCCCAAATGCCAGATGAAATTTTACTCTGTGGTGGTGGCAGTCAAAATTTATATCTCAAACAATGCCTACAAGCAGAATTAAAATCTGCCCAGGTACTGACAACCAGCGAACTAGGAGTAGATGTGAACTTTAAAGAAGCGATCGCTTTTGCCCTGTTGGCTTACTGGCGGTTTCAGAGTTCAATTCCCGGTAATTTGCCCCTAGTTACAGGAGCAAAACAACCAATGCTCTTAGGAGAAATCCATTTTCCTTTAATTAATCTAAAGACCAGATACATCTAATTGATAATTCTTATTCAAGCAATTAAGGTGAAACTTTGACTCATAGCTTTTTACTACAACCAGGAAGTTGGCGTATCAATGGTCATTGGCTAAAGCGTAATGAGCATCCTATTCCTGTAACTGGCACGAGTACTATTACTTGGAAACAAGAACAATGGTTCACCATAGTTACCGAGTTCACTATCGCTCAAGCAACCGAACAAAAATTTTATGGTAAATACCGAGGACATATAGATCCTGAAGGTAAATACTATACCTATGTTCTAAAGCACAATGTTTTAGGGCATATTGAAGGAGAGGGCTGGATAGGACCCCAAGCAATTATTCAATGTTACTGGATTTTAGGTGCATCTCAAAGCCGTAAAGGGTTCGATACCTATTATCGTCTCAATGAGGATACCTATCATTTTTCCAATGGAGTCCTTACTGGTCATAATCTCAATAGCACCATGGAAGCAACTTTCCAGCGTCAATTTTAAATTCCAACAATCATGCGTATGAATCGAGATCCTAACTGCGGACGTTTACTATCTAATCGCTACGAACTCGTCGACTTAGTTGGGGAAGGTGCTATGGGTCGGGTCTATCGCGCCAAAGATACTTTACTAGGTGGGGTCACAGTAGCTATCAAGTTTTTATCTCAGACTCTCTTAAACAAGAATATGCGCGATCGCTTTGAAAAAGAAGCGACAATTTCCGCGCTGCTGGGAGAAAAAAGCATTCATGTAGTCAGAGTGAGAGATTATGGCATAGACGAGCACAATATTTCTTTCTATGTGATGGAATTTTTGTCAGGAAAAAGTCTTAGCGACTTAATTCGCCATCAACCACTACCCTTATCTCGGTTTTTAACTCTTACTCGTCATATTTGTTTGGGATTGGCATCAGCCCATCAAGGCATTATGTTTAATGGAGAAAGATGCACTATTATCCATCGAGACATAAAACCCAGCAATATCTTAGTCATTCAAGACCCTACTGTCGGGGAATTAGCTAAAATTCTGGATTTTGGTATTGCTAAGTTAATCCAGTCTGGAGGTTCGCAAACTCAATCTTTTATGGGAACTCTGGCCTATTGTTCTCCAGAACAAATGGAAGGTAAGGAATTAGACCGTCGTTCGGATATCTATAGTCTCGGAGTAATGATGTATGAAATGCTCACCACAGAAATGCCGTTGCTCCCACAAAATTCTTCCTTTGGAGGTTGGTATCAAGCTCATCACGAGTTTAAACCCGAATCTTTTAATCCTAACCTCGATATACCCGAAGAACTGAAAAATTTAGTAATGCGCTGTCTAGAAAAAGAAAAAAAACAGCGACCTCAAAGTGTTAGAGATATCCTTAAAGTTTTAGAAACTTTGCAACAATCTAGTCAAGAGTTTTCTTCTAAAGCGCAAGAAGCGACGGTAAGGATTTCTCCACAACCAATTCCTTCCCATCATGCTCTAATAAGCGCGACAACAGAGCCAGAAAATACCCTTAAAGCTGTTCCTTCTGTTACCGAAACCTGTTTGCAACAATCCTGGCCAGAAGATAAGCCAATCAAGAAAATTGTTTTTGCTGACTTGCTAACCACTCCGAGAGGAAAAATTTCCTCTCTCTGTGTAATGTTAGATTATCAAGACATTATCGATCGTATGACGTGTAGTCGCTACAATCAGTTCTTATTTATCAATCATCCTCATCCCGTGCTGTTATGGATTACTCTTCTTTATCATCCACAATATAAACCTCGTTGGTTACCTTGCTATTTAGACCTCAAAACGAACAAAGGACAACAAATTAGCCGTAATTTATCAGAATTAGGCTCTTATCGTATTCTCTTTTTTAGCCTCAACGAGCCTAAGCAATGTCGCAATGTCATGAGTTCTACTATTAGTCCTCAAAATCAAGGAATGCTCAAGCAATGGGCAGATATCAGTCAAATAACTAAAGGTTCCGGTCATCCTCAAATGGCCAAACAAATGCTCAAGCAAGAGTTAGAAAATCTCAAGCCTAAAATTCTACTTAAAATGGAGGCCATTAATCCAGAATATTCTGGGAATATTTCGGGATAAATTAGTTCGGAATTCGCGGTTTAAGCAGTAGGGAAAAAACCTTAGTAAACCTAGGTATAATATTATTATGCCTAGATACTTTACCATTGGAGAAACAGCCGACTATTTCGGTGTGAGTGTAGATACTATCCGTCGTTGGGAAACTGAGGGAAAAATTACCTCGGTCAGAACTAAGGGGCCTCGCACTCGACAACAATTAGTAGAAGAGCGCAGTGCGAATAAAAATATTTAGCGATCGATCTTCGCTGACTAACATTCTCTCATCGAATTTGCTTGTCCCACTTGACAAATCATCATGACTGACTATCGTGCTCGATTTTGTGCATGTGTTGGAATACGTTTGTCAAGCAGCGTTTTGCTTTTTCGCCCCAGGGAGCGAGTCAGCGGAAGCCTGGGTAAGAGAGCAAGGATTGCGAATCCTGCAAGGCCAAGCCAGTGATGTGGCGGCGGGACTGAGGAGTGCCACAGGGCAAAAGCTGTCTTCATCAGAGCGAGAGCAGGCGGATAAATGTGCTGACTATCTGCTGAAATATCGCGCCTATCTTCGCTATGATCGGTATTTACAGCTGGGGTATCCCATCGCCACGGGAGTGATCTCCGGCGCCTGTCGTCATTTGGTCAAGGACCGCATGGATATTACTGGTGCGTAGTACGGCGACTGGAGCTGGCAGAGGCAGTGCTGCGTCTGAGGGCACTCAGAGCCAGTGGAGACTTTGACGAATATTGGCAATTCCACAAACTGCAGGAATTCCAGCGCAATCATGCCAACAAATTTCAAGCTCCAGAAAGATTGTTAGCTGCTTAAGCTTTTACCTGAGAAGAGTCGCACCCTTATCCGAACAGTATTGGGATAGGCGGTTAAAATCACATCTCCATTTTCTAAAACGATCGCGCCCCTAAAATTCTTCAAATCTCGAGCGCTTCGTGGTTATAGCGATCGCACTTGGGAATGAAGCAAGCTAAAATTGGGAAATATATTGCTGCTAGGAGAACAGATAATATGAACACTAATACTGTCAGTTTACCTGCTCCTCTCGAATTAGATATTGACTTAACTGACGAGCAATTTTTTCAGCTTTGTCAAAATAACCGTGACTTGAGATTCGAGCGTACAGCTACAGGGGAATTAATTATTATGCCACCTACGGGAAGCGAAACTAGCGATCGCAATGCCGAGCTAACTTATCAGTTAAGAGCTTGGAGTCGCCAAAATCAGCTAGGAAAATCTTTTGACTCTTCTGGTGGTTTCAAGCTTCCCTTAGGTGCGGAACGTTCCCCAGATGCGTCTTGGGTGAAAATGGAACGGTGGAATGCTTTGACTCAAGCCGAAAAAGAAAGATTTGCTCCTTTGTGTCCCGATTTTGTAGTTGAATTAATGTCTCCCAGTGATTCCATCGAAAAGACCCGCGCCAAAATGAGGGAATATATGGATAATGGCGCAAGACTGGGATGGTTAATTAATCGCCAACAGCAGCAGGTAGAAATTTATCGTCCCAATCGAAAAGTTGAAATTTTACCAAGTCCAAAAACTTTATCGGGAGAGGATGTTTTACCAGGTTTTGTTTTGGATTTGGCGGAAATCTGGTGAATATTTTTTGTCTAGCCACTCAAAAAGTTTCACTCACGTTATTATTTATTACTTATATTATTTATTACTTATTACTTCCCCAAGCCAATCAATTGACCTCCTCAGCCAACCCTAATTAATCTTTTCTGCTAGGACGAGGGCGAGATCTACCCGTTTTCTTCCTGCCACCAGAATTGTAATTGCGTCTGTCAGTAGGCCAATTATCAGATTTATCCTCGTTACGATCGTAAATATCTAAATAGATAGATTTACCAGCAAGAGTAGCAGTAGTTTTAAGTATTTCTCTAATTGCTTGAATATTACGACCGCCACGACCAAAGACTTTACCCTTATCTGTACTATCAAATGCCACCCTTAACCAAATTTTTGGTGTTTGGTCTAATTGTTCGCAATCGACGTGAAGAGATCCAGGATCTTCTAAAAAAGGCTCTAAGAGAAACCGTACCAGTCCATTATAGTCTGGACTAGTAATGGTCTTAGTTGCAGACAAAGATGTCTTATTAGGCATGAACTTGTTCAAACACTTTAGCTTTGTTGAGAATACTACGCACTGTATCTGAAGGTTGCGCTCCTTCTTTCAGACGCTTAACAATAGCTGGAACATTTAATCTAGTTTCATCAGTTCTAGGGTTATAAAAGCCCAACTCTTCTAGAGGACGACCATCCCGACGACTCCGACTGTTAATTGCTACTATGCGGTAGCTCACCTCTCTTTTTTTACCGTATCTTTTTAAACGCAGTTTTACCATATTACCTCAAAATTCTCCTTTACGATTGTAATCGATCGCTCATCTAAAGTTAATAGTAATCAGTTTTTAATCATTACAAAGTACCAAAACCTTTCTTTTTCTTGCCTTTTTTCTTTTTCTTTTTCGAGCCACCAGGAGCACGAAAACCAGGCATACCGCCCCCCATACCAGGCATCGAAGGCATTCCAGGCATACCGCCCCCCATACCGGGCATAGAGGGCATACCAGGCATACCACCACCCATACCAGGCATACCCTGACCCATTTGTTTCATCATCGATCGCATTCGGGTAAAATCTTTAATTAATTTAGAAACATCCCGTTCTTCAAAGCCAGAACCAGAGGCTACCCGACGACGGCGACTGGGAGATTGAGCCAATAAATCTGGATTGCTCCTTTCTGTCTTAGTCATGGAATTAATCATGGACTCGGTGCGCTTGAGTTGAGTTTCTCCTTTCTGTAAGTCTGCACCACTAATTTTATTCATCCCAGGGATCAGCTTGAGCACACCACCGAGAGAACCCATATTCTTGAGCAAGCGCATTTGCTTGAGGAAGTCATTAAAATCAAACCTAGCTTCGAGAATTTTGGACTGCATTTTCTCCACATCAGCCAAGTCCAACTCTTCTTGGGCTTTTTCCACCAAAGTTAGCACATCACCCATATTGAGAATACGCGAAGCCAGGCGATCGGGATAAAATGGTTCGAGAGCTTCTACTTTTTCCCCTACACCAACAAATTTAATCGGTTGTCCCGATACTTGACGCACAGATAGTGCTGCACCACCACGGGTATCCCCATCGAGTTTGGTCAGAATTGCCCCAGTGATACCAATTTGTTCTTGGAAAGTATGAGTCAGAGTTGCTGCTTCCTGACCCGTCATGGCATCAACTACTAGTAAGGTATCGTCGGGTTTAACAGTTTCTTTGATGCGGGCTAATTCCCCCATCATATCTTCATCGATTTGTAGTCTTCCTGCCGTATCGATAATCACCGTATCGACTTCTAGTTCTTTGGCTTTGGCTATCCCTTGACGGGCAATCTCGACTGGATCCGCATCCGTACCTAATTCAAAGACAGGAATATCAATTTGTTGCCCTAAAGTAAGCAATTGCTCGATCGCAGCAGGGCGATATACGTCTGTTCCTACCATCAAACAGCTACGTTTTTGTTTGCGTAAATAGAGAGCTAACTTTGCTGTAGCTGTAGTTTTACCCGTACCCTGCAAACCAGCCATCAAAATCACAGTAGGGGATTGCTCGGCATGAGCTAGGGGAACATTACTTTCCCCCATAACTTTGACTAATTCATCGTAGACAATTTTGATAAACTGTTGACCTGGATTAACTCCAGAAATTACCTCTGCCCCTAAAGCTTTCTTTTCAATTTCAGCGATAAAGGTTTTGACTACTTGTAAATTAACATCAGCAGACAATAGAGCGCGACGTACCTCTTTTAAAGCATCCTGAATATTCGATTTAGAAATTTTATCTTGACCGCGTAGTTTTTTCCACGCATTATCCAAGCGTTCGGCTAGAGCATCAAACATAAAGCAGTTTTTTTCGATTTAAAAGTTTTTTTACTAGGTTAATAGTTCCTTAACTTTTTACAGGATAACGTTTTTAGCAGGATCTACGAGAATCCTACGATTGTAATCTTTGATTCAATTGGTAGATGAATCGGGGGCAAAGTTTATTTGTGTTAGAATTATTTATATTAAATTAAATTTGCTCTAAATGCTTCAAGTAATCAAAATAAGATTATATCCCAATAACCAGCAGCAACAAGCCTTAAGTCAGTCTTTTGGCAATTGTCGCTGGCTTTGGAATTACTGTATTAATTTGATGAATCAGACCTATAAATATACGGGGAAAGGGGTACACTCAACCTAGATTTACATAGATTTGTGAGTGAATTGCTGTTATCTCCACAAAGGTAATTCGAGTTGGATGAACTCTCCCTTGGTAGAGCTTAAACGTCCCCGACACCCCATCGGGGGGTATTCTGACTCAACAGCGAGAGCGTCTTTCTTGAACTTGGTTGATAACCAACCATTTTCAAGAGCATAACTGACGCTGTATCCAATAGAGTGCAGATACCGCACGGTACGGTGCAATAATACCAGCTTAACGTCTCGATATTTCATAGTTCGAGTAATTTCTTCATCTGTACCACGATCGAGAATAACGTTAGCTGCGTTATAATCACTTTGCAATACGTCCCCGTTATAACGGTAAAAGCAATCACCATTCCGATTCCCTAAGAGAGTCCCCGTCAGGTGGTCACTTTGCGACGTATAGGCCGCATTAACGGTTTTAACGGTGGAACCCGTTAATTGCCCTATTTCTTGAAGTGAAGTCTGCAATTCTCCTTTAATCCATTGGTTTAACTTTCGATTGATGCGCTTTGCTTTAACCTTAGATTTGAGGGGAGAAGATAAATCTTTTTTAACCACTCGGGGATTAATCCCAATACTGCTCGGTTAGGCTTAAAAGTCATCTGGTGAGGCAAATTTAGAATTTTTTCTTGGCTCTTTGTTTGCGCGCCCAGCTTGACTGGCAGCGAAGCTGATCGCCTGTTCCAGAGCTTTTGAAGACATCACC
>JASJDJ010000163.1 GCA_030065635.1 Xenococcaceae cyanobacterium MO_188.B32
GTAAATTCGTCTGAAACCCAGATATATTAAGGATTTAGCTATTTTGAGGTTAAAGTATTGATATATCAGGCTTTCACCCCTTTTTGAACCTAGTTTTTTGTCAAAGTCCCGTTAACAGCTTTTTCAGCTGAATTTTTGGGCTTGATTGGTAAACTTTTTCTATTGATTCATCTAAACACTAAATCAATTATGAGTAAAATCAAAAATGAGCGAGCAAGTGGTATCCCTCGCTGGCAATCAGACCGAATGAGAAGGATTCTGGCTGAGCAATGGCAAGAAGTGTGCAAAGCGGTAGAAACTAGAGTCCAAAATTCTCGTGTTTTACGCTCTGCTCAAGGGAAGCGGTAGCAACAAGAGTGAAGCAATCCGATGAATAACCCTACTGACTGGTGAGTAAAGCAGAGTAAGCGGGGGAAGATTTTAACGATATGGTTTGATGATTTTTTTTCTCCCGTCGTGACAGTTAATCCATCACAGTTGACTAGATTTTGTGACTAATCCCAATTGGCTGTAATTCATCACTACCAAGGCTTTATTCGTAGTACAGGATGACTTCTTGGATAAGATGATAACGTTTGCCTACAAACGGATTGAAGCAGGATTATCTATGCCTGGATTATTTGAAGTGAGCCGTCGAGTCTCAGTAGTCATCAATTCTTCGGTTGCAGAGTCAAGAGCCTGCTCACAGTACCAGCCCTTTCCGAGAAGGCCGTAATTTGAAGCTCACTACCTGGGGTGGCTTTGAGCACCCACTCTACATGGCAACGATAGTCAGACCCTTGAGCTAAATTCTTTTTCGCCTTATTTGAACGTCCTTCCAGATGACCGATTTCTTGCTTGAGTTGACCGCCGATTAAACTGGCTCCTTCTGGCAAAGATAGACTCACCTCAATGGGTTTGACACAGGAACGCTCTTGTGCTTTCTTACTCGTGTAGGTAGGCAAAAAGCCCTGGTTTTCTAATTGCACTACTATATGATAGATATCGTTTCCCCGATCGGTCACTACCGTGCGAGCCACAGCTAAACGGGGAGACATCAAAGCATGGGCAATAGCAAAACGGCAGTGTTTTTCGCATAATTCTGGTAAATATTCAGCCGGAGCATTATGCCAGACTCTTTTTACGTCCCAACCGCCAATTTCTACAGCTCCTAACTGGGGATGCTCAAACGGCTGCCAGTCGATAAAGCCAGAACCTCCCAGCTTTTCCTCGTTCCAGCGCATTAACTTCAGCTCGTCTGCTACAGGACGAAACCTACGCCAGCTAACATAGTCCTTTTTTTCAATTCCCGCAGCTACAGCTGGATCCCACAGCTCGATCGTAAAACCAAACCAGCCGAAGCGGTCGTAAGCATAATCGTCCATAGCACCGTTGGTTACTTGTTGAGGATTGTAGCGAAAGTCATGATAGACAGAAATACAATCGTAGCCAGTAATAGAAGTCCCCTTTTCCCCAATGAGTTGATAAATTTGTAGGTCTTCAAAGGGAAAATGGTCGTCAGCATGGGTACTGTAAGGACGTAGAATGACTCCTCCGTAAGTATGATAGGTTAAAAAACCGTTGATATTACGATGCTGACGCCAAAATTCCGCTTCGGCACGGGTTTCTGGCTCAGACAGGGGAAAATCCCCTGCCCCTTTTTGCTCGCCTTCCCCCACCCATTGATAGGGATAGTTGCGGTTGAAATCCATCCCAAAAAGAGGAGGTGCTAACTCGATCTTATAGCCGTCGTAATTGTGAATTAGTCCTTCTGTTAAAAGGGTGTAGTAAGTACCGCCAAATTCAGTAGGTTCTCGAGGCACCATTACTCTTGGATCTAGCTCGGAGACTTTCCAAGCACCACACTCATCTTTAATTCGCATCTGTAAAATTAGACCGTCGCCATTGATATCTTCTGGGTAGAGTCCGTCTCGTCGCTCGGAATTGGGGTAATGACGAACACTAGAACGCAAACTGTAGGGAGTAGTCAGATATTTTTCGGCACCATCAACAGCCAAACGAGGCAGAATATAGACAGTGTAATTCTCTAACAGGCGAGTAACTCGATCGTCTTGCTGATATTGGGTCAGCAGATGATAAATGATGTAAAGGGCAACGGCAGAGCCCGTGACTTCCCCTGCATGGGTATTAGCGTCAATCCAATAGCCAGGTTTTGCCAATGGGGCTCCAGTCTCCCGATCGGTGAGGATGGCAAGCCAGAGGTCGCGTCCTTCATAACTCTTACCGATAACCTCTAGACTTAGCAAGTAAGGATAAGCCGACTCTAAAACCTGTAGATAGTCGACCAGTTCTGAGTAGGTGTAGTAGTGGCTGAAATCGAAGCTCTTGCTCTTCATAAAATAGCCTGTTGATTTTTGCCCGCTTCTATTAGGATAATGTATCGTCTCTTAGTACGGGACTCGCCAGGGGTTCAAAGTCACCCCCTTATCTGAGATCGAGTGTTCGTAAGCTTTTTAGCTATTAATTTTTCCTAAGATTTGATAATTACTTATACATAGAAATCCTTGATACGATCTAAGAGTGTGCGCGCTCGTTGCCATACCCTTCGAACCCTTGATTGGTTTTGATGGCGATTTAGCTCAGTAGCTATGGGGAAAACACCATGCTGGGTGATTGGGAAACTTTAGAATCAGGTTTATTTTTCATTATCGGTACTGGTAGATGTGGTACTACACTATTACAAGCGATGTTGTCCGAACACTCGCGAATTTTGGTTCCGCTAGAAGTTGGGTTCTTCACGAATTTGGAGCCGGCAATTCATTTCAGCGATCCTCTGTCAGATTTGGAAGTCAATGAGTATCTCCGCTATTGCACCCAATACTGGTGGTGGCCAGCACTGTCAATCAATAGTGAGGTTTTCTGTGAGGCAGTGCGGGGAGGTATGCGCTCGGCGCGGGAGATTTTTTTATGGTTGCTTTGGCAACTGTCAGCAGAGAGTGGTAAGGTCAGGATTGGAGAGAAAACCATTGGCAATTGGCGAAAAGTCGCTCGAATCCTGGAGTTGTTCCCAAAAGCCAAGTTTATTCATATCTACCGAGACCCACGGGATGTGGTTGTTTCTCTAAAGGGTCAAGACTGGTGGACAGCTAAATCGGCAATGCCTACCGCAATGTACTGTCGCCAGGTTCTTAGCTCGCTCAAGGCTCTCGAACAGCATCTAGGTTTGAAGCAGTTTCTGGGGGTGCAGTATGAATTGCTGGTGACGCAGCCCGAGCAAGAGTTGAGAAGGATATGTGTCTTTCTCGGGGAAGAATTTGAGTCGAGAATGCTGCGCTATTACGAGCGAAGGGAGCGGGGCTATGTAGATGCAGAAGCAGAATGGAAAGATCTGACTCTCAAGCCGCTAACCTTAGAGAGGGTGGGAATATACCGAAAGCAACTCCAACCAAGGGAAATTTGGATAGTAGAGCGGATGCTGGGAGAACTGCTGGTTGAGTATGGCTACAAGCCAGACCGAGAAGTTTCTCCACGTCTAGACTGGTCGATCGTCAATGTGGCCGAACAGATTAAGTGGGGTCTGAAGTGCTTCTCAATCGGAGGTTCATGGAAGTTTATGGACGAAAAGCCGGTAGTGAAGAGGCTATCTGTTTATACTAAATACTGTTGAAATATGGTATTTCAAAGTCGTGTAAAGGCAGGAGGCAGAAGAGTTTTGAGCTAATTTAAATCCTAATCGATAAGTGTACTTTGAGAATCGGATTTAGTATTGCGTTTCCATTGCGACTAAATCGATCGAGCTAAAAAAATAGCTATTCAAATTCTAACTTTTAGGCGATCGCCTTTCACTCTAAGTTTTCCTGAAACACATTCACAACATCCTCAAACTTTTGCCTTATCTATATTGAAGGTAAGCTTAAAAATATATTGTGAAAGATATAAATTCCTTATCCTGGCAAAGTCTTTTAGATGAAACCATTGCTATCTCCCATAAGGTTTTAGGTAATCACCAGCCTCAATTACAGATCGAAGAGGTAGGAACTGTAACCTACTTAGGTGGGGGAATTGCTCGCGCTGTGGGTTTGCCTAGTGTACGGGCAGAAGAATTAGTTAGGTTTCCAGGCGCTCGCTATGGTATGGCTTACAATCTCGATCGCGATGAAGTGGGGATTATTTTATTAGATGACAGTGAAGATTTAAAAGCGGGTTGTGAGGTATTGCGGACGGGAAGAGTTTTAGATGCACCTGTAGGGGAAGAATTATTGGGTAGGGTTATCGATGCAACGGGTCGTCCCTTGGATAATAAAGGTGTAATCTCCACAGTAAAACGGTTGCCTGTAGAGAGAGAAGCCCCAGGAATAATGCAACGCGCCCCCGTTACCGTACCTTTACAAACAGGGATAAAAGTTATCGATGCTTTGATTCCTATTGGTAGAGGACAGAGAGAATTAATTTTAGGCGATCGCGCTACGGGGAAAACGGCGATCGCTCTCGATACGATTATTAACCAAAAAGGTAAAGATGTTATTTGTGTTTACTGTGCGATCGGACAGAGGAGTTCTGCGGTAGCTAAATTAATTGCCGAGTTACGCCAACGAGAAGCAATGGACTACTGCATAGTTGTAGTTGCAGGAGGAGAAACCACTCCAGGGTTACAATACATTACTCCCTATGCAGCCACTACAATGGCAGAATATTTTATGGAACGGGGCAAAGATGTTCTGATCGTTTACGACGATCTGATTCAACACGCCAGGGCATATCGAGAATTATCTTTATTATTGCGTCGTCCCCCTGGCAGAGAAGCCTTTCCTGGGGATATTTTTTACATTCATTCCCGTCTGTTAGAACGTGCTACCCATCTGCGTCCCGAATTCGGCGGTGGTTCGTTAACGGCTTTACCGATAGTAGAAACAGAAGCACAGAATATCTCGGCATATATTCCTACTAACTTAGTTTCCATTACCGACGGTCAAATCTATCTCACTCCTAACTTATTCCACAAAGGTATTTTACCTGCCGTCAATGTGGGTAAATCTGTATCTCGCGTCGGTGGTAAAACTCAATTACCAGCTTATCGTGCTGTGGCTGGAGATTTACGCTTATCCTATTCTCAGTTTGAAGAATTAGAAGCATTTTCTCGTTTTGGAACGCGGTTGGACGAAGCAACCCAAAAAAGTATTGCTAGGGGTCAAAGAGTTAGAGAAGTCCTCAAGCAAACTCAATATCAACCAATTCCTGTAGCCGAACAAATTGCTGTTTTACTCGCCGTTACTCAAGGAGTTTTCGCTCCTGTTCCTTTAGAAAAAATTAGGTTAACAGAACTAGCTGTACGTCAAGCTGTTAGAGAAAAATTACCAAATGTCTGTCAAAGAATCGAAGCTGGAGAGAAATTAAGTGAAAGCGATCGCACTAGTTTGTTAAATATTGCAGAAAAAATAATATCTATAAATAGATATAATTAATCACTGATGGCTAATAGTTTTTATGATATTAAATCAACTAACTACTAACCACTAGCGTTTAACAAATAGTTGAATATTGTTTATACTTTAGTACTGTCAATTTTTGCTTCTGAACGAGATAGTATAGTGTCTCTTGTATGTTTATCTTGCTGGCGTTGCTCGACCATTAACTCTCTAGCTTCTTCTTCTATTTCTTCGCTAGAAGAGCGAGCGATTTTTTCTTGAGAACGACGGAGCATATTTTCGTGAATATGTTCTTCATGCTGACGGTATTCAGCCATCGCTTTTCTAGCTTCTTCTTGAGTAGTCATATTTATTTGATTTCCGATTGCTATTGCTTTTGCCAAGTCTAATATATTCTTGAAATTTGAAGAAAATGTGAGGAATTATACTGAAATATATTTTTAAAACTTGAAAAAACTGTTAACAAATTCTTTAGTTTTAAGAAATGGCGACTATTGAAGAACTCAAACATCAGATTACTACGGCTCGAGACTTGCAATCTGTGGTCAAGACGATGAAAGCCTTAGCAGCAGTCAGTATTCATCAGTATGAAAAAGCGGTGCGATCGTTAACTGAATACAATCGCACTTTAGAAATGGGATGGCAAATTTTACTCAATAAATATCCTGAAATACTGTTAAAAGAAGCATCCCATCCCACTCAGAGTCTTGGGTTAGTAGTTTTTGGTTCTGATTGGGGTATGTGCGGTCAATTTAACGAACGAATTGCTGACTATACTCAAACATATGTCAACAGTTTGTCAATTGCCGAGGGCGATCGATTTATTTTAACTGTTGGTGCGAGAATAAGCGAGCGCCTGAAAGTACTAGGAAAAAATTGTGAGACTGGTTTTAACTTACCTAGTTCGGTTGCGGGTATTACCCCAGTTATTCAAGAGATAGTTTTAGCCTTAGAAACATGGCGACAACAAAAGCAAGTCGATCGAATCATGGTTATCTATAACCAGATTACTTCGGGTGCTGTTTATCATCCCACTAGATTACAAATCTTTCCCCTCAATTGGAGTTGGTTGCAACAACTAAAGCAACAAAAATGGATTTCTCGCAGTCTTCCTACTTTCACAATGGACGAAGACAAGTTAGCAGCAGCTTTATTTCGTCAGTATTTCTTTGTCTCTCTCTATCGTGCTTGTGCCGAATCATTAAAGAGTGAAAATACCAGTCGCTTAGCTGCCATGCAGATGGCGGAAAAAAATATTGCCGAACGTCTTAGCGAATTAACTAAGGAGTTCAACCATCAGCGTCAAACTACTATTACAGAAGAACTGCTGGATATTGTTTCTGGGTTTGAAGCCCTAACTAACGAAGTTATATAAACTTATAACTGGTAACTATTTACTGGTAACTGGTCACTGTTCAAACCCCCTTCTTCACAACTTCCTCAAAAGATTTTTTTAATCTAAAAACAAGTTTAGGAGGTAAACAGATGGTGGATTTATCTACAACTTATCTGGGATTAGAATTGCGATCGCCTTTGGTAGTCGGAGCAGCAGCACCTCTAACCGAAGATATCGATAACATCAAACGCATGGAAGATTTTGGTGCATCCGCAGTAGTATTACATTCCTTTTTTGAAGAACAACTACTAGAAGAACGCTACGCCTTATATCATCATCTCACTCAAGGTACGGAAAGTTATCCCGAAGCCACTTCCTATTTTCCCGAACAAAAAATTTTTCATGTGGGTTCGGAAGCCTATCTCAACCACATCCGTCGCGCTAAAGAGTTGGTAGATATTCCTATTATTGCCAGTCTCAATAGTTCTACTGTTGGTAGCTGGGGTGATTATGCCCGGAAGGTAGAACAAGCTGGTGCTGATGCCTTGGAACTAAATATCTATTATGTTCCTACAGATATGGAAATGACTGGAGCGCAAGTAGAACAAACCTATATTGATATTATTCGTACGGTGACTTCATCTGTCAATTTTCCTGTAGCAGTTAAACTGAGTCCCTTTTTCAGCAACCTGGCAAACATGGCAAAACGTTTGAGCAATGCAGGGGCTAATGGCTTAGTATTATTCAACCGTTTTTATCAACCAGATATCGATCTAGAAACTCTAGAAGCAGAACCCAATTTACTCCTCAGTACCTCCAGAGAAATGCGTTTACCCATGCGCTGGATTGCTATTTTATATCACACTCTTCCCCTCGATCTGGCAGCCACAAGCGGAATTTGTACCGCCCATGATGTAATTAAAATGATGATGGTAGGTGCAGATGTTACTATGTTAGTCAGCGTACTTTTGCGTCATGGTATCGAACAACTTCAGCAGATTGAAAAGGATCTGGTTGAGTGGTTAGAAGTTAAAGAATACGATTCAATTGCTCAGTTACAGGGTAGTCTGAGTCAAATAAATTGTCCCGATCCTGGTGTTTTTGAACGAGTCCAATATCTTAAAGCTCTACAAACCTATCAACCTCATCGGGAATTAGTTGACAAATTTTACGTATAAAGCTGGATTTTTCGGATAAATAAATGAATAAAAGAATCGGAATTTTGACCAGTGGTGGTGATTGTCCTGGCTTAAACGCAATTATTCGTGCTGTAGTTAAATGTGCTAGCCAGAAAGGATGGGAAGTATACGGTATTCCTTACGGTACGGATGGTTTTCTCAAACTAGAACACGGAAAATGTCGCTCGGACGATTTAAAGTTACAAGAACACGGTTACGATCTACCAGGATTGCTACAGGGAATCGATATTCTGCAATTTCTGAGCGGTAGTATTTTAGGCTCTTTGAATAAAGGGAATCCTGCCGACAAGATGATCGCTCAGACTATTATTCAAGGTTATCAAGATTTAGAACTTGATGCCCTAATTGCGGTGGGAGGAGATGGCAGTTTAGATATTATCTACGATCTGGCACAACAGGGAGGATGGAACTTAGTGGCAATTCCTAAGACCATCGATAATGATGTACCGTTTACCGAAAGATCGATCGGCTTCCGTACGGCGGTAGATACAGTGACATCTGCCCTCTACGATCTCACCTTTACTGCTGCCAGTCACGATCGCACCATGATAGTCCAAGTGATGGGAAGAGATGCAGGTCATCTAGCACTTCATTCGGGGATCGCTGGCGGTGCGGATATTATTCTAATCCCCGAACTTACTCCCCAAATCGATGCTAATTTAATTAATGAGATTTGTATTCGCATTGCCCAGTTACGCCGGTCAGGGCGTAAATTTGCCCTAATAGTCATTGCTGAAGGGGTAAAAAATCAAGCAGGAGAAAAAGAGAAATACATTGGAGACTATCTAGCCCAACAAATCGACGAAATAAGTCATAAACTTTGTCTCAGCGATCGACCAGAATTTTGCGACTTGGATAAAATTGAAACTCGTGCGACAGTTTTGGGTCACATTCAACGTAGTGGTACACCTTCATCTTACGATCGCTTATTAGCTGCTACTTTTGCCAACAAAGCCATAGATTTAATTGCTGAGGAAAATTATAATCAGCTTGTAGTCTGGCAAAATGGCGAAGTCCAAAGTCAGTCTCTAGATAAAGTTGTCGCCTATATCAAAAAGTACCATCAACAAGGAGTTTGTCCTAGTCCTGTCAATCCCGATGGTTTTGTCGTAGCCACAGCGCGATCGCTCGGTATTTATTTGGGATGCTGAAACACTCAAATTTAGCTCTTAGCTGTTGGCTGTTAGCCGTTAGCTATTAGCCGTTAACTTTTAGCTATTGGTCTGACCGATAAACCAAACTAATAGCTAAGAGCTAATAACTAATAACTAAAATCTCCGCCCTTCACTCTCGGAGAGATTCAAAAAATTAGCAAATTCGCGGTAATTGTTCTCCGCTTAACATATCTACAATACGCTTTGAACCAATTTTACTTTTGAGAACTACTAGAGCGTCGGTTCAGTCAGCAATTCTCATTTTGACGCTAGAAGGGCATTTCAGCTCCCTCACCGAAAATTCCATTGCAGCCTGCAATGACTGAAAAGCTGAAATTACACCTGTCCGACATTGTTAAACATCGTTTAGAAACAGATAGTGCCTGTTCAGAAATAAGTTCAGCCTTAGTAACCCAACAGATAACTGTGGAGACTCAAGAATCAACTCAAAAAGGCTGAACTTATTTTTACACGACTCCATATGCGATCGCTAGAAGCAAATAGGCAATCACATTTTCTCTACCTGTTCATAGCTTTGTTTCTGTCTGTATCACTTGTTACTTTTTAAAATGAGAATTGCTGATCTGTTGCTTGACTAATTGTGCTACGCGATCGCAATATTGGCGTTCGTCCTTTTCTGGATATTCGGTAAATAATTTCATCTTATTTACTCCACTGACTAATAGCTTGCTTGCGATTATTGCCTACCCAAAAACGAGGATTTTGCTGCAATTGTTGCCAGATTTTTTTAGCGCGATCGCGTACTTTAGTTATTTCTGGAGTTAGATTGGTATTCATCAGGAAACACAATCGGTTCAAATCCACCAGGAAAACAAGAAGAAGCTGCCACCGCATCAGCCTAGTAATCCTACTTTTTCTAATAGATCTAAACTACCTAACTAGATTTCGGCTATTTAAACAATGAAAATTTGCCAAATTTGTCAGCTAGCAGATAATAAAAGGTGACGCGAGACTTATTCTTGGTATCTTTCATTTGGTCGCAGACTTCACTAATAGCCCGATCTAGATCGGCATCACTAGCAGTTAATCCTAGTTTCTTTTTCAAAAAGCTCTCTCGAACCCGATCTAACTCGGTGCGATCTCCACAGGAAACCAAGGAAGCGTCTCTGCTACGTAAAGCAATGCCTAGATGTTTGACAATTCCCTCAACTACATTCTCATCAACATTCGTTGCGTATTCTTTAATATTACTCACATATTTAGTCATGTTAAAATCTTCCACTAAATAATAATTGTCCTGTTGCAAACCAGTGAAACCAAAGCTGTTAGCGCGATTGCTTTGATTTTTTATAGTCATCTATAGAGGTTTGGTTTTGTTCCCATAACCAAACCTCGAAACTGCGTTATTATACTTTTTCCAGCCAAGAGCTATGCTTCTTCAAGTTCTCTGGACGGTAGTCTTTCAGATCGTGCCAGCGTATTTTCACGCTCTCGTGTAGGTCGTCAAAGTTATCTGAGACCTCGCGAACCTTGGTGCCCAGAATCTTCGTTAACTTGCCGATAATGCTGTTTGGTTCAACCTTATACTCAGCATCAGGATCGGGATGGACACCAGTGGGAATAACGCTAGTATCGATCTCAAGACCGAGCCCCAATTCCTTAATCGAGTCAATCATCCACTGCAAAGCACCGTCTGACAAACCACTTTGTTCTTTTAACCCCCCACCGACACAGCCATGATCGCCAGGAAACCACTTCTGAATTAGCCGTTGGTCTTCTGTTCCATTACTTGCCTCCATAAGGCTGGCGTAAAAGGTGCTGCGTTGCTCGTCAATAGCAACTGCGTGCAGCGCATTTTGGATAATCCGACTTAATTTGGGGTCGTGAAATTGGTATTTCTCGTTGATCTTTTGGTCGAGATTGATGAAGGAGGTGAGATCGGGCACGCCCAAAGAACCAACCGTGTCCCAGCAAGCCAGCAAGGTAATCGGAACCCGATCGCCATATTTTTCGGTTTTGAAACCGTATTTCTGGCGGAACTCGCCAATATTCGGGTGGTTCGGCTTGAGATGATCGCGGTAAAGTCTGTAGGCTTCCGGGACGTGACGAATGTTGGGGCGCGAGAGCAAACCAGAATTATACATCAAGCCGGCAAGGCTACGCACCGTGTACGCACCGCGACTAAATCCAAACAGGTAAATCTCGTCACCTGGAGAGTAGTTAAGACAGAGAAAACGATAGCCATCCTGAATGTTTTTGTCAATTCCCTTACCAAGACCACCACCAGAAACCCTATCCATCTTTTTTTGAACCTTAGTACTGCCACCAGTACCAATGCCCTCGTCGTAAAAAACCACTTGGGGTGTACCGTCACTAGCGATCGGATCGATGGCTTGAGCCATTTTGACCACGTTAGTCGGATAAGGACATTCGAGATCTTGCCATGTTCCATCACAACAAACGATTAGGCGTTTCATATGCTTTACCTCACTTTTCGTTGTCATAGTAGATACCTCTTTTCTTTTGTTTCTAAATTATTTTTTTCTCCTTATCGCCTCCTAATCTTCTAATCTTGCTAGTTGCACTCTATGCTGTCGCGAGTAAAACCAGGCTCTCCGTCCCTGGTATACCAATATTCCCAGCTACCCCCTGAAGCTGATTCCCAGTCATTCAGGTCAAAACTACCGCTTCCCGCAGTAGTTCCCCGAATTCTGTAGACTTTTACTGCTTTACCATTTCTGTCCCAAATTAATGGTTCGCGACGTTCGATTCTTTCTGGAATTTCCCGAGCTTGCAAAAAGTAAGCATCTGCACCCCGGTCTTCGCCATTACCAAAGACCCTCGCGATTCCCTCTTCGTCAACAGCCACAAACGCTCCTTCCTCTGAACCGATGCCATAGGCAGGAATACCTTTGTCATCTACTACTCTGGCAAGAAATCCAAATATCCTGCCATATCTAGTTTCAGGGTAGTCAGGACGTTTTAAGCGGTCTAAGTGAGTATCGGTAATTGTGTTTTTGAGGAACGGGATGTCAATAAAGTCAGCGCGATCGATATCCTCAGTATTACGATGAAAAGGGTTTTCTAAAATTTCCGAACTCAGTACTCCATCCCTGCCAGCAGGAGCATAATAATATTCTCCTAAGATAGCCATGCCAGCAGAAGTACCTGCTACGGGAACTCCTTTCTCATTAATTAGATAATTAATTGCATCTTCCACATAAGTTCCTTCCCAGGTGTCTTGGTAAGCATTCTGATCGCCCCCAGCAATAAACAAGGCTTCAGCATCACGAATATATTGCTCCACATCTGGATCGTTAGCAGCTTCTCTAGTGTTAATTGCCAATTCTGCTGCCGAACTGACAAGAGAATCGTAATTATCGCAGATCCACTTGGCTTGAGTGCGAACCTCACCGTAGCGAAGTACTAAGTAATCCCCCCCATCTGCACGGTTGAGAAACCAGCGAGTAGCAGCCTTTTCACCTTCTGAGTCACTTTCAGCTCCGCCAATCATCATAGTTGCAGGGGTTGGTTGGGGCGAGGTGCTGTTGACATTTCCGCATTCTAATTTGTAGTCATAACCTTCATCAGCCAAGGCAGTAGAGTTTGCTCTTGCTTCAGGAAAAAGGCTGACTAGAAAAAAAATGACGAAAATAAATACAAAAATAAAAAATTTAATTGCAACTAAGTTGATGTTCCTGGATACTTCTTCTCGACCAACAATTTTTTGCACGGATTGAATAGACATGGTTAGTTATGGTTTGTTCATTGTTGATAATTCATTGTCGATCGCTTCTTTACCTCAACAAGTGACGGGTAAAGAATCGTTACTCAGACAGAGGAACATGAGTTTGACTTGTCCAACACTGTTGTAAAAAACTCTCTGCTTCTGGCGAACCGAACTCCATACCTTCGGGTAAGTTAACTTCTTTGGGAGACTTGGGTAAAGGCTGAAGATTGTAGACTTTAAAGGCTTCATTTTCCCAAGAGAGATCGCCGTTAGGGTCTTTCTTGAAATACAAAGTGCCGTGGGGCGGTCGCTCCGCGCCTCGGCAGAGCCGAGACCGCAGATGGCTTAAATGCGTCGGTGCAGCAGTGTTACCAAAGGGTTTGAGCCCGATCGCACCCCCCTGTTTATCTTCGTAGAAAATTTGGATGTAGGGGATGATAGATCGTCCCTTAAAGTCATGGGTTGTGACTTTAATAGTTTTCGTCCACTCCCCATCTGTTGAATCGTACCGTTGTGAGAATCCATCAGCCTGGGTGCTAAGGCTATTATTAGCGACAACAAAATAATTAGATTTGCCGTCGGTAACAATCTGTTCGATTTCCGCTACTGATTTTCCTTTAATGGGAACTTCAAAAATGATGTCTACGTTGGCATCTGGTTTAAATGAGCGAGTAAGACTTTCTAATCGGTCTTTAGCATCTTTTACGTCAGCAGCAAGACGGTCTTCTTGAAACAAAGAGTTGCCACACTCAACCCCGAATACTGGCTGTACTATACAAAGTGATAGCAGCAAGAGTAAGGCAGAGTCAGGGCTATTTCATTCTCATTAGCCAGATAATAAATTATCTGTCTGACAACCAAAGTCCGTTTAAACGGACTTCTTATTTAAGCCAAGAAATTAATTTCTTGGTGGAT
>JASJDJ010000164.1 GCA_030065635.1 Xenococcaceae cyanobacterium MO_188.B32
TGGTCGAAAAGCTAAAAGTATTCACGTTAATAAACTAAGAAGAGTACATCAAAAAGACGGATATACCTATGCACTTTGAGCAAACTATGTAGAGGAATGTATAAGAAATGAACAGCTATTACTTAACAGGGGTGGTGGTCGGGGATAGGGATGGTAGAAAGTATGTATATAAAATTATATTTATTTATTAGCTTATAAGTGTCCACATATTTTATGTATGTCATACATGTATGTCATACATATTTTATATAGACATATAGATAGAGATACACACTAAGAAAGAAATAATCTTTTTTCTTCTTGGCGACGAGAAACTAAACCAGGTAGTTTTTTTCCAGCAGCATATATCCATCTTTCAAATTCGTTAGCTGCACGATCGTATTTTTGTTGATTTAGCCTCCTGAGCAATGTACTTTGGCTCAAAGCGTGTACGCCAACGTTAAAGGCAAAACTGACTAAAGCATCAAACTGATTTTGAGTAATGTCTACTTTGACTAATTTAACTACTTGAGCTTCAAAATATCTCAAGTCGTGCCTTAGCAGTACTTCTGCTTCGTGCCTAGTTATGCACATCCCTTTTTTCGCTGTTCCCGTGTGCCCATAACCAATAGTCCAAACGTTGCCAGGGCACAAATAAGACTTGTCTCTAAAACCTTCCCAACGTTTAATTAAGGCTATACCTTTGTTGGATATCGCCATGGGTTTATCTGGCTCAATTTCTTCAGGCTCCCCTAGCCAGCCAGTATAGGGTTGACTATCTTTGGGTCTTTTGGGTAGATCTAATATTTTCCTAGCCAAAGCATCTAATTCGTAGTCCCAGGGACGAATGTCACGAAGATAAGCTTGAAACTCTTTAGAAGCAAGGGGAGCAGGGGGTGATGAGGGAGCAGGGGGAGAAGTAATTTTAAAGTTTTTGATTCTACAAGTATTAATTTCTCGGAAAGTCTTTTGGCCTCCCCTGCCGTGGAAGGGGGCTCAAACAGCCAAAACTGGAGATTTCAGCCGACCAACTGAGACTATAGCCCCCTTTCCACCCCTGCTTCCCCTGCTTCCTTTACCAATTAAGGCTTTCAACGTTAACTTAGTACCATTCGTCCCAGGGACAAGCAGGGACTTTTGTATTTTTGCATTTATCAATGATTGCTTTTAAGGCTTTTAAGCGATACTGCTTAATGTTTTTCATTTTAACCTGCAAGTCTTATGTCTCCAGCCCCCGTATCTTCTCTATTCGGCACTAATACTTCTATCCCTGGCAGTAAATAGATAGGCTCGCAAAAAAAAGTAAGCCTGTTGACATTGCCGTTTACTTTGACCTCATAGGTCTTGGTATGATCGAAAATAATGTGATTTGAAATAGTGGCAGGATAAGAGCTAAACCAAAAATTTAAGTTCTCAATAACTCGTTCTTGTTCCAGCACGTTTACAATAGCCTGAATATATCTAAATCTAGGCTGTTCTGCATTGTCTTGTAAGATGTTACCATCGTCATCTTTTATGTCGGCTCGGAACGAAGTTACGCCTAGATCGAAGTTAATGTCGTCGTGAAGGGTAAATCGTTTGACCTTGTTTTGCTCTAAGTCATAAATTGACAGTGGGACTATTTGCGGAATTGGCTTGACAGGATGTGCTAAGCCGTCAATCTCAAAGCTCCTAAATGATCTGTTGTTATTGACAATAGTAGTTGGTTGCAAGTTAATAGCCATAATATCCAGGTGGTAAATACTCGTTATCTATGTCAATCCTTTCGTCGCTCGTATCGTCATCTATTGATTTAGCGCATTGATTTTCTCGAACAATTTCAATTAAGGCGGTAATCTCATCTTCAACACGAGGCAAGCCAGCATTTTGTAATGCTTTAATAAGCTCGTTAATAGAAGCATCAATAGTTTCCCCTTTGTATTCCCAGATTTTGACTTTTGCTTCAACTAGCCTTGGCAAAGGAAAATAATAGAGGTCGTAAGTACTGCCAGTAAGCAAAGGAAATTGCAGTACCAGATAAGAATTGAGAGTTATTCTTTTATTCTCTCCGTAGGCATAATCATTATCAAAACTAACGGCTTGACCAATACTACCTGCTTGTCGCCAAGGGGCTAGAGTGTAATCGGAAGTGACATTGACAACGACAAAATTATTACTGTAAGTCCCCAAAGGATGCATAGTTGTATTAGCATCTAATGTACTATCTGTTTTTAGTTCCCAGAGGTTATCTACGAGTTGCAGTGTCATTACAATAACAGGTCTATTTTGTCTTCCAAAGCTTTTAATCTTTGTTCTAAAGAGGATAAGTCAGTATTAACTTCGGGGTTAATTACATTACCTATGTAACGCCATAATGAATTCGTGTCTTAATATAAAAACTTACTGCCATAACAAAAAACCGCCACTAGGTATTTGGCGGTCAGAATAAGCAATCGGAGGGTTCAATTTAATTATGATGAATCTGAAATAAGTTGTTGTAACTAATTTGACTAAATATGAACTAATAAGACTTATTTTGCTGCATAAAATTTGATGGGTTCTTTAATAAACCGAATATAAAAGTGTTTGAATGTAGAACGAAGGACACGGGGTAAACCAAAATCGATCGGCATTAGGGTATCGGGTAATTTCCAGTCTGTAACTTTTAATTCTTGGGGATGGGAGTAAGGAAAATCAATTTCTGCTAGTTCATTACACAATCCTAAGCGAGATTGAGCGACTAAGGTAGGAACAAGATGAGGCTCGACATTGAGAATTTCTACCATCGCCCTATCTAAAGCAAAGACATTAGCTGATGCACCTAAAACTCCCAAATTGCGAGGTTCACCACCACTAGGGCCATTTCCTTCGTGACCGATAATACCATCAATAATAGTAAGATTAGGATCGATCGCACGAGCGGTTTCTACTAGCATTTCTCCAAAGCGATCGCTACTTTTTCCTGCTTCCATATGCCACCAGGCTTTCATTTTACCCGGGACACAACCAAACAGATTTTTAACTCCTAAAGTGATAGTTAATTGGGTATGGGATTTTACTTTAGGTAGATTGATTACTACATCTGCATCCATCGCTTCTTTAGAAAGACGTAGATGATTAAAATTCTCGCTGGCGGTAGAATATCTTTGACCGTGAAATTCGATAATGGGTAAATCTAATTCTTCTACTAAAGGTAGATATCCATTCGCTTTGGCTACTCCCCTAGCACTACCAAAAGCCGGACTATCTCCCAAAAAAGGTTTACCCCCAACTTCTTTAACTAATTGAGCTACACAGTAAACTATTTCTGGACGAGTGATACACTCTTGAGTAGGACGAGAACCAGTGAGTAAATTAGGTTTGAGTAAAACGCGATCGCCTTCTTTAACAAAGGCTTTAATTCCCCCTAAAGGTTCGAGCATTTGCTCGATCGATGTGCGTAAACTAGCTAACTCGTAAGATCGAGCAGGAATAAGACTAACAGTAGACATAAAGTTAAATCATCATTGTACGAATAACTAGCCTATTGTATCGAGAAGCTTAGTTTTGTGTCAGTAACCTTACTTCCATGCACTACAGTCAACAGGTCTGGGAGGATTGGAGGCTTTATCTTGTTTGAGTTGTTGAATAAATTGCTGATTAGCTTGGCGATCGATAGTCCACTTAAACTTATTTACATCCCAGACACCTTTGTAAATAGCTTTGTCCCAGTGGCAAGCTGATTTAATTTGAGCAGGAGTAAGATTTTTAGCTTCAATTAGATGGGTACCGCTCAGGTTAGCACTATAGAAGTTAGCACGGTCAAAATTAGAACTATAAAAATAGGTGTTGGCAAGATTAGCACCATTGAAGTTAGCATGCTTGAAGTCAGCACGATAGAGGTGGGCACCACTCAGATTAGCACGATTGAAATAGGTTCGCTCGAAGTCGGCATTAGAAAGATAAGCTTTGTCGAGATTGGCATTAACTAGGTAGGAATTTTCTATATGTGCATGAGAAAGATGGGTACTTTCGAGGTGAGCATTTTCCAGATCGGCGCGCTCGATCCGAGTAGTAGCTAGATTGGCACCTTCTAGATGAGCACTTTCTAGATGAGCATTGTCCAAATTAGCACCTTCTAAATTAGCACTGTCAAGATGAGCATCTTTTAGATAGGCCCGTTCCAGATTAGCCCGTTCCAAATTAGCATCTTCTAGATGGGCTCGTTCTAGATGAGCATTTTCGAGGTGGAAAGTTTTGAGATTATATAACTTTAAACTTTTTCCGGCTTTGACAAGCCTTTCTATAGCGGAGAGGGTACCATGACAATATTCTTGCCCAACACAATTTCGGACTAATTGTCGATCGGCATTGAGTTTGGTTTCTCTCAAAATACAATAGCCTAAAATCCCTGAAACGCTCGAGCTTACGAAGAATATTATTAAGAATTTGAGGAGATTATTTTTGTGTTGCCGAACAGTTTTAGGCAATGAATTGTCAGCTAGTTCCGATCGATTAATATTCATTTTAAACAGTTAGTATTTATTGCCATATTTAATTGAATTGATTTTTAGTTATAGTCTTTCTCAGTTAAATAGAGCAAATCTGAAAATTGTAACTATTAAGTTGTAAAGCACTTGCGTTGGGCGCATTACCAGAGCAAGAGAGCTTGCGGAGGTTTTCTCGGCTAAAGCAGGTCTTGCTAGCGTAAAAATCATTAGGTTCGCACATCAATTTCTAAAATCGACAAATTTTAGCTTTCACTAAGGTGAAAAACGCTATAAATGCTGGAATTCGATTATTAATACTAAGTGATTATACTGACAAATAGTTAATGTATTGATAATATTACACAATTAATTACAATTGTCTATTAACATTAAACTCTTTGGGCTTTTTTAATGCTGACTCAGTAAATGCTTAACAGAACTAACTAGGAACTACTGCTATACATTCAATTTCTACTAAAACATCTTTGGGCAAACGGGATACTTCTACACAAGCACGGGCAGGGGCAGTTGCTTCGTCAAAATATCGAGCATAAACTTGGTTCATGGTCGAAAAATTAGCTAAATCTGTTAAAAATACGGAAGTTTTGACGACATTTTCCCAGTCAGCACCAGCTTTTTTCAGAATAGCTTCTATATTACCCATAACCTGTTTTGTTTGTTGGGCAACGTCATCACCACCAACAATTTCTCCTGTTTGCGGATTGAGAGCAATTTGTCCGGCCACAAAAATCATTTGCCCAGAACTAGCGATCGCCTGATTGTAAGGGCCTACAGGTGCGGGGGCTAACTCAGTCCGAATAACTTTTTTATTACTCATCGATTCCTTTAATACAACTTCAGACCTATCATACATTTCAGGTTGAAGTTTATGTTTCTTTTTTGCATATTTCTTCGCAGATTTTTTGCAGATTTTTTAAAGTTGAGGAACTTTGCTCTGGCAGAAGGGGTCAAGTATCCAGACAAGGTTGATATTACGAGACTATTCACATTATGAATAAACAAATTTTCACTGTTAATTCTCAAAAAATCGTTTTCAGTTTATTAGCGATTGCTACGTTAGGATTTACTCCTCTCTCTGCTAAAGCTGATGATGCTCTAATTCAAGAAAGTTTTCAAGATGCCTACACTACAGGAGTCGGTAATGTCTCTGTGCAAAATTCTCGCCAACTAAATCATCAAAATAACGATTATCGCGGTCGCCATGGATACTACAGAAGTAAAAATAACAACACGGGTATAGTTCAAAGAAGTCAGCAACTCTGCGATCAAGTAGGAGAAGAAAACGTTTGTGTTCAAGATGCAGAACAACGCAATACTAGTCGTACTCGTCGTAGTCGTTGGTAAAACTTGAGCTATTAGCTGAGGGATTGGGAAAATTAATTTCTCATCCCTAATCACCTTAAATCGAGGATTAAAACCATGAGATTGAGCAAGCTAACTTTTTTGTTAGCGATTTTGGCTTTTCTGTTGCCAGTGGCAGCTACTGGTAGCGATATTGATATACAAACTAATAGTGTTCGGGCTAGTACGAATCGAGATGGTAGCGTTTATATACAGACAGGAGATACTAGTGTAAAAGTTCCTCCTCGTCGTTCATACTACCGTCGTTCATATCGTTCTTGGTATCCTTGGCAATTTTGGCGACGTTCTTGGAATAGTGGCTGCCAAAACAAGGTTTATCAAAGAACTACCCAAACTACTCACTCAGGGGGAAGAGTCGTTCATAGTAGTACCAGCACCTCTTCTCGTAGCTGTCGTTAAACCAGAGGAAGTAAGCAAATGAACCAAAATAGACTAACACTAGGGTTGCTATCTTTAATAAGCTTCCTCGGTGTCTTTACTGTTCCTCATTCTGCTTCTGCTCAATGTGTACAAGCTGATATTTCAGTTCAATACAACATTAGTGGCTCTCGCCAACCAACCGAAAGGACTAATGATGTTGACTTTGACAGTCATGGTAATTGTCAGGGAAATGTCAGCGTGACGACAGGAGTGCAGGGTAATGAAGGAGGTACGGGCAGGGTACGTCAAAGAAGAGTGGTACGTCACCGTTTTAGAGGCAATAGTAATTATGGCTCGGGTGGTTCGACCATTCAAATCAAAAGCAATCCCGCGATCGATGTTTACAACGCAGCCGATCGCTTAGAGCATTAACAGCTTGAGGGATTTAGTAATCCTAAATCCTTATCTCAACATAACTATTAAGAAATGGGGTGAATTTTCAATATCTCTCGGATATCGATTTTGACAAGGTCGATAAAATCGAGACTATTCACCCCAACCATATACTATTGTAAACTGTTGAGTTTTTTTTGAAAATACTTGCTTAAACAAGTAGCTATCATACTAACCATGTCAGCTTATAATATAATCAGTTTGTTAAAGCGTGTAAGCCATAAAATAAGAAAACTAAAAGCTAAAAACTAAAAGCTAATAGCTAATAGCTACCCCGATCGATAAATTTTCTTATCTCGAACTGAGGTTAGTTAAAATTCAATCCCTGGTTGAGCTTTTACCCCTTGTTCGCGAAAAGGATGCTTAACTAAGGTCATTTCAGTTACTAAGTCAGCTTTATCGATTAATTCTGCGGGTGCGCCACGACCTGTGAGAATAACATGAGAATCGCTTGGTTTCTGTTCTAATCCGTTTAAAATTGTCTCTAAATCTAAATAACCTAGCTTAAGAGCTACATTAATTTCATCGAGTAAGACTAATTTATATTCGGGATTGAGAATAAATTTTAGGCTTTGTTCCCAAGCTGCGGATGCTTTTTCTATATCTCTTTCGCGGTCTTGAGTTTCCCAAGTAAAGCCTTCGCCCATGGCTAAAAATTCTAATTGTCCCTCCCATTTACTCAAAACAGCTTTTTCGGCTGGTTCCCAAGCACCTTTAATAAATTGTACGATCGCCACTTTATAACCATGTCCGAGGGAACGCAGCACCATTCCTAAACCCGCAGTAGTTTTGCCTTTACCATTACCCGTATGAACAATAATTAAACCTTTTTCTTTATTCTTTTCAGCTAACCTTTGGTCTTGGACTTCCTTACGTCGCTGCATTTTTTGTTTATATTGTTCTGAGTTCATGGTTGGTTACACTTTGAATAAAGTTAGTTTGTATAACAACTTACTGCCAAATTAAGTTATTTAATACTATTCATAAAAATATGAGTTCGGGCAAGAAATTTAGCCGATTTAACCCTCTTGCTACACTAATCGATCGGGCTTAAAAATCTTTGGTAAAAAAGCTGGCAGGGAATTTTTCTGTAATCATCATGGTTGCTTGGCGATTGGAATAAACACAATAAGTACGAAAGAAAAAATCTGTACCTGATTCTACACCAAAGTAGTTACTCAAAAGATTGTTCTCTTCTTTTCCCGAATCAATAATTTCTTTGAAGGTTTCTACCCTGTGTTCCCACCAAATTTTACCGATAGGAGTTTTAGTTTTTAAAAGTTCGTTTCTAAACCTTTTTTCTAATCTTTCGGGGACGAGAATAGATTCGGCATAAAGAAAATTCCTTCTACTAATCCTTCCTCTTAACAAAATTTTTCGAGCAATTACCTCCGTTCCCTTATGTAAATCCATGAGCTTGATATCTTGGGCTAAAGTAGTTAACTTTTCCGATAGTTTCACTACTTGGATAGGTTCATAAAGATAAGCTTCCAAAATATGAGTTAAGGTACCATCAGTTGTTAATAAAATTCTTTGAAAAGTACTGAGTTCGGCAGGATCGATATGACTTTTGCCTAAAGTCTGTTGTAAATCCTCCCTCATCATTGCATTTGTTTCTTGAATTTCCGGTGGTAACGCTTCTGCAAATATACTTGTCATAGCTCCTTGACTATCTTAAATTATCTACCTATTAATTTGTAACAAAATTTAACTTTAGATGCAGAAGTATCCCAGTCGATCGGACATTCGCTCTTTTATCGAACGATCGACATAAGAGCTAAAAGCTAACGACTAATAGCTAATAGCTCCCATGCACAGATACCAAACCAAATTTTAGATTGTCTTGTTTTTGTTCTATACAGAGAAACGAGCTATACCTTGCTTGACAAAACTTTGTAAAAAAGCTTTACGTTGATTGTCTTGAAATACTTGTTTGAGTTTGCCAGTCAATCTATCTAGATTAAATCCTTCCTTAGTATCTAGAATTGCTTCTTGCTCTTGGAAATAAGCAACTAAACTCAGACCCGCTATGCGAGTTAGGTAAGCAGCACTAATTCCTTGCAGGGCACCACCAGCAGCATAGGTAAATGCGTTACTTTTAAGGATACCAGCGATCGCCTGGGTGGAAAGTTCGACTAAACCCAACTGCACCATTAGTTTGCCTAAAGTGCTAGCAGCGGTTTGTCCTTGTTCGAGGGAAAATTTTTGTTGATAAACACCACTCAAATCTACTAACATTTGTCCGGTAACCGCAGCAGTAGCTAATAAATCTAAAGCTGCTACAGGATTAGCAAAAGCAGCACCAGCAGCAATCCACTGATATTGTTCGATAATAGGTAGAGCGCGGTCGCGTCTAATCTCATTTAAAATGGTTTTGGCTTGCTGTTTGAGCTTAATTGCTTCACGCCAGGTAGTACCGAGCAAAATTTGTTCTTTTTCTCGAATGATGACAGTAGTTAAGCGATCGATCAAGCTACCTATCTCCGCCTCTGGTTGTTCCATCCATTCTTTAACAGAACCATCTTTTTGCTGCTGAATGACTTTAACGGCATTAGGAACAGTAGCAATAGAAACAATATCTTCTGGTGTAATTACTTCTGATACTCTTTGCTGTAATTGTTTTTGTATGTAGATTCTTTCTTCTGGAGTATATTGGTCTTGTTTATTGAATACTAATAGTACTCGCTGACGAGCTTCTCTTAATTGACGAATAATTTGCCATTGAGAATCGCTTAAATCTCCAGCTACTAAAAATAGAACTAAATCCTTATTATCTGTTTCTATATTATTAAGTAAATCTTCTGTTTCTATCTCTTCGATATTTTCTAATCTATCGATACTACCCAATAATGGTTTAAGACTAGTTTTTCCCGATTGTTTACTGCCAGTAATAGCCAAGCTAAAATCTTGTTTTTGGCGCAGATTGGGTACTCGCTCGATCTTTTCTTTTAATTGAGCGATATCTCGATCGGGAGATTCCGTTTCAATTAAACTGATAATATGATTAGTCTGCGCGATCGTTTTTTCTACTTCTTCTGAGGCGATCGGTAGTAATGGTCGAACAAAATTTTGGGGCTTAGAGTTTCTTTTTTGCAGTAACCAAAAACCTCCACCAGTAGCAATTAACCCTAGTAAAGTCCATTCTCCCATGTCCATAATAGAATGTTTTAAACTATCTCCCAGCCACAGTAAGATAGACAAGCCCAATCCTGTAACTAAAATAGGTTTACGCAATTGAATAGTCATTTCCGCTTCCTCCAGATATTAACTATTATCTAGATTTTAAGCATAGCCGATTATTATTAGGATATTTGCATAATTATTGTATTGTACCTACGGTAATTTCTAAATATTAGTTAAAGTCTCGTTAGTGTTGCCGATTGAAGACCGTGAGAAGAGTTACCATAAGTACCGCCTCTAATTGGAACAATTTAAAGTCTATAATTAATAGAAAAATGAATTCCATTTTCTTGTAACGTGTCAGCGTCAGAATCTGGATCGATTAAAGGAATTCCCCAGTCTATTCTCGCATCAATAACATCATTTAAATTAAGTTCTAAACCTACTCCGACAGAAACTAAGGTATTAGTTTCGCTATCGGTGTCCGAATCAATATTCCATGCCGTACCGAAATCGACAAAGGGAATGAATTGCAATATTCCTTCATTATTGGCAAAACGTGCCAGAGGTAATTTGACTTCTGCTGAAGCAAAAATACCGCTATCGGTTAATAAAAAATTCTGACGATAGCCTCTAACACTGTTTAAACCACCGACACTAAATCTTTCTTGAGATAGCAGACCATCGTTGGCAAATTGTAGCTCACTACGTAAGATTAAGAGGGTGTCAAGAGCTAATAGTTTGACATACTGAACTTGCCCTCTCCAAGCTACAAAGCGCGAATCAGCAGCATTATCATCAATCGTAGCACCAAAAAGATCTAGTCCTATACTAAATTGAGAACGCACGGCAAATAGATCGGTAGGATTACGCTGGGTAAATTCTTGAAAGAAACGAATCGCAGAGATATTTGCTTCTCCATCACTATTGTCATTAGGAGGAAAAGGAAAATTTTCATTTAAGAGTTCCGTTTGACTATGCTGATAGGAAAAAGTAAGTCCAAGAGCCAGTTCTTGAGTAGGCTTAAAAATAATTGGTTGACTAAAAGTAAAATCTAAATAATAAGAGTCGCCTACAATATCAAGTTCTTCAAAAGGAGACTCGACAACTTCAGTATCATTAATTCCTGCTGCAAATTTTAACGAACCATTTTTTCGATTGAGAGGAAAATTATAAATGACATCTCCTGCATTACTACCATCTGTATTAGTGTAGGTCAGAATTAAGCGCTCGCCAAAACCGAGGAAATTGTTTTCTTGTATTGTAACTCCACGACGAAAACTCCCTACACTGGGACTACGACCATTATCCAAAAAAGCTTCAATACTAAAAGTATCGGCTTCAGTGATATCAATTTCTAAAGAACTTGCTGAGGGGCGAGAACCAGCAGCCAATCGTGCAGATATACTTTCTATTAAAGGATTTAGTTGTAATAGTTGCAAATCTTCTAGTAACTTTTTTTGGTTGAGAGGAGTCTCTTTGGCAGCAGGTAATCGATCGCGAATATAATTAGCTCTTAGTTGGTTTGTCCCTGTAATCTCGATTGATTCTAAACCACCTTCTACTATTTGAATTTGAACGACGGCAGAATCTGAAGTAAAACTTTGCTCCGAAGCAATATATGCACCAGAATTAACATAGCCAGCGTTGATGTACAGTTCGGTAATAATAGTTTCTACTTGAAGTAACTCGACAAAAGAAATAGGTTTACCCAATAAATGTTTAGTCGCTTCGGTTAGTTCTTCGGTAGAAAAAGCAGTATGGTCTAAAAACTCGAATCGATCGACTACAATTGTTGCAGAAATTGGTAACGGACTAGAATCGGGAATTTGAGATGGACTGGGTTGTAAGGGACTGGGTTTAGTTTCTGGTAATTCTCTGGGTAGAGGTTGCGGAGATCTTGGAGGAATGGGTTCTGTTTGTGGAGGTATTGAAGGAGTAGGTTGGGCTAACTGAGATATATAAGTTTTTATTGGAGAAGAATGAGTGAAAGTGCTATGTTTTTGAATTTTAGAGCTCGAAACTATTCCAGAGACTATTAAACTAGTAATGCCATTCATTAAATACTTCCTATGTTTTACCAAATATCAGCCCATCGCTTCTATCGATAAGAAGTGCAGGTTTCTTGAATAGGATAAAATGTAGTGTGCTACATTTAAATATTTTTACAATGAGAATTAACAGAAAATTGGTTACACCCATTGTCTATATCTACTTCTAACCCTTCTCCATTGCTAGGGTTAATGACGATTAAAGCAATAGTCATTAAAACCGACGAAACTATTCTTTGCTTGAGTAAATTAAGGTTCATTGCTTTTACCCCTCATTATTAATTTATTTGCACATATCTAAAGTTTGTTTGAGGCCATGCAGATTTACCCCAGTCGATCGAGCAGTATTTCCGCGTCTTTGCTTAAAACGCAGACAAATGTACCTTCATGTGTCTGTTCTTCTGAAGTTACCCAGATTCCTTGCAAACTAACTTCCATATATTCAGAATCACAAAGATTAAATTCAATTTTTTCCTTGTTTTCCGCTTCTAATGCTCTTAAATCTGCCCAGTTAGCTAAATCTGCAATAATTGAGAAAGAAGCAGCACTAGGTTTAATGTAAATACTCTTAGTTGCTCTTAAATAAAGTAAAATCCTGAAATTTAGCCTTGATATAAAAATCTTTCAACTCTATATATCTTTTGATGGAGTTAGCCTATGCAGAAATTATGCTAATTCCTCAACAATGTAAATGATATGTAAAGTTTAGTAGAGCAAAAGGTCTTTTAAAGTATTATTTTTGTAATCTATATCTTATAGAACCTGGTAATTGGAGAAGTATCATGAAGAGAGTTTGCTTGACTCTAATTCCTTCAAGTTTATTGCTAATTGGCTCTTTCTTTATTCCTTTCAAGGCAATTGCACAAGTAACCTCCGATGGTACTCTCTCTACCACAGTAACTAGTCCCGATGAGCAGAATTTTACGATCGAGGGTGGTAATAGACCCAATGGAGGAGGTAATCTATTTCATAGTTTCCGAGATTTTTCCGTACCTACCAATGGTTCGGCTGTTTTTAATAATGCCCCCGATATAGCCAATATCATCAGTCGGGTTACTGGCGGAAATATTTCTAGTATTGACGGTTTAATTAAAGCTAATGGTAATGCCAACTTATTTTTGATCAATCCTGCGGGGATTATTTTTGGAAACAATGCCAGATTAGATATTGGTGGTTCATTTTTTGGCAGTACTGCGGATAGTCTGTTATTTCCTGAAGGAGAGTTTAGTGCGGTTAACCCCGACGCACCACCGTTGTTGACTATAAATATTCCGGCATGGTTCAACAAAAGGCTATTTTGGGTAACAAAACAGCAGAAACCTAGCCATCCCAAAGATAACTACAAACGTAATACGAAAGGGGAAATTGAAATGGACTTAAGCTACGCTGGCTGAGCGTCGAAACCGCTCAAACCCTAACAATTCTAGCCAGTGAGGATGATGCTCCCCTGTTAACAATTGAGTCGGACTTTTACCAACTCTTTCAGGGCATTCACTACGCACAAATGTGCGATGATTCAGGAAAAAACGTAATAAGTCAAGGTATTGTGGCCCCAGTTGCCGACGTAAGAAAAAGTAATGGGAGCAACCTAGAGTTAAGATTTTCGACCATTGAACTGGCTCGTGGCGTTTCTTTCATGGCGAAGGTAACAGCCTCAACCAAGAAATCTAGTTTGCCATCGAGGAGCTGGGCAAAAGCTAATAAATCTTCGCGTTGATTTAAGAGTGCTGTCCGAACCGGACGAATACGATGAGGACACAGGGCTTCACGAACCCTCAGTTCTTCGACAATGAAGTCAAATAATTCAAGACGTTCTTTAGCCTCTGGGCCAGCTAAGTAGGTGAAACGCATCTTATCGCTGAAATTACTGCCAGAATTAGGTTTGAGTCCGACAAAAAAGTGCGATGTCACTTGTCATTACGAAAAAGCGAGTGCTCTTGTCCATAAATTCCATCA
>JASJDJ010000165.1 GCA_030065635.1 Xenococcaceae cyanobacterium MO_188.B32
TGTGGTCAAACGCTATATTGAAACTCAGCGCAGCGCATAATAGTAGGATACACGGGATTAAAATCCCCGAAGAGCGTTTTCACCCTACGGTTATAAACCGCAGGCTCTCAACTTCTTTTAGTGTAGTTAATTTTCAGTGCAGAATTAAGAATTACTGACGGTGTCTATTTTGCTCTCGATCGAGCCAGAAAATTATACTTTGATGGGGAGCCAATCTAGGGCTGTATTCCTCCATCAAATTTTGACTTTGCTGCGAATCAAAATTACGGTTTAGTTCTTCTTTTAATCGATCGACTCTTCCTCTGGTTTCTTCCACTTGAGCATCTATTTCTCTAAGCTTGGCTTGCTGAGAAAAGTGATAAGGTACGAGCTTTACTAAAGCTACGATCGCTCCTAGGGCTAAAACCCAACTAAATATTAATTTAATGGTGACTTCAACTTGAAGATGGCGATGAAAATCTAAGGTACGAGTATCATTTTGGTGCCTTAGTTTTGTCTGTTGTGAGTGCGGAGATAGATTCATAAAATTTAATTTGCGCTCTTCTTGTGGGGTTTTCGCGTCAATGATAACCTGACAATCTCAAAAATGTGTTTATTTATAACTTTCTTTGAAATATTAGAAGAGACAGCTACAACCAGCCCCGAAGACGATAGACAACCGTACCGATATATTCTTTAATTGCCCTAGTTGTATTATCGAGGCTACCTGTATTGGGGAAAAAACTAATAACTTTTGATTCGAGACTATGATTGTATTCTTGTAATTTCTGTTCGCTTACTAAAAAGTCTGTCGCTGCGGGGATAATATCAATTCCTTGACGACGAAAAATTAAAACCGCTCTGGGCATATGAAAAGCAGAAGTAATTAAAATTACTTGTTTTATTCCTTGTTCTTCTAAAATTTTCTTAGTATACAGAGCATTTTGATAGGTATTGAGAGAATTGGGTTCTTCGATAATTGCTTCTTGGGGTACGCCCATAATCTGGAGAATTTCCGCCATATCCGTTGCTTCTGACTCCCCTCCCCCAAACCATTGAATTCTTCCCCCCGAAAGAATAATTAGGGGTGCTTTCCCCTCCTGATAGAGTTGAGCTGCATACAGAAGACGATCGCCATGTTCGTTGAGATCCGCGATGATTCTGGGGGGAGAAATACTGCTGGTTGCACCTCCTAAAACGACAATGGCATCAGTATTGGGCATCTGAGATGGGGGAAAATATTGCCATTCAAGAGATTTAACTAGGCGATCGCTCAAAAAAGGATTACCAGCAGTTAAAAGTATAATTAAAGCTAAACCAATAGGTAAAGCTGTCCACGGAGAACGTTTTAGCCCTAAAAGTAAAGCCACAATTAACAATATAATGGCTAGCCCCAGAGGATAAATAAATAGAGGTATTAGTTTAGACAGGAACAGAAAATTCATTTATTAGTTATTAGTAAACAGTTATCCTACTTAATTTGAAAAAGTATCCAATCAAATATAACGAACCGCATAAAATAACTAAATCGGAATCTTGTCTATTTTGCCAGACTGCATCTAAGGCAACAAACAAATCTGCGTAGGTTTGACACCGACTGAGTTGAGGACAAACCTGTCGTGCCAAATTAGCTAATTCTTCGGGATCGGCAGTGCTACAATCGGGGACGGGTACTAAATGTAATTCATTTTTAGGTCTTAATAAACTAGTAAAAATATCCTGATGATCTTTAGTCGATAAGATTCCCATCACCCAAATGATCGATCGATCTCGAACATTTAAACTATCTACGTAATTCCGTAATGCACCCGCAGCAGCAGGATTATGTGCTCCATCTATTAGTAAAGGAAGGTTTTTCCACCTCGTCCATTGTAGTCTTGCTAACCAGCGAGTCTTGCTCATTCCTGCTTGGATAGCTTCAGTAGAAATATTCCAGCCCTGTTGTTGTAAAATCTGGCAAGCAGCAATGGCTAAAGCAGAGTTGGTTAATTGTACTTCTCCTGGTAGGGGTAAGGGATATTCAATTCCTTGATATTTCGCCCAACTAGGATTTTGCTTTAATACTTCAGCAGGTTCAACCCAGGTAGCAGGGCAATTTAATTCTTTAATTTTATTCGTAACTACTTCTCGTGCTTCTGGGGGGAGTTTGCCAATTACAGCAGGACAATTTGCTTTGAGGATACCTGCTTTTTCTCTAGCAATATCTGCTACTGTAGGACCAAGACGTTGCCAATGTTCTTTGCTAATAGAAGTAATAATACTAATTAAAGGTCGATCGCACACGTTCGTAGCATCTAGTCTTCCTCCTAACCCGACTTCCATCACTGCTATATCTACTTTGGACTGGGCAAAGTATAACCAAGCAGCAGCAGTAATTACTTCAAACTGAGTAGGACTTTCTCGGGTTGGATCGATCGCACTTTTTATTTGTTGTAATAGGTTAGCTAAGGTTTCTGGTTCTATTGGTCGTTCGTTAAGACAGATTCTTTCTGTCCAGTCGACTAGATGAGGAGAAGTATAACGTCCAACTCGATAGCCAGCCTCTGTCAGTATCGAAGAAAGATAAGCACATACCGAACCTTTACCGTTTGTTCCTCCCACATGAATAATAGGAACTCGATCGTGGGGATTATCTAGATCGGCTAACAGTCTTTCTATCCGTTTTAAGCCTAAGTGAACTCCAAAATATTGAAATGGTTGTAGTACTGAGTCAATATCGGGTTTTACTGTCATAAATATTAATGTAATAACTAAAATTATTGATGATCGATAACTTAGTATAGGCAAACAGGAGTTTTCTCTTCACAGTAACCAATGACTAATGACCAATGACCAATGACCAATGACCAATGACCAATGACCAATGACCAATGACCAATGACCAATGACTAATGACCAATGACCAATGACTAATGACTAATGACTAATGACTGATGACTGATAATTGTTTACCTTCTGGTTGTGTTTTGCGTCGTGCTACGGTTGAGGATATTTGGTCAATTCGGAAATTAGTGTTTGCTGCTAAACTCGATTTTACTCAGTTACGTTGGCAACAGTTTTGGTTAATCGAACAAGAAGAAAAAATAATCGCTTGTGGACAGTTGCGTAATTTTACGGATGCTCAAGAATTAGGTAGTTTAGTGGTTGAATCTTCTTGGCGCGGACAAGGTATAGGTGGTTATCTTACTCTTCATTTGATTCAACAAGCTAGTAAACCTCTATATCTCGAATGTATAGGGCAAAAATTAGCTAATTTTTACTCTCGTTATGGGTTTGAGATAGTTACTTGGCAAGAATTACCGCGATCGCTTAAGTTTAAGTTTGGTATTTCTCAACTAGCTAAAACTTTGATTCGTCTGCCTGTATTTTTCATGCATTGCGATCGAGCTTCGATAATATCTCGACATTAAATATGGATATAAATAAGCTTATAATACGCCCAGAAAAACAATTAGATTATCGAGCGATCGCCGAAGTAAATAACTTAGCATTTAAGCAAGAAGAGGAAGCGAAACTAATAGAACGAATTCGTCAAACTACTTCATGACGAGCGCCAATGGGAGCGAGCAAAAGTAATTTATCCTTCAGCTTTTCGGTCATAAAAAATATAATTTGATTCGCGGTCTTTATGAATAAATCTGCTACTATAATCACCGAAACACCACGATTGATACTCCGATATTTTACTCATGATGATTTAGATGCTTTAGCTCCTATTCTTGCCGATCCTCAAGTAATGTATTTTTCTGCCAGAGGAATACAAACAAGAGAACAAACTAGAAAGTTCATTAATTGGATACTTTCATCTTATCAAGAAGCAGGATTTGGTTTATATGCAGTGATTTATAAAGATAATTACCAATTAATTGGGTTTTGTGGTTTGCTTGTTTGGGAGTTAAAACCACAACAAGAAGTAGAAATAGGCTATCGATTTGCTACTAAATATTGGGGTAAAGGATTGGGAACAGAAGCAGCAATAGCAGTCCGAAATTATGCTTGGAATCAATTAGATTTAAATCGTTTAATTTGTATTATTCAACCCGAAAATAAGCGTTCTATTCGTGTAGCCGAAAAAATAGGGATGAAATATGAAAAAAAAACTATATTTATAGATTTAGAGGTGGTAATTTATAGTATGTCCAAGTCTGTAGCTCGTCAAAAAGAAACTAAAATTATTAATGATGCTTAATGAATTAGATGAAATTACTAAAGAAATATATCGTCAATACAAACCTGCCCTCAAATATATTGGTATAGACTTTTCTCAAGAGGAAGTACAAGAAGCAATAATTAATTGTTACTTTGGTTTAGAAGAAGCATTTCAAGCAGTTATTGTTTATTGGAAATATAAAAAACAAAATCAAGAACAATTTTATCCTAATGCAGCTTTAATCGAAGCACTGAATGAACATTGGAAGCCTTTTGATTGGCACGATAAATACTTAGAAGATTCTCGCTTTAAAAGCCCCTGTCTTTTATGGTGGGAAGAGGCTGGAAATATTTGGGGACGAGAAATTAGAAATCAACTTATTGCTGATGTTAATGAAACTAATTGGGGAGACGAATATATATTGCTTCAAAATGGAGAAAAAATTTCTTTGAAAATCGCCAAACTCAAAGGTTGGGATTGGGTGAAAAATTACGCTCAATCTCAGATGTGAGTTCGTAGTAATAACTAATAACTAATCACTATTTTTTATCTCGAGCAGAATAGACAACTGGTTCTAAGATAGGTTGTGAAATTAATTCTTTTCTACCTAAATCTATTAGTAACTGATTCCAGGCTTTGATTATCTGAGGATCGTTAGGCTTTTTTTGTCGTAGTTCTGTCAAATTAGTTAAAGCATCATACAAAATGTTGTTTTCGAGATAAACAGAATATTGCCGAGAAGGAAAAGCTGCCAGATCTTTTTGCAAACTAGAAGTTATGGGTAAACGTCGTAACCAGCCTTCAAAAACTAGATCTGGTCGCTCGTTTTGTTGAGAACAGTAAACTTGTAAACTCCAGCTATAATCTTGATTTAGCTTTAGGGCATACTGTTTTTCTTGCGGTAGAGCAATTCCCATAATACCCGATCGCTCTCGAAGATTTACTTTGGTACGATAAATAGTCTTAGTGGTTTCTACTTCAGCTAAAGTAAATTCTAGATAATTAATTTGACCTTCGCTGTAAGGACTATAAAACCAAAATATCGGATAAGCAGATATGGTAAAGTCCCTAATGCCGTTATTAAGTAAATAAACTAGAGAACGAGCGTTAAAATTACAAACTCGATCTATTTGGGGTTCGCCACGAGTACCTCCTGTTGAAGAAGTCCCTTCTGGTGTTCCTGTAGTCGGGGCTGGGGGTAAATCTGCTATTTCTTTGGCTGCTACCGAATAACATATCCCGATCGAGCTAATGATACTAAAGAAGATAAGCCAAAATTGTCTTGGCGAGCGCCAAATAGTTAAAATCATAGTTTTATTGTGATTTTATGCTGGTTATTTGCTCTCTTGAGATCGACTTGCCTTTGTTTTTATTTATGGGAATCGATAAGATTATTTATGCAGTAAATTTTAATGATTAATAATTATTTTTTCGCTCGTGCTGAGAATTTTCCCAAACAACTACATAACTTCCAGTCAAAATAATCCCGAAGGCTGAAGGAACAAAAGGCAACCAAGCACCCCGAATAAAACTCAACCAACAAACTATTGTCAAAATAGCTACAGAGCCAGTAACAGCTAAACTACGAAGTAGGGGAACACGCCAAAACCACATTACTATTCCCCCTGTTAGTGACCAACACCATACCCAAATAGTATCTCCCCATTGAGGTAGCCACCAAAATAAAGGTCGATTATTTTCTACCGCACTTAAAATTTGACTAACTACATGGGCATGAATAGATACACCAGAGATTTTTCCTCTAGGAGTATCGTGAAGATCTTGAATAGTTATGGCTCGATCGTCCATACCAATAAGTACTACTCGATTTCGTACCCAAGTAGGATCGAAATTTCCTCGGTTATGCAATATATCCCGAATAGTTACCTTCTGAGCAATAGGAGTAACATTACGATAAAAAATCAATAATTGATTACCCCGCGCATCTAGGGTTTGATAGCCAGCACTTCTATTTGCTAAACGTTTAACAATCTGTGAACCAAATTGCCAATTTTCCCCTGAAGTCGTGACAGGGATATTCTGAGTTTGAAAATAGCGAGCGACTAACTGCAAGGCTAGAGAATAGCTACTAGTGCAACGAGAAGCATTGGCAACAGGATTGGGACTACGAGAGAGTAAATAACGGCGAATAGTATCATCTTGCCCTTTAGTAAGACTGCGATCGTCGGGTAAATCGACAAAACTTACTTGTTGTGGTGGACTCTGTAGGGGAGGAGCAACGCTATTTTGCAGATTATCTCCCGCACAAACTGCTACTAAATTAGAATCTTGTTCAAAATGTTTTACTAAAGCTTGATGCCAGTAAAAATCGTTGCCAGGTACGGGACGATCGCGAAAAATATCTAAACCAATAGCTGCGGGTTGATGAGATTGTAATTTCTCTATGACTTGTGCCAGCACCCAATCTGGTAAAGGATAACCATATCTGCTCAAGTCTTCTTCATCTGTCCCCACAATTAAGATACGGCGATCGGCTGGTTCTGAGGGGATTTTTTGTAAGAAATAGTCAAAAGCTTTCAATTCCCAAACTTGTAATGCACCTAACCACCTCAATGCCATCAGTAAGATAGTGGCGATCGTACTGGTGAGAAAAACTTTAGTTAATTTAGGTGGACGAGCAGAAAAACTTCTGGGAGCAAGATGAGAATTAAAATTGAATTTGGTTTTTAATTGTTGCCATGTGCGGGGCACTTCGGCAGGATTTTGAAAAATTACGGGTAACCAGCTAGCTCCGGGAAACTTTCCTTCAAGACTTTGCAACCTTTCTCTTGCTTCTCTGACGGCTAAAGGAAAAGATTGCCCTTTACTGTAGGCTGATAAAAAATATTTTAAGAATTGTTGCGCGACAAAATCTGGTACTGGTTCGCGCATCACAATCATTTGGGGAAGAGATAAATCTATTAATTGAGCAGCTAAACCCAACCCATCACAAGAATTAAAGATAGCTAACTTTAATCCTCTTTCTATAGCTTTTTTAAGAGCATTTTTTAACTCGGGAATAGTTAAACTTTCCTCGGAGTTAATCACAATTTTGCCAGTTGCATCATCTTCTAGACTGTAACTATGCCCTGCAAAAAAGAGAATATCCCATCCTTTTTTATCCCATAGTATATCGTCTAATTCTTGACGCTTAGGTTCTACCAAAAAGACTATTTCTGCTCCTGGTATCTTGGTTAATAATTGTTTATCTTGTTGAATTTCAATTCCTGTAGAATCGCCTAAAATAGCTAAGATTCTAACTTTGTTACTGACTGTAGAGATTTGTTTAGTAGGCTCAAAATTTAGCGAACCCAAAGATATTTCTGCCCGAGGATAATCGGCGAAAAACTGCCAAATATACCAGGGTAATCTTCTCAGTTGATAATTATCGGTTTGAATAATAAAGTATATTTCTGCTTCTGGTTTTAATTGTCTGCGTAATTGACGTTCTATGGGGCGAAAATCGGGACTATCTAGCCAATCATTCAGACTTTGTTGTAATTCACTACAAATATTTGTAAAATCTCTCGAAGAAACGTGAGTAATATCTGCCTCATCGATACAAATATCATCATCATCATTTCCGCACTCTTTGTCTAGATACAAATTGTCAAAATCGGTGTCTAAGTCTTCTGATTTTAAAGGACTACGAACTTTGAACGAACGAGCTTTGTAGAGTAACTCATATAATAACTGCCAACGACGGTAAATTTCTAAAATTTTAGGGGCAGCTGGTAGACTTCCCGAACATTCAACTATCCTTCCTGATAAATGCAATCTGGCACTAACGAAAGGAAAACCATACTGTAAACAACCTTTTCCTAAATTTAAGAAAACAAAATTACTCATCCATTTCAGATTAATTAGATTAATCGATCGCGAATTCTTCTGTAATGCTATAACTATTTAAAGCAACTCGGATCGAAAATCTTTTTTTCCTCGCACAAGTAAAACGTTTGAGTTGAATTAATTCATCTTGGTTACGAGCCTGGAATTCTTGTAAAGTTTCTCCCGATCGATTGAGTAAAGCTAGTTTAATATTTGCAGGTAGATAACTTTCTTCTCTAGCTGGATGGAGTTGTACGCGAATTCCAATTTTATTCTCTCCTTCTGGGGTCATCCCAATAAGTAGAGCCACGGAACGATTACCTAGTTGCATACCTAAATCTAGCAACTTTACCCCTTCTATAGTAGAAGGTATACTTTCCGAAAAACCCCGAAAGGCATAAGCAGGAACACCCGTTGCCGAATTAATAAACTTGGTAAGAGGCTGCCAACCTAAACTGAATTTTCCCTGCAACCATTGAGACAAATTTATCGTACTTGTACTTAAGCGAAAAGTTTGCATTAATTTGTGTTGTTGGTATAGTTTTTGTCGCCAGCGATCGTCAGTAATTAGTGCTGCCCATTCTTTAAACGGAAGATTAAGTCTCAGACAACCTCGATCGCCTCTATTCAACCTAGTTAATAAAGCCGTAGCCCGCTCAGCTGACAAAGAGGTGGGAAAATAGTCTGAGGTTTCCTCGGAGTTAGCAAGCTTACCTAAAGATAAAGGTTTTAATTGTAGTTGACAATCGAGAGCGAATTCTACCATTGTCCACAAGGCTGTAAGCTCTTCATTTAAGTCTTCTGCTGGTAAATAATAAGTTTCGTCTACCGAATCGTATTTACTGTTCTTTCGTAACTGTTCATAAGTAACATATCCCAATACTCGCATCCAGCCTTGTTGTAAATTCATTTCTATTCCTAGGTAATAATTACCAGCCCAACTAGGAATATCTACCCATTCCCTAGGTACACGTAGTTCAGAATAACTTTTTTCTTCCTTAGGAAGGATAATTAGTCTTTGTCTATTTAATTTAATAGCCGTTCCTGTTAATATTTGCCAAAAATTTGGTAGATCGGATTGTTTCCATACTTGGGAATTAAAATTAAAATATTGTTCTCGCTCTAAATAATTTAGCAGGGTATGTAAACATAAATAGTTAAGATACATATGCCAGCAAGCAGTTACACTAATGTAGTTTATTGCCTGAATTTCTTGCCAAGCTTGTTTCTGTTCTTTTGAAGTAAATTCTAATAATAACTGATTGGGGTATATTGCAGTTAAATCATCAATTGTAAATGACATTTGGCTTACTTCATTTAATAAATAAGGGCTGTATTTTGTTCTATCCATTTCTTGATAAACTTGTTTAGATATTTTTCAGTAGAATTAAATCGAGACAAGTTGATTTTTAATTCATGCTCAATGCTTGCTCGAAAGAGATTTTTTAGTCTTTCATGAATTTGCTCCTCTTTTTTCCCCTGAAAATAATTCTCAGTGTAATATTGAATTAAAATTTCTTGTTCGGTTGAGGAAAAATTTTTTTTTATTATAATCAATAAAATATTTCCGATATATTCTTTGCAAAAATATTGCAAATATTCCTTGATATATTCCAGATTATCTAAGCATAGTCGGTTTAATCTTTCAATATTAAGATTTTCCGCTGAATATTTTGAAGTAAAAACTCGAATAACTTGCTTGAGAATATTCTTTTGATGTTTTTGAAAGTAACGGGTAACCTGATACTGCTTTTGCAAATCTAAGATCGAAACAAAGTCGATTTGATTAATTTCTAATCCCAGCCATAGTAAGAGATTTTTTTGAACGTCTCCCTCGAGAGAATAAAAACTATTTAAAATAGTAGTTTTTAATTCCTCTAGATGAATTTCTTTTTCGGCTTCTATTAGTCGATCGGGCTCATAATTGACTAATTTTAACATTAAATTGGGCTCTTCTATAGAAACAAATTTTCTTTGTAGAGCCGTTCTTGCTGCCTTAATACAAATAGCTAGTTTTTTTTGTATTTCTTCTGAATTACTTGGTTCGATCGCAGTTTCTATCTTAGGTAATCTTTGATTATATACAAGAGAAATTTGTTCTAGTTGTGTTCGAGACAAGCAATTTATAGATTTTTGATTGGTTTTGCCCTTTAAATTAGGAGGAAAAAATTCTAAAAATAATTCTTGAAAAATTTGGCAAACTAAACGATATTGAAAAATATCCCGAGAAGAAATACCGTAAAATTTTAGATATCGTTCTAGTTGAGTTAAAGTCAGAGAATTTAATAAACCATAGTCTGATAATTTAATCGATCTAATTTTAAAATCCTTAACAACTTGATTGGTAATTGTGCGATTTAAAGTTTTTCTTGCATAGCCGTAAAGAGGAAAATTACCACAAAAATCAAAATTTCTTAATAATTTACCTGGTTTTAAAGAAGCTTCGCAAGCAATAACAAAACAGTCTTCGAGGGAATAATGTAATTTAAAATTGGGTGATTGTTTGAGTTGATTACTTATTTGTTTGGCTGCATAGAAACAAATAAGTTGTAAATAGCTAATTAATAATTTTTGACAAAGTTCACTAGAAATTATTAATAAATACAAGCCAGACAAAGGAAACCGATTAAACAGGATCGATGAGTAGGTATGAGTAGAAGTGACAATACTTTTCAAGAAAAAACGAGACCAGTATTCTTCACTAGCATTAGGTTCTTGCTGGATTAGATATGCCATAAATTCCTTCAAGAAATTATTATACTCTTGAACTAGAGTGGTTCTAGTTTTGCTGAAATCATCTCTAAAATAGATATACATCGAAAATCGCTGAATGATTTGTTCATTTTGAGATGTTTTTTCTCCACCCATCTTCAATTTTGATGACATGGTCAATCGATTGCTTGCTCTCTTATTTAACTATAGGCAATCTAAAAGAGGATTTATGCATGGTTCAAGAATAAAAATTATTGTGAATAAAAGCTCCATGTTTTAATTTTGGTTAGTCTCTGTTACTCTTAATTCCGCAATTGACATATCTTACTTTTCAATTCCTCAGTCATACCTAATAGATCGTGTTGTCCGATCGCTTGTTGTTCTCCTGATGCTAACCACTTCAAATTTACTGTCTGGTTTTCTGCTTCTGCATCTCCCAAGACCAGACAGGCAACAGCCCCACTGCGATCGCCTCTTTTAAATTGTTTACCAAAAGCACTGCCACTTAAATCCAATTCGACAATAAAACCAGCACTCCGTAATTTTTGCGCTAAAACCAAACCTCGTGCTTCTGCTTTTTTACCACGGGAAATTAAATAAAAATCTGGTTGAATAACGGGAGATGATTGTAGTTGCTGCAATAGTAAAACTAATCTCTCCATCCCAATTGCCCAACCAACTGCTTGAGTATCGGGGCCTCCTAGTTCTGCCACTAAACCATCGTAACGACCACCACCACACACTGTAGCTTGTGCCCCCAAATCGGCAGATTTAATCTCAAAAGCAGTGTGAGTATAGTAATCTAAACCTCTAACTAGACAGCGATCGATCTGATAGGAGATACCTAAGTCTGTAAGTAGTTGTAAAACTGTATCGAAGTGTTTTTTCGACTCATCGCTAAGACTATCGATTATTTTCGGGGCATTTTGAGCTATTTCTTGAGTCTTTTTGTCTTTACTATCTAAAATTCTGAGAGGGTTGCGGGTTAAGCGGTCTCTTGAATCTTTATCTAATTCGCTTTTGTAGGGTTCGAGATATTTTACTAAAGCTTCGCGATATCTTTGTCGGTCTTCTCCCCTACCCACAGAGTTAATATCTAATTGTAAATTTTTTAAACCCAATGTCTGTAAAATTTCTGTAGCTAGAGCGATCGCTTCTACATCTGCACGGGGAGAACCACTACCGAGCAATTCTAAACCAATTTGGTGAAACTGACGCTGACGACCGGCTTGGGGACGTTCGTAGCGAAACATCGCACCAGTGTACCAGAGACGCTGTATCCCTTGGGCATAGAGATTATTGCTAATAAAAGAACGTACTACTCCTGCCGTACCTTCAGGACGGAGAGTAATCGAGCGATCGCTTCGGTCTTTAAAAGTGTACATCTCCTTACCGACGATATCAGTAGCTTCTCCGATCCCCCTAGCAAACAAATCTGTCTGTTCAAAAATTGGTGGACGAATTTCTTGATAAACTGCTCTAGTTAGTATTTCTTTGGCTGTTTGCTCGATTAGCTGCCAGTAACTTACTTCCTCTGGCAAGATATCTTTAGTCCCTCTTAATGCTTGAATTGCGCCCATGTTGTTGCGTTATTGGTTATGAATAAGTTAGACAGTCTATAGTATATACATTAGATTGGGGCAATAATTATAAACCACGAATGAGTAAAGAACCAGATATTATTAACATTGCCGTAGTCGGAGATGTTCACGATCGATGGGAACGAGAAGATGAATTAGCCTTAAAACATCTGGGGCTCGATCTAGTTTTGTTTGTAGGTGATTTTGGTAATGAGTCAGTAGAAGTTGTCCGTCAAGTAGCTTCTGTCGATCTTCCTAAAGCAGTTATCTTAGGTAATCATGATGCTTGGTACACGGCTTCCGTTTGGGGACAAAAAAAAGCACCTTACGATCGTGCCTTAGAAGACAGGGTACAACAACAGCTAGAATTATTGGGCGAAACTCATGTAGGCTATGGAAAACTAGATTTTCCTCAATTTAATTTATCAGTAGTGGGCAGTCGTCCTTTTAGTTGGGGAGGAGAGAAGTGGAAAAACAAAGACTTCTATCGCGATCGATACGGTATTAACAACTTTGCTGAATCTACGACTAAAATTGTAGCAGCAGCGAAAGAAACAGCCTACGATACTATTATTTTTATCGGTCATAATGGGCCTACAGGTTTAGGCGCTCGACCAGAAGATAGTTGCGGTAGGGACTGGGAACCCCTTGGTGGCGATCATGGCGATCCCGATTTGACCGAGGCGATCGACAAAGTGCGTATTTTAGGTAAATCTATTCCTCTAGTTACCTTTGGACATATGCACCATAGTTTACGCCACAGAAAAGACCGTTTAAGAACAATTGTTAATACCAGTCCAGAGGAAACTATTTATTTGAATTCTGCTCGTGTACCTCGGATTAAAGAAGGTAAAGAAGGTAAAGAGCGCAGTTTTTCTGTAGTTACTCTTCGTAATGGCAAAGTAAGACAAATTGCTTTGCTTTGGCTTAAACCTAATTTTGATATTGCTTCACAAGATATTTTGTTTAAATAGTCTGAAAACTGATAACGGTTTTTGCGTTAACAATAGTACCAATGCACCTAAAACTATCAATCTAACGGTGTTTATGTCAATTAAGAGTCGCTTTATGTATATAACTCGATCGGCTATCAACTTAAGGCGGGACAAAAAGGAATTTAGTTCTCGATTTATATGATACTGTTGGCAAAAGTAATCTTAACTGAAATTAATAGTACTACAACAACGAAAAATCTTTACAAGGCGCATTTGGTAATATTTATGTAATTTTTTGCAAAACACTTGCCAACAGTATCAGATGCTTGGGTAAGATTGAGACATGGCTCTAATCACAATGTTGCATTTGTTTTTACTGACAGAGTAACTTTACGGGAGCCTTTTTTGACTTTCCAAACAACCTCTCAGGAGGTAATATCGAGATTGTGGAGGGAAAAGATGAACGGAGTAGAGTTATGTGACATCCTCCCTCGATAAATCGAGGGCTTCCTACACTCGCGAGTAGGCATTCCTGCACCGCGCCCTTCGGGTTCACCAGTTGCTCATGGGGGAAACCCCCAAGACCGCACTGGTTCACCACTTATC
>JASJDJ010000166.1 GCA_030065635.1 Xenococcaceae cyanobacterium MO_188.B32
GGAATATTAGTTGGCGATCGCCTGAACTCAATTTTCTGAGGTTTTCTCCCTCTCTACTTTCTTAAACCCTTATTCAGTAAGCTGTTCTGAGATTAAATTCCGAATGCCTCAGGAATTTGAGCGAACGGTGAGTCAATTAGCTTGGTTGCAGCAAATTTTGAACAGTGGCGATCAACTCTGCTGATTGAAAAGGCTTGGGAAATGTTAAATGTTTAATATTTAATGTTCGATGAAGGGTCAAAGATGTTGTAAGTTGTTAATTTAGATACACAGTAACTATAGTCAGGATCGACAATAACCATCGTGGCTTTTAAAATTGGTTTATTAGGATTAGGTACGGTAGGAACAGGAACAGCAGAAATTATTCTCGATCCTGCGGGACGAAATCCACTATTAAAAGAAATTGAAATTAAACAAGCAGGGGTAAAATCTCTCGGTAAACCGAGATCGGTAAACCCTGGAGTAATTACGTCAGATTTAGAAGGTATTGTTACCGACCCAGAGATAGATATAGTAGTAGAGTTATTAGGAGGATTAGAGCCAGCGCGATCGCTCATCCTTAAAGCTATCGATCGCGGTAAACATATTGTTACTGCTAATAAAGCTGTTATTGCCCGTCATGGCGATGAAATCTATACCGCAGCAAACAAAGCAGGAGTTTATGTTTTACTAGAAGCTGCTGTAGGTGGAGGAATTCCCATTATTAAACCCCTCAAACAATCTCTGGGGGTAAATCGGCTTAAGAGTGTGATTGGGATAGTTAACGGTACTACTAACTATATTCTTACTAAAATGGCAGCCGTAGGCGCAGATTTTGATAATGTATTAGCCGAAGCCCAAAAATTAGGTTACGCTGAAGCCGATCCCACAGCAGATGTAGATGGTTGGGATGCAGCCGATAAAATTGCTATCCTGGCTGCGATCGCTTTTGGGGGCAGAATTAAACGGGAAGACATTCCCTGTGAAGGTATTCGCCAAATAAATGCTACAGATATTAGCTATGCAGACAAGTTAGGATTTGTGATTAAGCTACTGGCGATCGCCCAAACTAACAACAACAGTCAAGACGACACGTTACAAGTTAGAGTGCATCCTACTCTCGTGCCTAAAGACCATCCCCTAGCAAGTATTAACGATGTTTACAATGCGATTCTAGTAGAAGGAGAACCTTTAGGACAGGTCATGTTTTTTGGCCCTGGTGCTGGTGCTGGTGCTACCGCTAGTGCCGTTGTCTCTGATATTCTGAATATTGTAGGTATTCTCAAAAGTAGCGGTAAAACTAGGAATCTCGACCCTCTTTTGAGTTGTTCTCATCAACACTTTGCTACCCTAACACCCTTAGAAGAAATTGAAACTCGTTTTTATGCTCGTTTTCTCTGTAAAGATATTCCTGGAGTAATAGGTCATTTGGGGACTTCTTTTGGCGCTCATCATGTCAGTTTAGAGTCTGTCGTGCAAATTGGTTTCCAAGGGGAATTAGCGGAAATTGTCGTGGTTACTCACGATGTTAAAGAAGGAAACTTCCGTCAAGCTTTAGCAGAAATTCGCACTTTAGAGGCGATCGATAGTATTCCCAGTATTTTAAGGGTTTTGTAGCTAATAGATATAGGTTAAAAATAAAGTTTAATTAGTACCATGAATCAATTTCAACCATTGCTTCTTTCTGGATAATCTCTAATATTTGTTGTAAGTTAAATTCACTTTAATCGCTTTTGATACTTCTCCCAAATATATAAATCTTCTGGTCGATCGATATCATTTAAAGTAGTCAGATAATCGAAGTTAAAACCTAACTTATTAGCAATATTTGTAGTTTGAGTTAAAACGCGATCGCTTCCCCAACTAATATCTTTAAACAATTGAGCAATAAGACAACTAAGACCAATTAAATAATAACCACCATCTTCAGCCGATCCTAATACTAACTCTTTTTGTTTGAGAAGATCGAAAGCTCGATCGAGTAGGAATTCATCTATATCTGGACAATCAATACCGATAATAACTACCCTATCACTACCAGCAGCAAAAGCTCTAGCAAAAGCCGAGTACATTCGTTGTCCTAAATCTCCCTTTGGTTGAGGATAATAAGTAAGATTTTTTCCTAACCATTCCCTCATTAATTGTTGATTTCCTCCTGCAAAGTGAAACTCTAAAAATACCGAACGCATTGATTGTAGTTTCTTGACTTGTTTTAAAGTATGTTCTGTTAGTTGACGTTGTAGAATTGCTGCGCCTTCTTCTCCCAAGGCAGGAATCATCCGAGTTTTGGTTTTACCTGGTTCTGGATAACGAGTAAAGACAATTAGAGTTTCTGTCATTATCAGGGTACAGTAATTTTGGCTAATAGCTGATAGCTAAAAGCTAAAAGCTTTTTGATAAATTCTAAACTATCGGTCAGTCATGAGTCCTTTCTTAATTTTGTTTACTTTTCCACGAGGCTCTTACTAATCTAATTTCTTCGTAACTATAATCTTCTTCTAAAGATTCTTTTAATGTTTTAAGAGAATCGGCACCAACTTTTTTTATAGCTTCAATTATAAATTGCTGTTTATTTTTATCTACCAAATTATCGACATCTACAGGCTGATTCATCTCTATTAATTCACTGAGATGATGATAAATTGTGCTTACAGCCAAACCTCTTTCTTTAGCAATTTCTTTAGGAGTTAAACCTTGTTGATAAAACTGAAAGGTAATCATTTGACTAGAAGAAGGAAGAGGTACGGGTAGTTTATGTATCTCACAAAAAGCTCTAATTTCAGAAACAAATTGTTCTCCATATTGTTTGAGTTTATGCACGCCAACCCCAGAAATAAGAGAAAAATCAGTTAAGTTTTGTGGTCGTTTTTGTGCCATCGATCTTAGACTAGAATCGGCAAAAATAACGTAGGGAGGAACAGATTGAGCATCTGCTATTCGTTTGCGTAATTTTCTTAGTTGTTCAAACAGCATTTCTGCTTCTGCTTGCCTGGGATTGTACTCTCCTACTGATTTAGTTTTAAGATTACTATTAACGGCAATTTCTACAGAACGTTGTTTGCGTAAAATTTCCCAACTTTTTTTGTTAAGTTTAAGAATACGATAGCCGTTGTTAGTTTCTGCTACTAAACCTTGATGCAGGAGCGATCGACCTAACATTTTCCATTCTTCTACACTTCTTTCTTTACCAATACCGTAAGTAGAAAGTAAATGATGTCCGTATTGTTCTATTTTCTTCTTTCTAGAACCTCTTAAAACATCGATGTTGTGCATCATGCCAAATCTTTCTCGGCAACGGGCTACACAAGAAAGAAATTTTTGTGCTTCGATCGTCCAATCTTCTACAGGTTTGGGATTGAGACAATTATCACATTTGCCACAGTTACCCTTATATCTTTCGCCAAAATAACGTAATAAAATAGTACGGCGACAGTCTGTACCTTCTGCATAGTCAACTACTTGATGTAACTGTTGACGGGCAATTCTTTGTTCTGTAGGATCGGATTTTTGCTCGATCAGAAAGTCTATTTTTTTAAGATCGCCAGTACTAAAAAAAAGAATTGATTTTGCTGGTTCTCCATCTCTTCCCGCACGCCCAGATTCTTGATAAAAACTTTCTAAACTTTGGGGAAGATCGTAATGAAACACAAAACGTACATCGGGTTTATTGATACCCATACCAAAAGCTATAGTTGCCACCATTACTCGTACATCGTCCCGTAAAAAACGAGTTTGGTTAGTGCTTCTAGTCTCATTAGTCATCCCTGCATGATAAGGTAAGGCTTTAATATTGTCCTTTTGTAGCCTCATGGCAATGTCTTCGACACTACGACGACTGAGACAGTAAACAATACCAGAACCAGATTGCTTACGGATGTTTCGTAGTAATTGATTATAAGTTCTTTTTTCTTTAGACTGTACTGCGTAGTTAATATTGGTGCGATTAAAACTAGCTAGATGAACATTGTACTGACGCAAGCGTAACTGTTGAATAATATCTTGTTGTACTCTTTTAGTAGCTGTGGCGGTGAGGGCGAGTACGGGTACTTGGGGATAGCGATCGCGCAATATTCTTAATTGCCGATATTCAGGACGGAAATCATGTCCCCATTCGGAAACACAGTGGGCTTCATCTATAGCTATAGTAGAGACTCCCACTTGAGTAGCAATTTGATGGAGAAAAGAAGCAAAGTTGTCTGCTAGTAATCTTTCTGGGGCGACGTAGAGTAATTTTATTTTTCCTTGCAAAATAGCAGCTTGGCGCGATCGCACTTCGTCCCAACTTAGGGTACTATTCAAAAAGGTTGCACCGATACCATTATCCCTTAGCGCATCTACTTGGTCTTGCATTAAAGCAATGAGGGGAGAAACCACTACCGTCAAACCTAGTTTAAGTAACGCTGGTAACTGAAAACAAAGAGATTTACCACCTCCAGTGGGCATAATTACCAGTAAATCTCGATTATTTAGTGCCTCTTGGATAATCTTTTTCTGTCCAGGGCGAAAGGTATCATAACCAAAGAAATATTTTAAGGCTTCCTCTAGAGAGGTGAATTCCTGCATAGTGTCAACGAGAGATATCTGCGATCGATTTTAACCAGGTATATTAGGGTAATCAAGTATCATTATCTCAACAAAATAGTTGGGCGTTAATTATATTTACTGCTATTTTCAGAGAAATTATCTCTACTCAAGCAATTGATGTACTCGATTCTATCTTTCACGATATTCAAAATGGAAATTCTCCTTTTGACTCTTTCGATCGGCTTTTTCGCGATGTAATTCATATGAATGACACAGGAAGCTATCTAACACATAATCTGATGCGCCAGGCATTAGGACAACCGCTTTCTAATCCTGTCGGTCTAGAGTCATCAGAAATAAAAACCTACCTTGATGCAAAAATTCTTGAAGTAGCACCACAACAATCTGGTCCCTTCGACTTTACCCCTACATTAGGATTATTAACAGTAGGAGGAATATTCAGTATTTCTCGCTTATGCAGATAAGAGACAAAGTATCCCTCTTCTATCACTCTCCGAGAATTAAAATAAGTTAAAAACAGGTTTAACTTACGAAAAAGACGTACAGATGGAGGGTAAAAACGTTCGCGTCTATGCCATCTACCAACAATACAAATCTCTAAATGTAGATAACCGATCGCTGTAAGGGCGAATTGCCATTCGCCCTACCTAACAACTAACAACTGTACGGGCGGTTCGCGAACCGCCCCTAACCACTAATAACTAAAAATTATGTCTGCACCTTTTACTTTTACACTTCCCGAAGAACTAGCAGCAAAAGAACCGCCAGAAAGAAGAGGTCTGAGTCGCGATCGAGTAAGATTAATGGTAATCGATCGCGCTTGTCCAATTTTTTGACCAAAACGCGTACGCCAAATCAAAGTTTTCCCTTTTTGGCGTACGCCAGTTGGCGGTAATTACACCAAGCGCGTACGCCAAAACCGCCGACCTGGTAATACTAAAACCTACATTTGTGTGTCTGAGGGATGTGGGATAAAAGATGCTTACTCAGAAGCAGTTCAAAAACAATATCTCTGGCATGAATTTGGCGATTTGAATTTGATTGTTTAATTAGAATTAAGCTGTTCTAACCTGATTATATTTCCCGAATTATCTGTACGATAAGTCCAATTTCTCATACCATCGGTAACTACTATTTGCCAACCAGGAGTAATTGCTTGGGTACATAGTTCATCTGGTTTGCCCAACCCCAAACAACCATCTGACCATTCTTGCGATCGCGCTTCTAATATTCTCATAGCAGAGGTGGTTTTGCTAGTTCGTTTCACAACATCATTACAAAATAACTTAAATCTTGTTGCCAATTTTTAAATAGAAAATACTAATTTCAACATGGGAGTTTAGATAACGTCGGTTAGACGAGATTAAAAAACTTTTGTCTTCTATACACACCGAGAGTTTGGAATACTAATTTTAGTTTGTGAGACTTAGGCAAGAATTCTTAGCGCGATCGCTTTTACAAAATCTTTCCTACTGCTCGAGTAGCATAAACCTGTGGTGACTACTGGTCTGTCAACTTTGATTTGAGGGATAAATATTGATAAGTATCTCCCTCTGCTTCCTCTGCCTCCTCTGCCGGAAAGGGGGGAAATATTCCCACAAACAAACTGCCGAGTTCAACAGATAATTTAAAGTCCCCCCTTTCCGCCCCTGCTTGCCCCAACCCATCATTTCAAAATTGACAGAGTACTAGTGGGAGATGGAAGCGATCGAGTATCTACCTGGTAGTTGGCGATCGCTTTCATTTGCTATAGAACACATCAGAGTTTTGGATGGTATTACTCTAGATCGATTACATTGATATTAGAGTAATCAAAAAAATATAGAACTTCAGTGGAAGAGTGGTTAATTTATAAAGAGTTTCGTTTTGAAGCAGCCCATCGACTGCCTCATCATGATGGTAAATGCCGTCGGTTACATGGACATAGTTGGGTAGGTAGAGTTTATGTCCGCGGTAATGAATTGATTAAAGATGGGGCTAAACAAGGTATGATTATCGACTATGGAGACATAGCAGAATATATTCAACCACTTCTAGACAATTTTTTAGATCATTATTATCTCAATGAGTCTATGGGACTAGACAATCCTACCAGTGAAGCGATCGCTAAATGGATTTTTGAGAAGCTAGACAAAGCTGGTTTACCCGGACTCGATTCGGTAGAAATTAGGGAAACCTGTACTTCTGGCTGTCGTTACAGGAAAATTAATTAGGAATACTAACACTAGTATCTTTGACTTTAGTAAGAAGAATTAACTTCCTTGTTTGTGCTAACTTGACCTTAAAAGGTTAGATATTTTTACAAATTAGACTAAATCTTGCCAAGTTATGCATCAAAGACTGATAGAAGGAAATGTCGGACAGCAGTTAATCAAATTAACCATTCCTATGATTTGGGGTGTCCTTGCTGTTACCGCTTTTAATATTGTCGATACTTATTTTGTGGGGCAGTTGGGTACTCAACCTTTAGCTGCTATGAGTTTTACTTTTCCTGTAGTTATGACTTTAGGAAGTCTAGCGATAGGACTAGGAGTAGGTACATCGTCTGTAATTGCCCGTGCTATTGGAGAAGGCGATCGCGATCGAGTACAAAGGTTAACTACAGATAGTCTTACTCTATCACTGTTAGTAGTAGCAATTTTTGTCTCTTTTGGTTTAGTGACGATCGATCCTCTGTTTACTGCTTTGGGTGCTGATGCTGATGTTTTGCCTTTTATTCGCAGCTATATGCAAATCTGGTATTTTGGCATGATTTTCCTGGTAATACCGATGGTAGGTAACAGTGCCATTCGTGCTAGTGGTAATACTTTAGTTCCTGGTATTATTATGATTGTGGCAGCAGGAGTAAATATTGCTCTCGATCCATTTTTTATTTTGGGTTGGGGTGGTTTTCCCCGCTTAGAAATTCAGGGTGCTGCGATCGCCACAATTATATCTAGGGCAATAACTTTGATAGCTTCTTTGCTAGTGCTGCACTATCGGGAAAAAATGCTCTGCTTTAATTTACCCAAATTTGGGGTAATACTAGCATCTTGGCGAAAAATACTGCAAATTGGTTTACCAGCAGCAGCGACCAGTATGATTACGCCGATTTCCATTGGTTTAATTACTAGTGCGCTCGCTTTTTATGGAGCAGAGGCAGTAGCAGCTTTCGGCATTGCCTCTAGGATAGAATCTCTATCTTTAATTGTTATTATTGCTTTATCTGCTAGTCTTGGGCCTTTTGTCGGTCAAAATTGGGGAGCTAAAAAATATTATAGAGTACATCGGGCATTAAATTTAAGCTACTTATTTTGCCTAGCTTGGGGAATTATGATGGCTGCTATACTTACGGGTAGTGCCAGTTGGTTAGCATCTTTATTTAATAACGATCCTGAAGTAATCCAAATAGCTACGAACTATCTCTGGTTTGTACCCATTAGTTATGCTGCTGCGGGTATTATTTTTGTTGCTAGTTCTACTTTTAATGCTTTAGGTAAACCTATTCCCTCAATGATTATGACTATCAGTCGGATGGTTGTTTTATATATTCCTCTAGCATATTTGGGTAGTAGGCTATTTGGCATTAATGGTATTTTTGCTGCTGCTTGTATTGCTAATTTAGTTGTAGGAATAGGCGCATATGTTTGGAATCAGAAAACCTGTAATATTAAAGCTACGTCAGAAAAAACTGCGGAAGAATTTGTTTAATCATTTAGCTTTTAGCTATTAGCTTTTAGCTTTTAGCTATTTCCCCCTATCTAATTGACGTTAGACACAAATTTATAGTTCTCAATGGTAGAACTAGTCAAAATTCTGTATTCTTCTTTTATAAGTTGATTGTTTCTTTAAGGAACGAGAATATTAATCAAGAAGTTCATTAGTTGAGAAGTAAAATGCCTAAAGCAATTTGGAATGGTGCGGTTTTAGCCGAAAGTGACTCCTGTGAGGTAGTGGAAGGTAATCAATATTTTCCCCCTGACTCCATTAACAAGGAATATTTTCAACCAAGCAGTACCCATACTACCTGTCCCTGGAAAGGACAAGCTAGTTATTACAATATTGTGGTTAATGGAGAAGAAAATAAAGATGCTGCTTGGTATTATCCTGAAACAAAAGAAAAAGCAAATAATATCAAGGGTTATATTGCTTTTTGGCGGGGTGTCAAAGTAGAAGTTTAAATCATGATAGTTTGACTTTTATCTAGAAATCGAGCGCTTTTTTTTGGACTATGCTGGAAACGGCAAGTCTATTTTTTATAGCAGTATTGAAAAATTTCACTAAAAGTTACGATGGAAAAAAAAGTCGTTGGTATGTTGAGTAGCTATAAAAACCTCAATCAAAGAGATTGGCTTTGGAAACAAACACCTAATCTTTTTGGCGTGTGGGGTAATATTCAGATGTTAGCTACGGCTAAAAAACCAGATTTTTTGCTTCTGTATCAATTTGATTTTCCAAAAGGACAACCCGATTTTCCCTGGTGGCAAAAGTTACTGGGGAAAAACTCAACTTCTCAAGTAGAAATTCCTTCGTTACTACAAGATATTCCCCAAGAAAGAATTATTTTTCTCTTACGAGAGCCTCCTTTAAAAGAAGTTGTTGCGAGAAATAAAGCAAACTACAAACTAGCCAGTCAATATTGTGGTTATGTTTCAGGGCCCGATTGCGTTGCTCCTATTCCCGATTATATGCCCGCTATTTGGTATGTCAATAATTCTTTTACAGAATTATCAGAAGGAAAATTACCAGAAAAACAAAAGCGTTGTAGTTGGATTACTTCAGGGATTTCTCGTACAGCTAGTCATCGTCGGCGTTTATCCTTTTTACGTCTATTACAAGAACATAATTTAGATTTTGACTTGTATGGTCGTCGTCTGCCAGAGTGGGCAAATAGCTTAGGCACAGTCCAAAATAAATATTATGCTATGGCTCCCTATTATTACAATCTAGCTATAGAAAACTATGCTGAGAATGAACTATATGTGAGCGAAAAGTTATGGGATGCCCTTTTGTGTTGGTGCCTACCTATTTATTATGGTGGTTCTGCTGCCGATAAGTTATTACCCCCTGGTAGTTTTTTGCGTTTACCTAGCCTAGATGAAAAAGGTTTGGCTTATATTCAAGAAGTCACTTCTAGTCTTGATGCTTGGTATGAAGCTAAGGATAAGATTGCAGAAGCAAGACAAATTATCTTACACAAATTGAATTTACTAGAATGGCTTTCTAATTTTGTCGCTCGATTTTAAGCTTTCTCTCCCTGAAAATTAATTTCGACTCCAATAAGTTAAATCTCTTCCTAATAAAGAACTTAGACGCTCTATTTCTGGTGCAAATTCTTGTTTTAGGCTGTCACGTAATTTTGGGTCTAGAGGAGAACGCTCTTTGTATTCTGTATTAACTTTTTTCAGTTTTTTCTTGAATTTTTCTAGTAAAATTCGCCGTCGCTCGCGAGGTAAAGGAATTACAAATTTTCCTAATTCTAATACTTTAGGAATGAGGATTAAATAACTTGTCAAACTTACCTGAAGTATATCTGGAAATAAAGGAAATCTTAAGACCCTTGATTGTAGCCTTTTACATTAACAAATACGGAAAAACGTCAATGTATAAATACTGACCAAAAAGACATAGTAGTAGGTAATTTTATTAATTGTTCAAAAATATACAACTAATAGACAATATTGACACTTAGCATATAGCAAAGGATAAAATCGCGAAAGTATGGCAAATTATTGATATCAACTAAATTGATGGGACAATTGTGCTAAAACTTGAATTTTAGACAATAAATACGAAAAGACCATTATTTGAGATAATCTTTATGGATGGAATTTGTACTTTAGCCAATGACAGAGTGTACGATCAGGTTGTTGCTTTGCTCAATAGTATTGAAGCTATTGCGGGTAAAGAGATGCCTGTTTGCATTTATCCCTATGATGACAATATCGCCAAGCTAAGTCTAGAGGTCAGTAAAAGATCTAGTGTCCAGATATATAATAGTCGTGAATCTATAGATAGATGGGATGATTTTGCCCAAGCTGCTTGGGATACTCATCCTACTGCTAATCAAATTTGGCAACAAGCAGGGAGTAAAGGTTATCATCGTTTTGGTACTCATCGCCGTTACTGTGCTTTTGATGCTCCTTTCGATCGCTTTCTCTACATGGATGCAGATACTCTGTTAATGAGTCCTGTAGATAATATTTTTAATCTTTTAAATAGTAATGATTGTGTTGTTTATGATTTTCAGCACAAAGATACCACTCATGTATATACAGTTACATCTCCTAAATTAGCAACTGTTTTTTCTCCACAACGTATTGCTACAGAAATTTTTTGTTCTGGTTTTTATGCTTCTAAAAAAGATTTATTCACAGAAGAAAGAAGAAAGGAAATAATTAATTATCTTAAATCGGGAGAAGCAGAAATTCTCTATCCTATGGCACCAGACCAGACTTTAATTAATTATATGATGATGCGTTCTGGTTGCTCAATTTATAATTTAGCTTTGCATTTACCCAAATCAGAAGTAACTGGTTGCTGCGTTACTTCTAGCCATTTTAAAAACCAAGATCGGATTTTATATGATAAAGGTAAACGCTTAACTTATATTCACTATATTGGTTTATCTTCTCGATTATTTACACGAGTTTGTGAAGGAGAAAATATAAATTTTCCTTACAGAGATTTATTTTTATACTATCGCTATCTCCACAAACCAGAAAAGCGTCCTCAGTTTACAACCAAAGCTAAAGCCTATAACCAACCTCGAAGTTTAGCCAAAAGAATTATGTCTAAATTGGGGCTTAAGTAATAAGTAATAAGTGAGGGCGTAATTCTGAGGTTTCCTCAGAATGTTGACCGCCCGAATAAGTAATAAGTAAGGAGATTTATTTAGATGAATCGTGGTATTTATATTACTGCTAATGATAAGGTAACCGAGCAGACGATCGCGCTATTAAATAGTATTAGGTTACACGATCGGGATACACCGATTATGATGATTCCTTATGATGATAATTATCAGGCTATCGCGACTAAATTGGCAAACTCTTTTGATGTCAAAGTATATCCAGATTTAGATTTTATCGAACGTCTTTCTCAAAAACTTTACACTATTTTTGGTCGAGGTTTTTTTGCTCGTCCCAATCAATTTCGTAAACAAGCTTGTTGGTTTGGAGAGTTTGACGAATTTCTTTATCTCGATACAGATATTGTTGTTTTTGAAAAAATTATCGATAATCTCGATTATTTACAAGAATATGATTTTCTTTGTTGTGACTATCAACATTCTGCGGGAATTAAAAATGTATTTAGTCCTACAGTAATTGAGGAAGGGATTTTTACAGAAGCAGACTTACAAGATATTTTCAATGGTGGTTTTTGGGCTTCTAAAAAGAATTTAATTTCCGAACGAGATTTATACGATACTTTTGCTGAATGTGCTGCCCATCCCGAATATTTCGATTTTTCGCAAAAAACTTCCGATCAACCTATTATTAACTATATGTTACTTAAACGTATCCCCAAGCGTTTTAATATAGTTCGTAGACCGGGAAAAGCCCCTGGAAGTTGGGCAGGAAGCAAACATTTTCAACAACAAGACTATAGCTTGTTCGATCCTAATACCGAGCGGCCTTTACAATATTTACACTGGGCTGGTATTAAAATTAGATCGGGTTGTCCCTATTGGGATATTTGGAAGCATTATCGTTATCTGGGTGAAGAAAATCCACCAGAAGATTTACCAACTCCCCAACCAAAAACTGTTTGGCAAAGAGCGATCGATAAAGTTAATCAAGTGTTGAATTAAATAAGATGGTTTCGATCGACAATCAATAAATAGTCTAAGTATTTTTGTACCTTGCCAAAATAAAGAATCATTATATTATGAAAAAACTTACAAAACCCCAAAAACCTTTACATCGTACTTGGATCCGTTTACTTCCTTATGCTGGCTTTGGCGCAATGTTGATTTCTTTATCTTCAGCAGAAAGCCTGCAATCTACTTGGATTATCTATGTAATGTTGATGTTTGCTCAGCTAGGAATAATTGGTATTTATTTATTAATAAATAAATTGGCTGACAAAAAAGAGATTGACAAGTTGGATAACATTCCTAGCAAGATTTAGATATCAAAATGATAGCGAACTGCTCCTGTTTCTAAATCGTTATCGATATGAGCCAAACCTTGTTTTAATGCTTTCTGTAATAACTTTTCTACTTCTTCTACTGGTAGTTCCAAAATCATAACTGCTTGACCAAGAGAAAGAACATTATTATTATCGGCAGCAGCTTTAAGTAGTTTCAACATGGGAGCGGATTTATTTGGTTTAGCCGGGTATGAACTGGTATTAGCTTGCATTTGTTTTAATACACTACTGGCTTTGCTTCTAATTATTTCTTCGCTCATATCTGACCAGAGCATCAAATTATTTGTTTTTGCCTTTTCCTGAAGATGATAGTTTTTTTCGCGCACCATATCAGGAATTAAAAATAAGTCTATAACTTGACCGAGACCAAATAAACCAAAAGTAAAAAAATAAAGTATGCCCGTTCCAATTCTGCCTAGATAAAGACGATGAATTCCACAAAAACCAAAAAGTCCTAAACCCCACAAAATATAAGCAATCCCCATGTTAATTTCTTGCTCTTGCCGTCTCATTGCCAAAATCAAAACTTAGTTTTTTAATATAATTCTGATTGTAGTGAAAATCATTATAGAATCACCATTAACTATCAAAAATTGTTATTAAAAATTTATATAGGGTTTTCCTTCATGAGCGACTGGCGGTTATTTCCCTTGGCTTACTTGACCGGGGAACGCCGGTCACCGCAGGCAGCGGAGGGGCTGTCTCTTGAATTTAATTCAAGAGCTTGTACGCCCCGTTCGTTTTACAAGGGGCTGTGGGCGGGTAGGGATTCTCCTGCGTCCGCTCTTCGGGCAACGCCCCGTGGCGGTGTAACGGTGACTGATTTGACAGAATTACCAGTTAGTGATGAAAGATTTTTCTTAAGCTATTGAGGAATATAGCTTTACAGAATAGACAAATGAAAGTAAAGCTAAAACCAATTGGGTGCAGCTCTATTGAGCGACAGAGAAATCAAGGTTTTGGGGAGATGAACTAGTCAAGAAAAGTTCCGAGCCGCGAAGATATGGGTTGGTGACCATCATATGTTCGTGTTTTGGAGAAGCCCCATGGAAATTGAAGCACATTTGGTTGAGATAGAGAATCCATTTGCAGCAGCAAGGAGCGCATTCGAGGAATTGGTACAGGAG